>NZ_CP143423.1:92500-408744 GCF_014337925.2 Roseobacter fucihabitans | reverse complement strand
TCATGGTGAGAAGATGGTCAGTGAAATGGTCGATTTCTATGTCCAGAAAATGAGCACGTAACATGGCCGTCACCGCGGGTCTGCTGGAGGATCGACCCCATTTCGGCATCGTATTGATGCTGGGCGCGTGGTTTTTGTTTTCGCTGGTCGACACCGGGGCCAAATGGCTGGTGATCGCGGGTTTTTCCGCCTTTCAACTGGCTTTCATGCGATATGCCGGGCATTTCGTGATTTCCATCGCCGTGATCGCAAAGGGCGGCATGACACGCGACCGGTTTCAGACCGGGCATCTGTGGCAGGTGCTCAGCCGCGCTTTGCTTCTGGTAACGGCGACCTTGTCCAACTTCTATGCGCTGAATTTCCTGCCGCTGACGGTGACGGCGGCGATCATGTTCTCCAGCCCCGTGATCGTCTGTGCCTTATCGGGCCCTTTACTTGGAGAACGGGTGGGGCCATGGCGTTGGTTCGCCATACTGCTGGGATTTGCAGGGGTGCTGGTGGTCATCCGCCCCTTTGGCGAGGCCTTCCATATCGCCATGCTGCTGCCCTTGTTCAATGCGCTGAGCCTCGCGCTCTATTCGATCATGACCCGTAAACTCGCGGGCGTGGTCGCAACCGAAACCATGCAGTTTTACATGGGCGCACTGGGCACGGCGGTGATGTTACCCATGGCGATCTGGGCATGGCAATGGCCGGACAACCTGCTGGATTGGTCGGTGCTGATCAGCCTGGGTATCTTCGGCTGGGCCGGGCATCAATTGCTGACAAATGCGCATCGCTTCGGCACGGCGAACACGCTGATGCCCTACACCTATTCATTCATGATTTACCTGTCGATCCTCAGCTATCTGGTCTTTCATCATGTGCCGGATCAATGGACAATCATGGGCGCGATGATCATCGTTGTTTCAGGCTTGATCATCTGGAAAAGGGAACAGAAATAATGCGGGTTGCCTGTATCGGTGAAGCCATGATTGAGCTTTCCATGAACGAAGCTGAGGCGCAGGTCGGCGTGGCCGGAGACACGCTCAACACCGCCATTTACCTCAAACGCGCGGCCCCGGATATTGCGGTGGATTATGTCACCTGCCTGGGCGACGATCCGTTCTCGACAAAGATCATGGGTTTCATTGCCGCCCAAAATATCGGCTGCGACAATATCCGTGTGATCACTGGCAAATCACCCGGCCTCTACGCGATAACCACAAATGAAGCCGGGGAACGGGCCTTTACCTATTGGCGCAATGCCTCTGCCGCGCGTCAGATGTTTCAGGTTGGCGAGGAGTATGATTTCTCAATACTTGCGCCATATGACGTCGTGTATCTATCGGGGATTACCATGGCCATCCTGCCACAACAGGTGCGCCTGGCGCTGATGGGCTGGTTGCAGGAAACCGGCGCGCGCGTGGCTTATGACAGCAATTACCGGCCCCGACTTTGGGAGGATGCCACCACGGCGCGGCAGATCACCCGCGCGCTTTGGTCTCTCGCCGATATCGCGCTGCCGTCCATTGACGATGAGATGGCCCTCTTTGAGGAAAGCGCGGAAACGGTCGCCGCGCGGTTTGCAGCGGGAGCCGCACAAGGTGCTTTGAAGCGTGGCGGGCTGGGACCTTTGTCACTGGGCGAAGCGGTCGATCAAACCTATGCGCCCGCAGCAAACGTCGTGGATACCACCGCCGCAGGCGACAGTTTCAACGGTGGCTATCTCGGTGCACTTCTTGCGGGAAAATCTCAACAGGTCGCGCTGAAAGCGGGCCATGACTGCGCCTCCCGCGTGGTGCAGTATCGCGGTGCGATCATCCCAGCATGAGCCCGCGGAAGTCTTTCGCACCGATCCGCTTCAAACCGCTGTATCACCCGAGGCGGTGATCTGCGCGCGTGGCGCAAACGGCGAGTCTGGCCGCACTGGTACGGTGGCGACGGCACGCAAAGACACCAACCAGGATCCCAGATTGCCGCTCAGCACTGACGCAGGCCGTGGTTACGTGCGTGCTGTGCGCCCACCGCTCGCGGGAGGGCATGCCCCGCCCGGCGACCAAAAACGCGCCACAATAAAGCGCGCAGGGATAGATCGAATTGTGCAATTCATCGCTGGCGGCGACGCGGTGCACCGTGATCATTTCCCTTTGATGAACCGGGACGGTGTGGCAAAAAATACGAGGTAAGCAGGTCAGGTTTTCCCTATTTCGCATGGGTGCTGCGTGATATTCAGTACAAAAGCGAAACGGTAATGACCTAAAAGGATGTTTCACTGTGATGTCGCTGGCGATACAGATCCAAACGGTCGCGGAAGGCCCCCAATGGTGATCCGCGTTGCGATCCTTGGCGCGGGGATTGGGCGTGAACATCTCGCAGCCTATCGCAAATTACACGACACGTTTGACGTCACACGGATCGTCGATCAGGACGAGGCCCGCGCAGAAAGCCTGCGGCAGGGTGATACCTTCGAGGTTTCGGACAACCTGCAAGCGGCATTGGACGCGCCAGAGGTGGATGTTATTGATATCTGCCTCCCGCCGCATTTACATGTCCCGGTCGCGCTTCGAGCCCTTGAAGCCCGCAAGCATGTGATCTGCGAAAAGCCATTGGCCACATCGCTGGCTGATGTCGACCGGCTCCGCACGGCGGCACAGCTGAACCAAAAGCAGGTGTTCCCGGTCTTTCAATACCGCTGGGGTCCACCCTTGGCGCAATTGTGCGGCCTGATCGCTGCCGGGCTCACCGGACAACCGCAGGTTGGCGCAATCGAGACCCATTGGTCGCGCGGCGCTGATTATTATGCGGTGCCCTGGCGTGGGACATGGGCGGGAGAACAGGGCGGTGCGGTTCTGGGCCATGCCATCCACAACCACGACCTGATGACCCATTTCATGGGCCCTGTCGCCTCGGTCGGCGCGATGACGACAACACGGGTGAACCCTATCGAGACCGAAGACTGCGCGGCGATCAGTTTCAGATTGGCCAACGGTGCTCTGGCCACGAGCAGCATCACATTGGGGGCCGCGCGGGATGAAACGCGCATCCGCCTGGTGTTTGAGCGTTTGACCGCAACATCAGGAACAGCCCCCTATGCGCCCGGAGCCGCGCCCTGGTCGTTCACCGCTCGAAATCCCGACCATCAGCCTCAAATTGATGCCTGTCTGGCCGAATTGGGGTCGGAACCCATCGGGTATGAGGGGTTTTTCGCGGCAATTTCGGATCAGTTGGCGGGCCGGGCCAGCACCGCCGTCACCCTTGAAGAGGGGCGGGCATCCATCGCGTTGGTCACTGCGATCTATCACGCTGCGCGCAGCGGTCAGACCGTCAATTTACCGCTTTGCGATAACCACCCCCTCTATGGGGGCTGGCAGCTCTGAGTTGAAATGCGTCCTGGTCAGACGCCGGGTCGGATCACGGGCGATTATCGCGGCTAAGGCCCCAGTTTGCTCAGCGGCACAGCAGCGGCGACCTCATCAGGCGACAATTCCTCGAAATCGAAATTATCGAGGCGATGGGCGCGTTTACCTGCTTTGTCCGAACTGATCTTGATCTCTTCGATGTCCTTTGAGGCCTGCGAAAAGTGACGGTCCAGATTGCCGACGCGCGCGCCCAACCTGTCCACATCCGCCACCAGTTTGGACAATTCCGAACGGATCGCCCCGGCCTGTTCGCGCATCCGGGCGTCTTTTAGGATCGCCCGCATCGTGTTGAGCGTGGCCATGCAGGTGGTCGGTGACACGATCCAGACCCGCGCGTCAAACCCCTTGCGCACCAGTTCCGGGAAATTCGCGTGCAGCTCCGCATAAACCGCTTCCGAGGGCAGAAACATCAACGCCCCATCGGCGGTTTCCCCCTCCAGAATGTATTTATCCGAGATGTCCTTGATATGCTTGAGCACCGCAACCTTCATCTTGGCCGCCGCTTCCTTGAGGTCCCACTCCGTCTTGGCCGCGCGCAGGGCCTCATAGGCCTCCAATGGAAATTTACTGTCGATCACGATCGGTCCGGGCGGGTTAGGCAGGTGGATCAGACAATCGGCGCGCTTGCCGTTGCTGAGCGTATGCTGGAGCGAAAAACTATCCTTCGGCAGGGCCTTGGACACGATGTCATGCAGCTGGATTTCGCCAAAGGCCCCGCGCGTCTGCTTGTTGCTCAGGATGTCCTGAAGGGACAGTACATCGCCGGAGAGTTTGGTGATATTATCCTGCGCCTTATCGATGACCGCGAGGCGTTCCTGCAATTGCGTCAATGAGGTCGTCGTCTGTTTGGAAGAGCCGTGCAGCGCTTCTTTCATGCGCTCCTGCATCTCGGCAAGCGAGCGCGCCGAGCGCAACGCGTTATCCGCCAGACGGTCCTGCATCTGTTGTTGCACCGTGGCCAGACGCGCCTCCACGGTCTGGATCACCTGGGTTTGCGCTGTGGCCTGTGTGTCCGATACCATTTGCAGCCCACCGCGCAACTGCTCCTGCCCCGCACCCAACTGCTGCACGTGCTGGCCCAGCATGCCGATCTGCTGGGCCAGCGGTGCCGACATCCGTGCCGCCTGTCCCGCGGCGCGCACCGCCAGAATGAGGAGCAGGAAAAGCAATGCGACCAATCCCGCCACCACCAACGCCGCGATAACGACAGGGTCGTCCATCGTGTAAGTCTGGCCGAAGAGCTCAATCATGTCCGGCCAAACAGCCGCTCAATGTCGCTCAGTTTCAACTCGACATAGGTCGGGCGACCATGGTTGCATTGCCCCGAATGCGGCGTAGCCTCCATCTCGCGCAACAGCGCGTTCATTTCTTCGCCGCGCATGAGGCGGCCCGAGCGGATCGACCCATGACAGGCGATGCGGCTCAGGATCGCCTCGATGCGCGCTTGCACCAGGGTGCTGCTGCTTTCATCTTCCAACTCATCGAGAATATCGAGCACCATACCCTTTGCGTCAACCTGACCCAGAATTGCCGGTGTTTCGCGAATCGCAACCGCATTTCCACCAAATAGTTCAATCCCTAAACCAAATTTCTCAAGCGCGTCGGCGATGGCCATAAGCCTTGCACAATCCTGCGCGGAAAGCTCCACGATTTCGGGGATCAGCAGGGCTTGGCGGGCGACACCGTTCTCGGCCATCTGGCGTTTGAGCTTTTCATAGACCAGACGTTCATGGGCGGCATGCTGATCCACGATAACCATGCCCGTTTTGGTCTGGGCGATGATGTAGTTTTCATGCACCTGAGCCCGCGCCGCACCTAAGGGGTAATCGGGGATCTCTTCGACATCAGTCAAAGGTGCGGGCTCTTCGATCCGCCCCCAGACAGGCGCGGTTTCCTGAAAACTGGGTGCTGCGGACCTGCCTGGTTGCCGGTCCATCTGGTAAATGCGCGCGCCTGTGGGTTCCGGGATCATCGCTCCCAAGGTTGCATCAGCAACCGTTGAGGAGGCGCGATGCCCGGCCTCGGCCAGCGCGTGGCGCAGCGCAGAGACGATCAATCCGCGCGCAAGGCCGGGATCGCGGAAACGCACCTCCGATTTTGCCGGATGCACATTGACGTCCACAAGCGTTGGATCGCAATCGATAAAGAGCGCCGCCGCCGGGTGCCGATCCCGGCTCAGGAAATCAAAATAGGCGCCGCGCAGCGCGCCCACCAGCAATTTATCCCGCACGGGACGCCCGTTCACAAAGAGATATTGCGCAACCGCAGACCCGCGCGAATAGGTCGGCAAGGCCGCATAACCGGTAAGGTGCAACCCGTCGCGCAGCGCGTCGATGGGCAGGGCGTTTTGCGCAAAATCGCGCCCCATGACACAGGCCAAACGACCGTGCAGGGCATCAAACATATCGCCCTGTTCGCCGTCTGCCTTGAAAAGGACGCGGCCCTCGCCGTCCTTTGACACATCACGCAAGGTGAATTGCACGAAAGGTTCAGCCATGGCGAGACGTTTGATGACATCCGTGATGGCTTGTGCTTCGGCGCGGTCCGTGCGCAGGAATTTCAACCGTGCAGGTGTGGCGTAAAACAGATCGCGCAGCGTGACGGTCGTACCTTTGTTGAGCGCGGCGGGTCTGGTGGGCGATGTGACGCCGCCTTTTACCGAAATTTCGACCCCTTCAGCAGCTTCGGCGCGGCT
This sequence comes from Roseobacter fucihabitans, assembly GCF_014337925.2. Taxonomy (NCBI): domain Bacteria; kingdom Pseudomonadati; phylum Pseudomonadota; class Alphaproteobacteria; order Rhodobacterales; family Roseobacteraceae; genus Roseobacter; species Roseobacter fucihabitans. The sequence goes on along the minus strand of NZ_CP143423.1, from coordinate 402,648 downwards.
GGCGATCGTGAGTTTGCCAACGGCCCCAAGTGACGGCAGGGCTTCGCCGCGAAATCCAAAGGTGTGAATGTCCAGAAGGTCGGAACCGTCGATTTTGGACGTCGCATGGCGCGATAGAGCAAGCGGCAGATCGCTGGCGAGCATACCGCACCCATCGTCCTGAACCCGGATCAGGGTCTTGCCGCCATCCGCGTAATCGATGCTGATGCGTCGGGCCCCTGCATCGAGCGCGTTTTCAACTAGTTCCTTGACCGCAGAGGCCGGCCGCTCGACGACTTCACCAGCAGCGATCCGATTGACGGTACCTTCGTCCAACTGACGAATGACGGGGCGCGTTTCGCTTATATTGGGGTTGAGAGAGACCATACCGCTAAGTATAGCATGGTACGCTGCGATTCTGAAACCCGATTTCGGCGGCAAAGGTGGCCTGAAAGCCCACCTTACGGTGTTGTATCGCTGCCGGTGTGCATCGCGTCACCGCCTCGCTTGCGATGCGGGGCCCAGAGGGCAGCCAGTGCAAGGATAACCCCTGATACAGTTGCAATCATGCCCGCCGCAGAGACAGAGGAGCCATGTCCCAGCCAGATCGGGCCATATCCGGCCGCGACATACCCAAACACCGCCGCCAGGGCCGCAAACAAGACGGACCAGGCCACCTGATGTTCGAGCCGGTTGGTCATCAGACGCGCGGCCGCGGGGGGACAGATGAACATGGCGATGACGATGATGCTGCCCACGGCGTCAAAAGCTGCGACCGCAGCGACGGCTGAAACGATGACCAGCGCCAGGCCAAGCGGCTGCGTGCGCATGCCTATCGTCTGTGCGAAACCCTCGTCGAAAGTGGAGATTTTCAGCGGTCGCCAGAAGAAAAACGTAAACGTCGCGACCACCAGCATAGCGCCCGCCATCCGCGCCAGTTCAACCGGCAGACCGCGCAAGGCCTGTGGATCAAGCAACGACCGCCATCCCGTCGCGTCCAGCCAGATCAGACTTTCGAGATTGCCGAAAAGGGCGTGTTCCACGTCCAGATGCACCGATGATGTGTCCGATTGCTCCAGCAGAAGCACGCCGCCTGCGAACATGGTTGTGAAAACCACGCCCATCGCAGCGCCCGGTTCGATCTTTCCCAAACGCCGGATGGCCTCGATGGCGGCAACCGCGATAATAGCGGCTCCGGCGGCCCCCAAGAGCATCGGCCAGGCCGCAATCACACCGGTGATAAGGAAGGCGACCACGATACCGGGCAACACGACATGGCTGATCGCGTCACCGATCAGAGCCTGGCGGCGCAGCACCAGAAAGTTTCCGGGCAGTGCACATGCGATGGCCACGCAGATGCCGATCAGCAAAGGGGTCAGCGACAACGGCACAAATTCGGCACCACTCATGGGTGAACCCCCTGCGGCGCCGGAATCCGGCTATCAATTTCGGTGATCTGATCCGGGGTCAACACGCGCTCAATCGGCGTCAACCCGTCGTAATGGGCGGCGGCGGCCTCAAAGCTGGGATCCCGCCGGATCAATTGCCAGCGCGTCTCATCGAGCAGCGCTCTGCCCGCGCGGCCCCGGCCTTCCTGGGTCGCCACACCATCCGGCAGCGCATAGCCTTCGCGGCGCAAAAGGCGCAGTGTCAGTTTTTCGTATATGGGCTGCCCCTGCGCCAAGGCGAGCAAGCCCTGTCGCAAATGAACGCGTCGCTGGAATTTGCGATGTCGCAGCACTGCCGCCAGCACACCGCGCCTGGGAGCGAGCAACAGCGAGACCAGAAAACAGGCAAAACCAGTCAAAACAATGATAGGCCCGGTCGGAAGGTTTGGCAGCGCCGCCGAGAGCGACGCCCCGACATAAGCCGCAACCCCGCCAAGCAGGCCGGAAATCAGGATCACATGATCGGTTCGGTCGGTCCAGAAACGCGCGGTTACGGGCGGAATGATCAACAGGGCTACGATCAGGATCAGACCGACGATCTTGATCCCCACGACCGTCACGGCCAGCACGATCCCCATCATCGCCAGATCGGTGCGCGCCACGTTCTGCCCGCTGGCCGCCGCATAATCCGGGTCAAAGGAGGCCAGCGTCAGAGGGCGGCGCAACATCATGACCAACACCAGGGTCAGCGCCGCAGACACGGCGATGACCAAAGCGTCAGAGCGCAGCATTCCGGCCGTGGAGCCGAGCAGAAACCCTTCTAATCCAGCCTGTTGGCCGGAGGTCATGCCCTGTATCACCGTCAACCCGACAATACCCATGCCAAAGAATACCGACAGCACAGCCCCAATCGCAGCGTCCTCGGCCAATCGCGTGCGGGTGCTGAGCCAGCTGACGCAGAGAAGACCGAAAGCCGCCGAGATCGCCGCGCCCGTCAGCAGGCCGATCAGGTTGCGCCCATCCCCGCCAAAAGCGACCATGATCATGAAGGCAATCGCTACCCCCGGCAGGGTCGCATGGGAAATCGCATCACTCACAAGCGCGCGTTTACGCAGGAACAAAAACGTGCCACCCACGCCCGCCGCCATACCCAAAAGCATCGCGCCCAGCGTCACGAGGGTGGCGTTGTACCCCAGTTGCAAGGACAGCGCATCCAGGATCATCCCCTAGCCCAGCGTGCCGTTCAACTGGTCCATCTGAGTGCCAGCCAGACGCCCGCCATAGGCCGCTTGCAGGTTGTCCTCGGTGAAGGCGTCCTCGACTGATCCTGCGGCCACCAACCGCGTATTGATCAGGTAGACGTGATCAAAATATTCGCGCACCGTGCTCAGGTCATGATGCACCGCGACCACGGTCTTACCGGCATCGCGCAATGATTTCAGGACCGAGATGATCGCTTTTTCGGTGGCGGCATCGACACCCGCAAAGGGTTCGTCCAGCAGGTAGAGATCCGCATCCTGCGCCAATGCCCGCGCCAGAAAAACGCGCTGTTGCTGACCACCCGAAAGCTGGCCGATCTGGCGCGTCGCGAAATCCTCCATGCCGACACGGGCCAGGCAGGCGATTGCCTTACTGCGATGGGCCGCGCGCACGCGACCCAGAAGGCCAAGCTGGCGGTAAAGCCCCATCAGTACCACGTCGATCACCCGCGTCGGAAAATCCCAATCCACACTGGCACGTTGCGGCACATAGGCGATCCGGTCACGGCATTGCGCGACCGGTTTGCCAAAAATGGTCGTCTGCCCTGCGAGCGGTTTAAGCAGCCCCAGCGCGGCCTTGAGCAAGGTGGATTTACCGGCCCCGTTTGGACCGATGATGGCGGTCATCGCACCGGGCACGACCGTCATATCCACCGAAAAAATCGCCGGTTTCTGGCCATAGGAGACGGTCAATCCGCGCACAGCCAAAGGGCTTGTGGTGCGGATATCGTCTGCGTCAGCTAAACCCTCGCGTGTTGCCAGTGCAATTGCCATCTCAGCTCTCCAATCCCAATCGACCCAGACGGCCACTCTGGGGCACATCAGCACCCAGAGCCCGCGCGATGGTGGTTACATTGTGGTCGATCATGCCCAGATAGGTCCCCTCATAGGTTCCGTCCTGTCCCATCGCATCGCTATAAAGCGACCCGCCGATGGACACCGCATGACCCTGCGCGGCGGCCCCCTCGATGAGGGCGCGCATGTTTCGATCAGAGACCGAGGTTTCGACAAAAACGGCACCAATGTCGCGGGTAACCAGCAAATCGACCAATTCGGATATGCGATTGAGCCCGGCTTCGCTTTCGGTTGAGATGCCCTGAATCCCGATCACTTCGAAATCATAGGCGCGCCCGAAATAACTGAAGGCATCATGGGCCGTCAGCAAAACACGCTTGTCGCGCGGTATTTTGGCGAGCGACGCCACCGCGTAATCTGCCAATGCGTCGAGTTCCATCAGGAAGGTATCAGCATTGGTCTTGAACTGCGCCGCATGCTCGGGGTGAAACACGCTCAACTCATCCCGGATCGCCACGACGACATCGCGCCACAGGATCGGGTCCATCCAGATATGCGGATCATAGCGACCCTCATAATCAGCATGAGACACAAGCAGATCCTGTGATACGCCCTCTGCAATCGGCACGACCCGGCCCTTTCGGCTCAGATCTTCAAAAAACCGCTCCATCTGGGCCTCCAGATAGAGACCATGCCACAAAACAATGTCGGCGCGCGTCATGGCGACAATGTCACTGCGGGTCTGCCGGTAGGCATGCGGATCGACACCCGGCCCCATCAGAGCCTTTACCGATACCAGATCGCCCCCCACTTGGCGCACGACGTCCGCGATCATCCCCGTTGTCGCGACGACGGAAATTTGCGCGGCGGCGGCCTGCAAGGGGCGTACATGGCCCAGCAGAAACGCAGCGCCCAGTCCTGTGATAGCGGCGCGGCGGTTTAGAAAAGTGGTGTTGGTTTTATCTTTCATGAAATTGAACATGAGAGTCATTCGCAAAATGTCAACCCAAATGCGACTAATTCGCAAAAGCAAACTGGCTTTCTCGGCCTTTTTACTAAAATACATACAAAATCCAGAAATCGACGGACCCACGTGGCTATAATCATCCGCCCGCCCTGTTACCGACCGTCGCAGGACCCGCAAGGGGCTCTGCTTGCCATGCCGTGCAACCCGTGCGAATTTGCCCCGATGATCGATGAGGACGCCGCCATGCTCAGTCAGACCGAGACACAACAAGTTGACGGCACCCGTCACCAATTGCCACAGGTCACCGAACCCAGAAATCCCGGGATGGCGTTGGATATGGACTGGGTGCGCGGCCTCCAGGCCAATACATCCGCCATTGAACGGCGCGCCACGAGCCTGCCCGCCCGCAGATCCGTCAAGAAGCAACATCAGGCGGCATGGTTATTGCGTGCCGTGAGCTGTATCGACCTCACGACATTATCCGGGGATGATACCGACGATCGCGTTGCGCGGCTTTGTGCCAAGGCGCGCCAACCCGTCGCACAACCGCTGCTGGATGCTCTGGGCATGGGGCCGATCACCACGGGAGCGGTCTGTGTTTATCACGACATGATCCCCGCCGCGTTGCGTGCGCTGGAGGGCTCCGGCATCCCGGTCGCTGCGGTCAGCACGGGGTTCCCCGCAGGGTTGTCGCCGTTTCATCTGCGCCTTGCCGAGATCGAGGAAAGCGTCAAAGCCGGAGCTGGCGAGATCGATATCGTCATTTCGCGCCGCCATGTTCTGTCGGGTCACTGGCAGGCGCTTTATGACGAGATGTGCGCCTTTCGCCGGGCTTGTGGCGAAGCGCATGTCAAGGCGATCCTGGCCACCGGCGAATTGGGATCCCTGCGCAATGTGGCGCGCGCCTCGATGATCTGCATGATGGCGGGCGCGGATTTCATCAAGACCTCAACCGGCAAAGAAAGCGTCAATGCGACCCTGCCCGTGACGCTGGTGATGGTGCGCGCCATTCGCGATTATCATGAACGCAGCGGGTTTCGCGTCGGCTACAAACCCGCAGGTGGCATTTCCAAGGCCAAGGATGCGATTACCTATTTGGCGATGATGAAGGAGGAATTGGGGGACCGTTGGCTGCGCCCCGACCTCTTTCGCTTTGGTGCCTCGTCGCTGCTCGGGGATATCGAACGCCAGTTGGAACATCACGTCACCGGCAATTATTCCGCCAGCTATCGCCATCCGACAAGCTGACACGATTTGAAAGGGCCCAAGGCCATGACCATCTCTGAGATTTTTGAAACGATGGATTACGGGACCGCACCGGAAAGCGCGACAGAGGCGCAGGCTTGGCTGGACACCCGCAACAGGACCTTCGGGCATTTCATCAATGGCACCTTCACCACCCCCGGCAATGGGTTTGAAACCCGCAACCCCGCCACTGGCGACATGCTTGCTGCGGTGACGCAAGCCACGCAGGCCGATGTCGATGCTGCCGTGCAGGCCGCACGACGCGCGCACCCCAAATGGGCCGGGCTGGGGGGGCACGCACGCGCGCGTTTCCTTTACGCCCTCGCGCGCCTGCTGCAAAAACACAGCCGCCTTTTTGCGGTGCTGGAAACCCTCGACAACGGCAAACCCATCCGCGAAAGCCGCGATATCGACATTCCGCTGGCCCAACGCCACTTCTATTTCCACGCGGGCATGGCCCAATTGATGGAAGACGAACTGCCCGACCGCGAAGCCCTTGGCGTCTGCGGTCAGATCATCCCCTGGAACTTCCCGCTCCTGATGCTGGCCTGGAAAATTGCGCCCGCGCTGGCGATGGGCAATACTGTCGTGCTGAAATCCGCCGAATATACGCCCCTCACCGCTTTGCTGTTTGCCGATATCTGTCAACAGGCGGGCCTACCCAAGGGTGTGGTGAACATCGTGACCGGCGATGGGTCGGTCGGTGAAATGATCGTCGCGGCGGATGTGGACAAGATCGCCTTCACCGGGTCCACCGCCGTGGGTCGCCGCATCCGCGAAGCAACCGCGGGGACTGGCAAGGCCCTGACGTTGGAACTAGGCGGGAAATCCCCCTATATCGTCTTTGACGATGCCGATCTGGATTCGGCGGTCGAAGGTCTGGTCGATGCAATCTGGTTTAACCAGGGCCAGGTCTGCTGCGCCGGGTCCCGCCTTCTGGTGCACGAACCGGTGGCCGACGTGTTTTATGCCAAACTGCGCGCCCGCATGGACAAGCTGCGCGTCGGTGATCCTCTGGACAAAAGCATAGATGTCGGTGCCATCATCGACCCCGCACAGCTCAAGATGATCACTGACCTTGTTGCCTCCAATGCTGCGGGTCAGATGCATGTGGCCAAAACCGACCTGCCCACAGAAGGCAGCTTCTATCCCCCCACGTTGATCACCGGATTGAACCCGGCCGATCCGCTTATGCAGGAGGAGATATTTGGCCCCGTCTTGGTGTCCACAACATTCCGGACACCCGCCGACGCCGTGGCGCTGGCAAATAACACCCGATATGGCCTCGCCGCGACAGTCTGGAGCGAAAACATCAACCTCGCGCTTGATATCGCCCCAAAACTGGCCAGCGGAATCGTCTGGATCAACGGCACCAACCTGATGGATGCGGCGGCGGGGTTCGGCGGTGTGCGCGAAAGCGGGTTTGGACGCGAAGGCGGTTGGGAGGGACTGGCAGGCTATACGCGACCAAAAGGCAGCAAGAAACCTCTCAAAGAACGCGCCGCCGCGCGCGGCAAAAATGCGCCCCTCGATCCAATCGACCGGACGGCCAAACTCTACATCGGCGGCAAACAATCACGCCCCGATGGCGGCTACTCCGCGCCTGTGTGGAGCAAATCCGGCGCGCTGCTCGCTCACGTATCGCGCGCCAATCGTAAGGACCTGCGCAATGCGGTAGAAGCCGCGCATGCCGCAAGGAGCTGGTCCAGAACCACCGGGCATCTACGCGCGCAAATCCTCTATTTTATCGCCGAAAACCTCTCTGCCCGTGCAGATGAGTTCGCGCAAAGGCTTAATGATATGCAAGGCGGCAATTCCGGCGCCAAAGAAGTTGACACCTCCATCAACCGGCTCTTCACCTATGCCGCCTGGGCCGATAAATACGATGGGCAGGTGCACGGCGTCCCCATCCGCGGCGTGGCATTGGCGATGAAGGAACCGGTGGGCGTCATCGCCGCCATCTGTCCCAATGAGGCCCCCCTGCTCGGCCTGATTTCCTGCCTGGCACCGGCAATATCCATGGGAAACCGCGTGATCCTGAGCGCCTCGGAAATCTTCCCGCTGGCCGCCACGGACTTCATACAGATCCTAGAAACATCCGACGTTCCCGCAGGTGTCGTGAATATCCTCACCGGCACCCATGACGACGTGGCAACGCATATGGCCGCTCACATGGACATCGACGCCGTCTGGTGTTTCGGCCGGAAATCTCTCAGCCGAGAGATTGAGAAAGCCAGCGCCAGCAACCTCAAACGCACATGGGTCAATAACGGGGTTGCGCGCGACTGGATGGGAACACCTCGCCAAGGCCAGGAATTCCTCCAAGCCGCCACTGAAATCAAAAACATCTGGGTGCCTTACGGCGAATGACACCCGCCACCCGCGCCAACACTCGGCCCGGCAGGGCCGAGGACATGTCATGGCGCGCAAGCGCCTCCGCTTAACAGCGACATGGACCTAATTGCCGGGCGTGTTTTCCAGTCCGACAGGTTGGCCCACCACAACGAAATGCAACCCTTCCGGGTCAAGTAATGCGCCAGCCACACGCTTCACATCCGCCAGCTTGACCGCTTCCACACGGTCATTTCGCGTCGGGATATAATCTATCGGCAGGCCCGACATCTGCATACCCACCATGATCTGCGCAATCGGTCCATTGCCATCGAACCGCAACGGGTACGCCCCGGTCATAAACGTCTTTGCATCATCCAGTTCAGTCTGTGTCACGCCCTCTGAAGCGGCACGCGCCCACTCAGTTTTGATGACCTCAATGGCCTCTGCAATCCGGTCATTGGCTGAACTGACCGACCCCAGATAAGTCGCCGCGAGGTCCTTGGGAGCCAGAAATGAATAAACCCCATAGGTCAGCCCGCGTTTCTCGCGCACCTCATCCATCAAGCGACTCTCAAAAGACCCGCCGCCCAGAACCTGATTGAGCAGAATGGCCGTGAAGTAATCCGGGTCTTCCAGTGTGATCCCCTTCTGACCGAATAATGCGACAGATTGCGGCGTCTCAAAGGGCACCACGGTGATGCCACCGGGAATATTCACCTCTGCCATGGGCGGCATCGGTGCGCCCGTCTCCGGCAGATCACTCAACAACGCATCCATCACCACCGATAACTGCTCCGGCGTGATATCTCCCACCGCTCCGATGTAAATCCTGTCGCGCGCCAGCACGGCCTCATGCGCTGCCAGCAGGTCATCACGTGTCAGCCCCGCCACGCTCTCCAGCGTCCCGCTCAGGGAGGACCCATAGGGATGGGTGCCAAAAACGATCGCATCAAACGCGCGCCGGGCGATATCGTTGGGATCCTTTGCGTCTGATCGGATGCCCGACAGGACCTGTTCGCGTACCCGCTCGATCGCATCTTCATCAAAGCGCGGCTCCAGCAGGGCCGCACGCAACAATGCCACGGATGCCTCTGTGTTCTCCGTCAGAAACCGTGCCGAAACGGCCACGGAATCGTCACTGACGTCAAATCCAAAAGAGGTCGCCAGATCCTCGGTCGCACGCGCAAAGCCACGCGCATCCATCTGCGCCGCGCCCTCTTCAAGCAGACCCGTCATCAGGTTGATGGCACCGCGTTTGCCGGGGGCATCCAGCGACGCACCTCCACGAAAGCGAATTTCAAGTGCGACAAAGGGGATCGAATGATCCTCAACGAGCCAGGCCGTCAAGCCGGCCTCGGAGGTCACCTCCTTGATGTCCACCTCCGCGCCGGCCGGTAGCGCCAAACCGATAACGGCGACAAAAGACAGTATAAAACGCATCATTGGGTTACCTCCTCGCGCATCAGCCACCCCGTCACAGAGGCGCGCATGTCAAATACATCGCGCGCCGCCTGCATGATGTCCTCGCCCGTTACCGCCTGTAAAATATCGGGCCAGGCCTTCACATCGTCGACCGTCAAACCCGACGTCAGCGCCTGCCCATAGCGGTTGGCGATCCTGTCTACATCGTCACGTGCATAGATCTGATCGGCGCGGATTTGCCGCTTGATCCGTTCCAATTGTTCAGGGTCCACACCGTCGATCATGAATTGCTCCAGAGCGGCATCCATTGCGTCCTCAGCCTCTTGCAGGCTCACGTCCGGCCTGGGCACAACGATCACATTGAACGTCGTATCATCCAATCGCACGCCGCTGTAAAAGGCGGCGGAATAGGTTGCGATCTGCGTGTCAAATTGCAACGCTTCGGCCAGATAAGAGGTCGTGCCGCCTCCGAGAATTTCGGACAGAAAGGTCAGGGCGGCGGCTGTTTCCTGCGCGCCTGCATCCCGCTCGGGGGCCAAATAGGAGCGCCTGACATAGGGCTGCGCTACCCGCGCATCGCGGAAAATCAACCGACGCTCGGCAGTTTGCGGCGGCTCTTCCGTCCGCAGCCTTTCGGGAAGGTCAGGATTTGCCGGAATAACGCCGTAATATTTTTCCGCCAGGGTGCGTACTTCTTCGGGCGTTACATCCCCGGATACGACAAGCACGGCGTTATTGGGCGAATAATAAATTTCATAGAAGCCAAGCGCATCTTCCATATCCAGCGTGCGCATCTCATGCATCCAGCCGATGATCGGCACGCCGTAGCGGTGGTTGAGGTATTGCGCCGCACTCAACTGCTCACCAAACAGAGCGCCGGCGCTATTTTCGGTGCGTTGGTTGCGCTCCTCGATGATCACATCGCGCTCGGTGGCGATATTTTCTTCGGTCAGCCGAATATTGCGCATCCGGTCGGATTCCATCCGCATCATCAATTCCAGCCGATCCGCTGCAACGCGTTGGAAATAGGCCGTGTAATCATAAGAGGTGAACGCATTGTCCCGTCCGCCATTGCGCGCCACGGTCGCTGATAATTCTCCGGATTCCATATCATCAGTTGCCTTGAACAGCAAATGCTCCAGAAAATGCGCGACCCCCGAGGAGCCCTTTGGTTCATCCGCGGAGCCCGCCTTATACCACACCATATGTTGCACCACCGGTGCGCGATGATCCTCAACCACAACCACCTGCATCCCATTGTCCAGAACGAAGGTCGTCACCGCCTCCTCCTGAGCGGCCAGCAGACCGGGAATGCATGCCAGGAGCGTGACAAAAACCGAAAGTCGGGACATGATCCATCCTTTTGCAATAAAATGAGCAAGCTTGCGTCTAGAGATACGCCCCGAGAGGTTGCGTTCAAGTGCGCTGTCACGAATGTGAGGCCAGCGCATTGACAAACTGCTAATTCAGCGGCGGATAACTCGGCGTTTTCGCGCCAGCACGGCGCCAACTGTCCGCGGTGGCCTCAGCATTGAGCCGCTGGCTGCGGTAGGCGCGATTATAAAGGTCTTCACGAAACAGCCGGTACTGCGTGAAACGCGATTGACGGCGGCGGAAATCGGCATCCGCCTGCGCCAGATCCTGCCGGATATCAGGGGTCACACCAAATCGGCTTGCCGCTGTGACCAGCGCACCATCAGAAGCGGGGATACCCGTGGCGCTGGACGGTCTGCCGCCCAAAGCGATCACCGCATCATCGATGGGATTCACATCCGTGAGATTTCCCTGACCCGGAGTCGGTACGGGCAGAGCGCTCAAATCAGCAGGTGTTTGCAATTCGGCCTTTGGTTCAACGATGAACTCATCCGGCCCGCGCGAATTCGATCGCAGATCGCGCAAGCCCTGATTGGCGCAGGCGCTGAGGCTTGCCGTTATCAAAATGAGGGCCAGAATCCGGCTCATATCAGATCTCCTCGCGAACACCCCGTTAATACGCCATGCGCAGGGGGAATGTCACTGGCCTTTTTTGGGCGTTTTTTCCGGGTCGGGGGCTAAAAACACAAGCGCGATGGCACCGGCGAAGATAAACACGTCCGCAAGGTTGAAAACAAACGGGTTGTTAATGCCGCAACAGGACATGTTCAGAAAATCAAGGACATAGCCGTATACCAGGCGGTCCAGAACATTCCCGAGCGCGCCCCCGACCAGAAATCCGGCACCGATCAGCGCCCAGTTGCCAAGCGGATGGCGGCGTGACCAGATCACAATTGCGACACATATGACCACCGCAAGGGCGATCAGAATCCAACGGCTGGCGTCGGAGCCGTCGCTGAACAGGCCAAAGTTGATCCCGCGATTTTCGCCGTAGCGAAAATTCAGCACCGGCGGCAGGACATCAATCGAGCGGATGCGCCACAATTCCATCACATGAATCACTAAATATTTGCTGATCTGGTCGATCAAGAATGCCACCAGAGCGGCAAGGCCAAGCACGCGCATCAGGGCTCCTTTCTCAATGGCGGAAATGACGCATGCCAGTGAAGACCATCGCCAGCCCGGCCGCATCCGCCGCTGCGATGACCTCATCATCGCGCATCGATCCGCCCGGCTGGATCAGCGCCGTGGCACCGGCCTCTGCCGCCGTGATCAGCCCATCGGCAAAGGGAAAAAACGCATCTGACGCCACGACCGACCCTTGCGTCAGCGGCGCGGGCAAACCCATCGCTTCGGCCATGTCCTGCGCCTTGCGCCCGGCGATGCGCGTGCTGTCGACGCGGCTCATCTGCCCGGCACCCACACCGACGGTCGCACCGTCCTTGACATAGATGATCGCGTTGGATTTCACATGTTTCGCCACCGTCCAGGCAAAGAGCATATCCGCCATCTCCTGCTCGCTGGGCTCTCGCTTGGTAACAACCCTCAGATCATCCGGAGAGACGCGACCGATGTCCTTATCCTGCACCAGGAATCCACCAGAGACCTGACGGACTGCCAATGCGGCAACAGTCGGGTCCGCCAACCCATCCGTGCTCAGCAACCGGAGGTTTTTCTTTTGGCCAAAAATACTCATTGCGCTTTCATCTACCCCAGGCGCGATCACGACTTCGGCAAAAATGCCGGTGATTTCCCGCGCAGTCTCGGCATCAAGGGGCTGGTTGAGCGCAATAATCCCGCCAAAGGCAGAGGTGCGGTCACAATCAAAGGCGCGGCGATATGCCTCCAGCAGCGTCGCGCCCGTTGCCACACCGCAAGGGTTTGCATGCTTGATGATCGCACAGGCAGGGCCCTGCGCGGGGTCAAATTCACTCACCAATTCAAAGGCCGCATCGGTGTCGTTGATATTGTTATAGCTCAACTCTTTGCCCTGATGCTGCTGCGCGGTGGCCACACCCGGACGCGCCGACCCATCGGTGTAAAATGCCGCTGCCTGATGCGGGTTTTCGCCGTAGCGCAGCGATTGCGCCAGTGTGCCGCCGAATGTACGCCGCCGTGGCGTCCCCCCTACCTGCGCCGCCATCCATGTACTGACCGCCGTGTCATAGGCCGCAGTGCGCGCATAGGCCGTTTGCGCCAAACGTTGACGCAGGGCATATGTCGTTTGCCCCTCATGCGCGGCCAGTTCATCCAACAGCGCGGCGTAATCCTCGACATCCACCACTACGCTCACAAACCCGTGGTTCTTGGCCGCAGAGCGGATCATCGCCGGACCGCCAATGTCGATGTTCCCGATCACCTCATCGTAAACCGCACCCTTGGCGACGGTTTGCTCAAACGGATAGAGGTTCACCACCACCAGATCGATTGCGCCAATGTCATGCGCCTGCATGGCCGCGACGTGATCCGCGTTGTCGCGCAGCGCCAGCAAGCCGCCATGCACGGTCGGGTGCAGCGTTTTGACCCGCCCGTCCATCATTTCGGGGAACCCTGTGACATCCGCCACATCGCGCACCTCAAGCCCAGCCGCGCGCAGGGCCTTGGCTGTGCCCCCGGTGGAGAGCAATTCCACGCCCCGCGCTGCAAGCGCCTGTCCCAGTTCCACCAGACCCGTCTTGTCGGACACGGAAAGAAGCGCGCGGCGCAGCGGGGCAAGATCGGTCATAGATAGGGGTCCTTTGAGGCTATTTCGTCAGATCAGGCGCATCCAGGCTCAGATCCCGCACGCCAATCGCAGTTTCCTGCGCCTTGGACAAGGACCAGCGGACACGCGTGGCGTATGACATGGCCCGGCCCGAAAGGACAATCTGATTTGTGCCGCGCGGCTTCAATCGCCCGGTTTCGAGATAAACCGAGGTCTCCAGGGACAGATGTTGCGCCCCGTCATAGCGAAACACCCAGATCTCCCCGCTCTTGAGCGCCATGGAAACCGCCGCCCCGCCCATATCGAGCGTCGCATCGACCTCGGGGTGCAGATGAAACCGTATGTCATAAGAGACTCCCTGCAATTGGGTCGCATCCAGGGCCAGATCAAAGCGTCGCTTTTCAGGATCATCCAGCGCCAAAAGCATGTCTTCGCCCGCCATCGCGCGCCCATCAAAGGTCATCTCCAGCGTGCGCGCATGGGTCAGGCCGTGCGTTGCGACGAAGCCGTTATGTCCGCCCTGAAAGCGCAACCCATCGCTGACATGGCCAATCTCAATCGGGACCTTTGTGGGGGCTTCGATCAATTCCTCGCGCCCCGTCGCGCGATCCGTATCACTGAGCCGTGCGCTGGAATAGCCATCCAGCGACAATGTGGAATGCGACGGCGTCGCCCGCCCCGCACGGCGCCAATCCGCCCCAAAGGACCGCCCCGAGCCGCAATTCACGATCAAAGGCCTGCGCCCCGAGGTCAGCTCCAGCGCCAGGGTCGAGGCATGTGCATTATAGGACGCGCGCCCCTTTGGCGGCTTGCTGGCATCAATGATGACACTGGTGCGCCCTGCCGAAAGGCGAGCGAATCCCATCGACAAACCGTCAGGCTGGCGCGTTTTCACCCGCGCCTCGGCCAGCGCGTGATCCAGCCAGCCCTCAGCCCCGCGCCCGCCCCCATGAAACCGCGCGAGCGCGCCATCCGCATGGCGCAGGGTGCGCAGGGTTGGAGCTATCCGCTCAATCGCATCTAAATGATCCGCCGGTGTGGCATGGCCCGCATCCGACAAGGCCGCAGAGGCCCAGGTGAGTAGCGTGAAAACCGCCAGCAGTTCTTCGGGATTGCGGGTCGGCAAGCCGCCCTGTGCGTCGATCTGCGTGCGGCACTCTTTTGCCAGCGCCTTGATCGCGGGCAGAGCAACGGGCTCCATCCCTTCCAGGGACAACCCGGCATAGATCAGCCCCGTCAAGGCCTCAAAGCGCGGCAAACCGCTCGCCGCACCGTGCCAGCGCCGGGCCAGAAACCGGGTTTGCTGGAGCAGGCTGCGGTAAAACGCATCGCTGTCGGGGGCATCATGGCCGCGCAAGACAAACAGCGCGTGGTTGATCCAACGGATCAGGCGACGCCCCGTCAGGTCCGGCGTCCATCCCGGCCCGCGCCCGCGCCCATAGCGGTCGATCCAGCTCCACAACCAGCGCTGTGCGGCCTCCCGCGCTTGTGCGTCCCCCACGGCGGCCAGATCATCCAGCCAGGCAAACCCTTGGGTCTCCTGCTCATATTCTGCGTTTGGCGCGGGCAAATCCCACAGATCAATGTCGCGATGCTCCAGCAGATGACCCGCAAAGAGAAAGTTGCCGGCCAAAAGTTGGCGCCCCTTTGCAAAGCTGCCGATGGTGCGCGGTTCAGGAGAGGACACAAATCCCACGGCCTGAGCGCGCATCCGACCCGCCCGCAGCGCATGCCAGCGGTTGAGAAAGTTCACCTTTCGGGTCGCAAAGCTAATGGAATCGGACATGCATTACTCGGCCTGAGGACGCTCTGGCGGCGTTTTGTGCCATGTTAGCGCGGCAGATGAGATGAGTCACCGGCTTTCATACGAAATCTTTGATTTCACCAACCGGCCGGGGTCAGGCGGGTGCCTTGCGCAGGCAGGCGATGTAAAACCCGTCCATGCCGCCAAGCCCGGACCAATAATCCGGCCGCAGACGCAACCCGCCTTCAACAGTACGCCAGGCCGCATCGACCCCCGGCACATCCAGCGCCGCCTTATCCACCTGCATGTCCGAATGGCGCAAAAGTGCTTCATCTACCTGCACCTCGCCTTCATCGGGCAATAGCGAACAGGTGCAAAACACCATGCGCCCCCCCGGTTTCAGTAGCGACCAAGCGTGATCGATGAATTGTTCCTGCAACTCGATCAATGCGCTGAATTCCGATCCGTCCTTGGCGTGGGGCAAATCAGGGTGACGCCTGATCGTGCCCGTGGCTGAACAGGGCGCATCCAGCAGGATCGCGTCATATTCACCGGCCGTGACGCGCGCGTCCTGCACGATCAACTGCGCTTTGAGGCCGGTACGGGTCAGGTTGTCCTTCACCCGCGCCATCCGGCCAGCGGAATCGTCCACCGCCGTGACATGCGCACCCCTCGCCGCAAGCTGCATCGTCTTGCCGCCAGGTGCTGCGCAAAGATCAAGGATTTTTTCGCCAGGCTGTGGTGCCAGAACCTGGACCGGCAGGGCGGCGGCGGCGTCCTGCACCCACCAATCACCTGCCTCAAAGCCCGGCATTGTGGAAACCTGCCCGGCCTCCTTGATCCGCACCGAACCGGACGGCAGCACGATGCCCCCTGTTGCCGCGGCCACCGCAGAGGCATCCGCCTTTGCCGTCAAATCGAGGGGCGCACCGGCAAAATGCACGGCCTCCATCGCTGCCATCGCCTCCGGCCCCCAGGCCTGAACCAGCGGCACCCGCAACCATTTGGGCAAGCGCGGCACACGCAGGGTGTTCCATGTTTCGGGGCCGTCCGCGGCGACTTTGCGCAAGACCGCATTCGTGAGCCCCTTGAGATGTGAATACCGATTGTGCCGTGATACCAATTCGACCATGGCATTCACCACACCATGCGCTGCTGCGCCCTGGCACAATTCAATGGTCCCCACGCGCAACGCATTGCGCACCGTCGAAGGCGGGTATTTCTTGAGATGTTTCTGCAAAATACGGTCCGCACGTTCCAAACCGCGCAGGGTGTCGAGCGCCAGCCGGGCAGCGCGGGCGCGATCCTCCACGGGCAGTTTGTCAAGAACGCCAGCGCCCAGGAGTTCAGACATCAGCCGCCCTTCATCAAGGATCTCGTCGAGCAGGTAAACCGCACTTCTGCGCGCCGGAACGCCGGTATCTGACATCTGAAAAGCTCCATCATGGTTGGCGGGTTGTCTGCGCCAAAGAGTGACGTATATCAAGAACAGATATAAGGTGGATCAGCCCGCATGACCGAAACAACCGACGAACCGGACCCAATGAATGAAAAGCCCATCTTAACGCCAGCGGCGCAACGGGCGCTCGCAGAAGCCGAAGAGCGGCGCGCCAAAGCCAAGGCCCTCAACCTGCCAACCGAATTGGGGGGGCGTGATGGCCCGGAGCCGGTGCGTTATGGGGATTGGGAAGACAAAGGCCTGGCGATCGATTTTTGACGCTGCCCCTGGCCGGGTGCACCAATGCCCGGCACGGGCGCATGTCGCACGCGCGCAGCGCGTTCATTTGGATCAGGTCAGCACGCCTATCTCAGGCGGAACTCAGCCGAATCGCCAGCACCGCGATCCGAAGTGAACCGAATGCGATTATCCTTGGTATCGACCTGTTGGCAGTTATACCCAAGCGGATCGCCACCCCAGAAGAGTTCGCGACAGAAAAAACCCTCGCGCCAGGTCCAGTTTCCAGAGACCGCCCAGACCGCACCCATGCCGGAGATATCACCCTGTGGCGAGACCTCCAATCGTACAAACGGGCGGCGCAACTCTTTGCCTTCAATGAGTGAAACGAATTGATCCTGACTGTTGACCTTGGCAAACTCCGCTACCGCAGATGTGGCGCAGAGCGCGGCAGCGACGGATACTACTACAAAAAATGGGCGCATCTCACGAAACTCCAATAGCGTCTATAGGGTATACGCACGTCACAGGCGGTTGGTTCACCTGCATCTCACAACAGCGTTAATTTATTGCTCCGACAGCCCGAGAACATCAAGCATATCATAATGACCCGGCGCTTTCCCGGCGGTCCACAGAGCCGCCTTCAACGCTCCGCGCGCAAAAACGGAGCGGTCAGAGGCGACATGGCGCAGGATGATGCGTTCTCCGGTCGCTGCAAACAGCACGTCATGCTCACCGACAATGTCCCCCCCCCGAATGGCGGCAAACCCTATATGCCCCCGCTGCCGCGCGCCGGTGATGCCGTCGCGTGCACGATCCGATACATCCTCCAGCATCACACCGCGCCCTTGCGCGGCCGCCTCCCCCAGCATCAAGGCCGTGCCCGAGGGGGCGTCGACCTTTTGATTGTGATGCGCCTCGATGACCTCAATATCGTAATCCTCATCCAGCGCGGCTGCGACTTGCTTTGTCAGTTGCACCAGAAGATTGACACCAAGGCTCATGTTCCCGGCCCGCACGATCAACGCATCCCTGGAGGGCGGTGGCAGTTGCGCGATCTCCGCGCCGCTCATGCCCGTGGTGCCAATCACATGTGCGACACCCGCGCGCGCTGCCGCTTGCGCAAAACCGATGGTGGCGGTGGGGGCCGTGAAATCAATCACCACATCCGCACCTTCCAAGGTCTGCGCAATGTCATCGGAAACCATGACACCCATGGGTGCCGATCCCATCGCCTGTCCCAAATCTTGCCCGATCCATGCATGGCCCGCGCGCTCCAGCGCGCCCACAAGCCGCGCCTTTTCAGAGGTCGTAATCGTCTCCACCAGCATCCTGCCCATCCGGCCAGAAACCCCCGTGACCACGATCCCCATTGGCTTTGTCATTCCATTCTCCAATCCACGCAACGTCACGGCCTGCTTATCGCGACAGCACTTGCTTGGCAAAGCCCTGATGACCGCTTAAATGGAAGCTATGGGAAAGAACAAATTTCACGAAGGCACTGGCCCTTCACAACGACAACTCCGGGTTGGAGAGCTTATCCGGCGCGCTCTGTCCGATGTGCTGGCGCGCGGCGATGTGCATGATCCGGACCTGAACCGGCTGTCCATAACCGTCGGCGAAGTGCGCACCTCACCCGATCTGCGGATCGCAACCGCCTATGTTTTGCCTCTGGGCGGACAGGGGCGCGACGAGGTGATCGCCCTGCTGGCCCGTAACAAGGGCGAATTACGGCATATGGTGTCGAAAAAGCTGGCGCTGAAATTTGCGCCGGATCTGCGCTTCCAACTGGATGAAACATTTGATCGCATGGATGAAACCCGCGAAATGCTCAACCGCGATGAAGTCCGCCGGGATACCGCCACAGGGTCAACGCAGGAACAGGGGCCGGAATGATACGGGCGGTCCTTTCGGCGACACTCCTCTCACTGCTTGCACAAAGCGCAAGTGCGGTGGAATGTGAAACGCTGGAACACGCCGCAACGCCCTACACCATCTGCGAAGTGGATGCGGTGCAGGAGACACTGGAGCTCTTCCTCTATGATGAGGATGACACAGTTCTGGGGCATTTCTTCACGATCGACCGGAACCTGGCCGCGAGTGGCAAAAAGCTCAGCTTTGCCATGAATGCGGGCATGTATCATGAAGACCGCGCGCCCGTGGGGCATTACGTTGAGGATGGCCGCGAGCTGATGCGGGTTATCGAAAACGCAGGTCCGGGGAATTTCGGACTGTTGCCTAACGGTATCTTTTGTCTGCGCGATGGCCGCGCGGACGTCTTTGAAACCTCCAAATATGTGAGCGATGCACCGCAATGCACCGATGCGACGCAATCGGGGCCCATGCTGGTCATTGATGGCGCGTTGCATCCGCGCTTCCTGCCGGATGGGACGTCAAAATACATCCGTAACGGTGTTGGCACCTCAGCGGACGGGCAGCGCGTCGTTTTTGCAATTTCGGACAAGCCGGTGAATTTCTACGATTTCGCCGTGTTGTTCCGGGACGTGCTGAAAACCCCCAATGCGCTTTATTTCGATGGCAACATCTCGCGTATCTATGCCCCCGCCCTGAACCGGAATGACTTTGGCTTTCGGCTGGGACCCATCGTCGGCGTTGTCTCCGAGACCAATTAGGCTTTCTGCGCCCTCAGCCGCAAGCTGGAAACATAAACCGCTGGCGATGTCGGAGAGGCTCGGATATGGGACCGGTCGCAGAGAAGAATGAGGATACCATGGGTCGCAGACGCAACGGCAGAGAGATATCGGGCTGGATGATCGTGGACAAACCCGCCGGGCTGACCTCCACGGCCGTGGTGAACAAGGTCCGCTGGGCGCTTGACGCCAAGAAGGCAGGCCATGCAGGCACGCTTGATCCGGACGCGACCGGCGTTTTGGCGGTGGCTCTGGGTGAGGCGACCAAAACCGTTCCCTATGTGACTGAAGCCTTGAAGGCCTATGAGTTTACCGTCCGCCTGGGACAGGCCACCAATACCGATGACGCCGAAGGAGAGATCATCGCAACAAGTGATCTGCGCCCCAGCGACGCCGCGATCAAAGAGGCTTTAAGCGCCTTTATCGGGGATATCGAGCAGATCCCGCCGCAATTTTCAGCCGTCAAGATCGACGGCGAACGGGCTTATAAACGCGCGCGGGACGGCGAAACCATGGAGATTGCCGCGCGCCCGCTTTATGTCGAAAGCCTGCTGCTGGTTGATCGGCCGGACGCAGATCATGTCACGCTGGAAATGGTCTGCGGCAAGGGTGGCTATGTGCGCTCGGTTGCTCGCGATATGGGGGCGGCCCTGGGGTGTCATGGTCACGTGCGGGAATTGCGCCGCATCTGGTCGGGTCCGTTCGAGGCCAGCGATGGGCTGACCCTGGCACAAATCGAGGAGATCGCACGCACCGAGGCGCTTGATGCGCATATCCGCCCCGTTGAGGAGGCCTTTATCGCGCTGCCAGAGGTCAAAGCCACGCAGGAGGGCGCAACGCGCCTGCGCAACGGCAATCCCGGCATGGTGATCGCCCATAATATTGAGTATGGCGAGGAGTGCTGGGCGTCCCATGAGGGGCAGGTTGTCGCCATCGGACGCTACAAATCCGGCGCGTTGCACCCCACACGCGTTCTGAATATTAAGAACTGACCGGTTCCAAATATTTCAACCTGTCGCAATCCTCGCGCCGATGTCAGCGTTTCGGGTGCTTTGTTACAGGGTTTGTTACAAAACCGCATGTCCCGGTAAGCCCTGCGTGAGTGGGCTGCACAGAGGCGATTTACGATGCCATATCGGGGTCAGACAGATTAACCTGATCCCATATGGAGACCCTGACATGCAACGCACAATCCTTTCGATCCTGACCGCCGGTGCCTTTGCCACCATCGCTTTTGACGTCTTCGGACAGGCGCTCAGCCCGCTCTTTGGTTACGCCAAACTGGCCCCCGTCGGGCTGGCCGGGGCGACGCTCAAATCGGTCTTTGGCGCGGCCCCCTCCGGTGCGGCGCATCTGCTGCACACCCTCACAGGGCTGATCTTCTATGTCATCGGGTATTTTGCCATCGCCCGCCCACTCCAGCGCGCCGTTCTGCCTCAGCTGCACTGGTCCATCACGGCAACCGTTTACGGCATCGCCCTGTGGGTTTTCGCACTCTACGGGATGGCGCATCTGGTGGCCGGCATGAAACCGTTCCTTGGCTTCACAGGCATCGCATGGGTCGCGCTTTGGGGCCACATCATCTACGCGGTGGTCGCCGCAGCCGTGTTGGAATTGCGCGGTGAAATTTTTGAGTTCCCACGCAAACGGATCACGACAGCGGCCTGAAACTGGCTAGCTCTCAAAGGGGGCGCCATTTGCAGGGCACCCCCTTTCATGCATGGGAATAGCTTGTCCCGGCGCGCGTCAATTGGCATTGTCCCAACATGCTGATCCGCACACATCAAACCGACACGACGGCCTCGACGGCCTGCTATTCCGAATGTGGTTTCTATCGCTACGATCTCATGCGGATCTGAGAAAAAACCGCACCACGGGTCAATTTTATCATGCTCAACCCCTCCAAGGCGGATGAGACGGTCTTATATACACTAAAAAAATGTTTTCTTACTTAAGATTCAGTCTATTAAAAGAAATACAGTGTGCTGCCGACTGTATTCCTGCATTGGAGAGAAAGATGACTAAAATGAAGGCAACAAGCCTCGGCGAAGATGCACACAGGCTGCACGATGCCGGCGGCAAGGTTCGAATCAACCTTCCGGACGGGGTAACCGGTGGCGCGATCTTCTCCCCATGCGGCCGATACCGACAGGTTTTGACCCGTGACTGGACACCAGACGGCACAGAGCCGCGAACCATAATCTTCGTCGGCCATAATCCCTCCGTCGCCACGGAAAACGTTTCAGACCCGACCTGTGACAGGGAGCTTGGATTCGCCAAACGGTGGGGCTTCACTCGCTACGTGAAAGTCAACATGCTGGATTGGCGTGCAACCGAACCGAAGAACGTTCCACATAATCCAGAACTGGCACGCAGCTCGGAGAATCTTCTGGCAATCCTCCGAGAAGCCGAGGCCGCTGAGGAAGTTCTGCTGGCCTATGGTAATCTACATAAGCGCTTCGCACCCATCGTCGCTGAGACCCTAAGCGCGCTCAGGAAGACCGGAAAACCGCTCTCCTGCTTGAAATTGAACAAAGACGGGTCAGCTGGCCACCCTCTTTACATCAGCAGCACCACCGAGCGCTTTCCGTTTCCCGAAGCCTGAGAAGCTGATCCCAAAGACATCTTATCAAACCCGAGACGCAGGCACTGTTCGATGGGATTGACTCCGGCTGCCATATGCCCTGCTCGGCCGACCGCGGCCTGAAAGCTTCAAGCCCAAATACTTGTAAGATGCCGCGTAACCGTGCGCACCCTTCTCAGAATTCACTAAGGAAAATCGCTGGGCTGCGCCCAAAAGGTTGCGCGATATTCGCCAACAGCATTTCGCGCCGGTTCTGAAGAACAAAGCCAGTGACTTTCCGCTATCTTTACACGACGAACCATGCCGACCGTCCAGCCGCCAGAAACGACGAAAGTTGCCAAGACATCCCTTGGCGGCTTTCGTTGAGACAGTGCCACAGCGTGAGATATGATCTGGTTGGTGATGCGAGATGGTGATGATGATGGTGATGGCGGATCAGTTTTAATAGCTGCCAACACCGACGAATTCAGATACGGTCCGACCCCATGAGCAGCGACAGCAAATTCCTTTCTCGAATTCTCCGCCATGAACCGGAGCTGATCGACGTCCGGATTGACCGACGGGGCTGGGTGCAGGTCGACGAGCTCTTGCTCAAGCTAAAGAAGGCCGGGCGCGGCTTGACCAAGGCGCAGCTCCTCAAAATCATAGAGACGAACGACAAGCGACGTTTCACGCTGAGTCCAGACGGCAGACGCTTACGCGCAGCACAAGGTCACTCCATCGACGTGGACCTCGACCTGTCACCAGTCACCCCACCAGACACGCTTTACCATGGGACCGCATCGCAGAGCCTCGACGCGATCTTCGAGACGGGCCTTAACCCAGGCCGCCGACATCAGGTTCACCTTTCGCCAGACCCGGAAACAGCCATGCGTGTCGGACAGCGACATGGCAAGCCCACGGTTCTTCGAGTCGGTGCCGCCGCAATGCATGCCGCCGGACACGCGTTTTACCGCACGGACAACGGAGTGTGGCTCACCGATAGCGTCCCCCCGCCATACCTTGGTTTCGGCATCGTCTCATAGAGCGATCTCAGCCCGCGTTATTCACCACATACATATCCTCGCGGCCTTTGATGCAGCGCGGCGGCATTAAAGGCTATATTGAAGCAGCCGGATGAGCGGAAAATAGAGAGGTCCAGCGCACTTGGACGGGCAAAACGGGATCTTTTGCCGAAGAACTCTCTTTTCAGTTCTGGTTGTAATAATATTGTCTAAGACCAGTTTTCGAGAAAAGATGCTTGCAATCCGGCCCGAGATTGCAGGGCGCATTTCGCGAAGGGGCGTCAGGCCATGGAGCTTCGTTGCCTACGGGATGCTGCGGGCCTGACCCAAGATGAAGTTGCCGCGGCTGCTGGACTCTAGATCGCCGAGGCAGAGCGCCTCGAGTCCCTCGTCGGCCAAGTTCCTGACCAGAATGAGATGGCACGCTATAGGGCAGCCTGCAACGTTTCCTGATCCAGAACCTGATCTGGGTGTAGCAGCGGACATGATCCTGTACGTATAGGTGTCACCAAGTGAAACAGATAGGCATCTGCGCTCGAATTGACTGCACGGGGCCGCTACACCAGCTAAACGCCGTTATACAGCGAGCCATCAAGCCTGCGCGGCAGAGGACGCTGCACGACTATCCGTGGCGACGCACTTTGGCCTTGCATGAGTAGTGACAATTGTCGTTTGCCTTAATACTGCCGGGCTTTTTGCTGTAATGAGGCATCATGAAGACTGTGCTTGATAGCATGCGCGAGCGCATGTCGTGGAATGTAGCGCGAGTTATATTGAGATGGGCAGGTGTCGAACCTGCTCACGGGTGGGACAAGACCCAAGCGAAATATGCAGACACACAAAACCCGGATGCAGAAGCGAAGCTTTTGGACTACCTCGCCGACCACAATGTCTGCGGCGAAAAGTTTACTAAGATTTACCAAATCACCTCTGAAACGCGGGACGCACTCCAAACGGCAATACTGAGTCTTTCGCCTGGCGACAACGATTTTGCGCTTTGCTATCCACTTTCGCGCGATCCCGAAAAGATCACGCAACTGGGTGATCCTGAGCTTGTCGCCATTCAGAAAACCGACGATGGGCTCGGTGCAGTTTTCGCGAATGCGGTTCGACTGACAAAGCGAGAAACTATCGAGTTTGACGATCTTTCAGACGATTCGACTGCCTTGCAACAGCAATACGATGAAATCGTTGGTCTTAAGTTTCGTACAGTTCAGCTGTTCAGTGTCATCTGGGTGCCACACGACCATGCATCCGTCGAAATACGTACGGACCTTCCCACGGGGATGTCCATGGATCTTGCGCATGCTTTGCAATCCACTTTGCGTCAGAAAGCAAATAGCCTTGGCGTGGTAACACTTGACGGGCCGGTAGACCTCTATCCACTTCTTGAAGCCATCTACCAAGCGGATGGTGAGGGAGATGTGGTGGAACTTGGTTTTCTCACTACGACTGCGTCGGTCAAAAATGAGAAGATGCGGCGATCCAAACTGGACCTGAGGGAGGAACCCTACCATTTGCACGGTAAAGAGGGTCTGGGGACACCGATCGAGCCCTTCAAGATGTTTGTCCGGTGGAACGTGGAAATCGATGGCGTATGGCTTGCGCCCGAAATTGGTTTGGTCGGAACAGCTCGAGGGCGCTCCTCGTTGGGTCAACCAAATGCTGTGGGAATATCCGGAGCGATTGTTAAAAATTGTTATGGGCGACCTGATTTTGAACATGTGATTGGCAAAATTCATGAGTACTTGGATAAATGTCAAAATAGTGACGCGTCACGTACCGATCCAAATCAAGAGCTCGCGGACGTTTTGGAGTAACAAGGCATGCAGACCGACCAGCTGAAGATAGATGTGAAGGCAGTGCTCGGCGATAGCTTGGCTGCTGGCGTATGCATCCAGCTTGTTGACAAGTTGGTCAGCCTACCGGAGGGCCGAGGGCACATGTTGACCTACACGAGCCTGCAAAAAATGCTTCAGAGAAACGAAATAGATAACCCGTTGATCACGGCAGTGAGTTTCTTAACTTCATCCAAATGTGCAATATTGGACGCGCATGGCCAATTCATAGATGATGATGGCGAAGAATATGAACTCGAAGATGCTGATTTCCAACGCCTTCTGATGACGGGAGAGCTGGCTCACCCCAATACCGGTGAAAATGTGGATAACCCGCGTGACAAGGTCACCCCGGTATTTGCATTGAGGAACGAGAAGAAGGCCGAGCCGTCAGAATGAATTCAGAACCTTCTTTGGCCAAGATTGGCGCAGTCCTCTCGGGGCAATGTGGTGGACACGTCCTCGCATATCACCTCTCAAACAATCATGCATCTCGCGTGCAGGCGCTCGAAGGCGTTGTCGAATATTCTTATAATAGCTTGATAAAGAACAGTCATCTCAACCAAGATCAAGGTGAGGACGAGATGTCGGTATCGGTCGTTGAGCAGTTGAAGCTTCTTGGTATTCAAGCGTCTCATGACACTCAAACCCGTGGGCATTGTGACGTGCATGTCGAAGGAGTGGACCACTTCCTATGGATTGGTGAGGCGAAGATCCACAGGGACTATGCTTGGCTTGAAGATGGCTTCAAGCAGCTTTCAACGCGATATGCGACAGGTGGTTACGGTCAAGATCATGGTGAAATAATTATTTACTGCCGGGTACAAGATGGTGCTGCGGTTCTTAGGGAGTGGCAAAAGAGGCTTGGCAAAGCTTTTGAAGATGTTGAATTTATCGAGGATGTGATTGATACGAGATTATGGTTTCGAACGCGCCACAACTGCGAAAATTCTGGTTTGCCATTTTATATTCGGCATCGCCTATTATAGATGTACTTCAATCCTAAGAAGTGAAGCAGCCCCCCCCAATCAGAAGCGACTTTATACTGTTCTTGTTTGCGCTTAACAACAATGCCCTTTCAGCAGTAAAATCGGCCGCTTAGATGAAGTAGTGCCGATGCATTTCAGGCGGTATGCGCGAGTTCAGAGATTTCTTTGAATAAGCCGGGTATTTGCTGGTTTTCAAAGTCAGCTAACCATTCAAGTCGTGCCAGATTAAATAGCCTCCAGATCGCCCATGTTCTCCTCAAAGGTTTCGATATGGTCGACCATCTTGGAGATAATGCGGCTGCCGGTTTTGCGCCTCTGAACGACGCTTGGTGCTTTGAGCAGAACAGTCATTATTTCATCGGTCAGAGGTTCTTTGTCTGAAAACTGATAGGATTCCATCAGGTCGGAGAAGCGCTCTGGATCAAGGCCTTCCTCGGAACATATAGCTTCAAAATCTGCACAGCGCTTCTGTTCCCAATACTTTAGAAAGGCATTCATCGTTGCGTCTTCGCCTTTTAAGGGTGGCAGATAGGACGTAATGAATTCTTCGATGAGCTCGCGTTTGCTACGCAGACGCACCTCGCTGCCCAAAAGGTCCATAATTGCCTTTTTCTTGGCGGCGGTCTCTGCGGGATCTTCATCGTCTGGTATCGATGCCGCCAAGGAGCCAAGCAGTGCCAGAATGTATGCCACATTGATGTTGTCACGGCGGATCAACTCAAGCTCAAAGTCCACTTCATCAATGATCGACGCCTTTTGGTCGTCGTCCTCGTTAGATTTTACGCGATCGTGGATGTCGAGATATTTGCTTTTGAAATCCTCAAAACGCTGTGGATCAATAGCCAGATCGTCATTGGAAAATTCGGCAAAAGTGGACAGCACATTTCGGATGCGGATCAGGTCACGGAAGGCCTGAACGAAGGCCAGAATATCATCTTCTGATTCCAGCTTATCGACTGCCGCAGGAGTAGGCGAACGCGTCTACCACCGGGAGGACATCACCATCGTCCATTGAACAAAAGATCATTGGCAGGGATCGGACGATGCCATGCTCAACAACAGGTATTTCAACGACTGTTGCGACGGGCAGCTTCACCTCTGTTGGGGCGAAGTCTGATTTGGGGATAGCATTACGCAGAACATATTATTACAGTGTATAGAAATCAAAAACGACCCGACCGTTGCCCGCTGCGAGGCCCGCGCACGGCATCTGGGGTTTGGGGCGTTTCGTGTCACCAATATCTTTGCCTGGCGCGATACCGACCCCGCCGCCATGAAGCGCGCGCATGATCCCGTTGGCGCGGAAAGCGACGCGGTTCTGATAAAAGCCGCGCGTTGGGCGGATCAGGTGATTGTCGCCTGGGGCGTGCATGGCGCGCACCAAGGGCGCGGTGCGGCCGTGGTGCAGATGCTGCGCAAAGCGGGGGTGGATTTGTTTCATCTCGGTCTGTCCAGGGCCGGACATCCCCGCCATCCGCTCTATCTACCCTATGCCGCGCAACCGGTCTTCTGGGCGGCGGATCATGCGGATCAAAGAGACGTTTGAACGGCTGCGGGCGGCACATTGGCCCGGCGCGTCAAACACGGTGCCCCGCCGGCATCCAACATTCTGCATTTGCCATTTCGAGATCAGCCGCTTATACGCGCCCATCATCAAGGCGAATCCATTCGTCTGGGTAGATATCTCCATGGGCCTGTGCTGGACGACATCCCGGCCAGAGCCATTCCTGAAACTCTTTTGAAAAGGAGACCCCGATGTCGATTACTGCAGAAGAAAAAGACCGCGTGATGAAAGAATTCGCAACCAAAGAAGGCGATACAGGCTCGCCCGAAGTCCAGGTTGCCATCCTCTCCTCGCGGATTGCCACGCTCACCGAGCATTTCAAAACGCATAAAAAAGACAACCACGGCCGTCGTGGCTTGCTCAAGATGGTTGCGACACGTCGTAAGCTTCTGGATTACACCAAAGCCAAAGACGAAGCGCGCTATCAGGACCTGATCAAACGTCTTGGCCTGCGCCGCTGATGCTGTGCTGGCAAAAGTGACGGCCCGATAGGTGGCACGCCCTTTTTCCAGACTGTACATAACGAAAAAACCGCGCCCTTTGCTGCGCGGTTTTTTTGTGCGCTCGGCGCTCTTTGCCGCCGCTGGCACCGCGGTATGATCTTGCAATGCTGACATTTGCCGCCGCCGTCTTCTTTTTGATCATCACACCGGGCCCCGGCGTTTTATCGACGGCGGGCGTGGGGGCCGCCTTCGGGCGGGAGGCGGGTCTGCGCTATCTGATCGGCTTGTTCATCGGCTCCAATATCGTGCTCATCGCCGTGATCAGCGGTGTGACCGCCGCCCTTCTGGCAGATGAGCGGCTGCGGCTGATCCTCTTTGTCGCCTCCATCGGCTATCTCACTTTTCTGGCCCTGCGGATTGCTTTTGCGGGTAGCAAAATAGCCTTCATCCAGCGCAGATCACCCCCCGGCATCCCCGGCGGCATTACGCTGCAACTGATCAACCCCAAGGCCTATGCCGTCAATACCGCGCTGTTTTCCGGCTTTGGCTTTCTTCCCGAGAACCTGGCACTCGAAGTGACGCTGAAACTCCTGATCGCCAATGCCATCTGGATTCCCATTCATCTGGGCTGGCTGGCGCTCGGCATCACCTTGCAACGTATGAACCTGCGCCATGCCACACAACGCGCCGTAAATATCGCCATGGCGCTCTCCATGCTCTTTGTCGTGGCACTTGCAGCTTATTCCCAGATGTGAATGCTTGGCCTGCCCGCCCGCGACACATAGACTACAACGACGAAAAGACACCGAATGAAAGCCTCTCCTGAATGAACGTTCTTTTTCAATTGCTATTGGGCAGCTCGCTTTTGATCCTCTGCGCCCTGGTGCATATTTTCGTTATTTCCCGGATCATTGGGAATTTGCAGCGCAATAACCATTTCTCTGCACAACGCTCAGGCAGGTATCAGATTTTGGCGGTCGCAGGCTTGTTCATGATCCTGTTGGGGTCTCATACGGTGCAAATTTATCTCTGGGCCATCGCGCTTTGGCTGCTTGGGGCTTTGCCGGGCTATGAAGAGCCGATCTATTTCACATTGGTGACCTATACCGCACTTGGGTACGGCGATGTGGTCCTGACCCCGCAACATCGGATTTTCGGCGCGATGATTTCGGTGACCGGGCTGGTGATGTTCGGCATGACCACGGCTTTTCTGGTCGGTGTCTTTTCGCGCATCCTACAGGAAAAAGCGACCTGAACCCATCCGGCTGGATGCCTGCTGATGTATGCTACCCTTTGGCCTTGAACCGCACCCTGCCCGGCCTGAGCGGGTTTTTCAGCGCCCCTGCTCGCACCTGAAACGCAACAATGCGGGCCGCAAACCCTCCCTTTCCAATAGGCGCAATCTCGTGTACCACCGCGCAATCTGAACTAGGCGCGCGGACCTCAGCGCCACCAGAATATGACAACGAGGTCAGGGGGAATTCGCCCCCTATGCAATGGCTCGAGGGCCAACACAGGAAACGTAGATGTTTAACGAAACGAAAAAATCAGTACAGTGGGGCGAAGAAACGCTGACACTGGAAACAGGAAAAGTGGCCCGTCAGGCGGATGGGTCGGTGATTGCAACGCTGGGCGAAACCAGCGTCATGGCAAACGTCACCTTTGCCAAGAAACAAAAACCCGGTCAGGATTTCTTTCCGCTGACCGTGCATTATCAGGAAAAATACTATGCGGCGGGCAAAGTCCCCGGTGGTTTCTTCAAGCGCGAAGCACGCCCCACTGAAAAAGAAACGCTGACCGCGCGTCTGATTGACCGCCCCCTGCGTCCGCTTTTCGTCCCCGGCTTCAAAAACGAAGTGCTGGTGATGTGTACGGTTCTGTCCCACGATCTGGTCAATGACCCCGACATGGTTGCGATGATCGCGGCCTCCGCGGCGCTGACGATTTCCGGCGCGCCGTTCCGTGGTCCGATCGCCGGGTGCCGCGTTGGTTTTGAGGATGGCGAATACATCCTGAACCCGACTGTGGATGACATGCAGGACCTGCGTCTGAACCCTGAACAACGCCTTGATCTGGTTGTTGCCGGGACCAAGGACGCGGTGATGATGGTTGAATCCGAGGCTTATGAGCTGTCTGAGGCAGAAATGCTCGGTGCGGTGAAATTTGCCCATGAGCAAATCCAACCCGTGATCGATTTGATCATTGATCTGGCCGAAGATGCCGCCAAAGAGCCGTTTGATTTCCAGCCTGCGGATTATTCGGAGCTGTCTGCTGCGGTCAAAGCGGCTGGCGAGGCAGAAATGCGCGCCGCTTTCGCGATTTCGGACAAACAGGAACGCACAAGCGCCGTTTCGGCCGCCCGTGACACCATCATGGCCGCCCTCAGCGACGCGCAAAAAGAAGACCCAAACCTCGGGTCCGCCATGAAGGGCCTCGAGGGTTCCATCCTGCGCGGCGACGTGGTGAAAACCGGCAAGCGGATTGACGGTCGTAACACCGACGAAATCCGTGACATCGTGTCCCAAACGGGTCTGTTGCCCCGGACGCATGGCTCGGCGCTGTTCACACGCGGCGAAACGCAAGGTCTGGTTGTGACCACGCTGGGCACCGGTGATGATGAGCAATTCATCGACGCGCTGCATGGAAACTTCAAATCCAACTTCCTGCTGCACTATAACTTCCCGCCCTATTCGGTCGGTGAAGCCGGTCGCGTGGGCCCTCCCGGTCGGCGTGAAATCGGTCACGGCAAATTGGCGTGGCGCGCGTTGCAAGCCGTTCTGCCCGCATCAACGGATTTCCCCTACACGATCCGCGTTGTGTCCGAAATCACCGAATCCAACGGGTCAAGCTCGATGGCGTCGGTCTGTGGTGGTTCCTTGTCTATGATGGACGCGGGTGTGCCGCTCAAAGCACCGGTTGCCGGTGTGGCGATGGGTTTGATCCTCGAAGAGGACGGCTCCTACGCGATCCTATCCGACATCCTTGGTGACGAAGACCACCTCGGCGACATGGATTTCAAAGTGGCGGGTACAGAAGCCGGGATCACATCCTTGCAGATGGACATCAAGATCGCAGGCATCACGCCCGAGATCATGGAGAAAGCTCTGGAGCAGGCCAAAGCCGGCCGCATCCACATCCTGGGCGAGATGGCCAAAGCCATCACCGGCGCGCAGGAATTCTCGGTCCACGCACCGCGCATCGAAACCATGCAGATCCCAACGGATAAAATCCGCGAAGTGATCGGTTCGGGCGGTAAAGTGATCCGCGAGATCGTCGAAGTGTCCGGCGCCAAAGTCGACATCAACGACGAAGGCATCATCAAGATTGCAAGCCCGAACGGCGAGGCGATCAAGAAGGCCTACGACATGATCCATTCCATCGTGGCCGAACCCGAAGAAGGCATGGTTTACACCGGAACGGTTGTGAAAATTGTCGATTTCGGAGCCTTCGTGAACTTCTTTGGCAAACGCGATGGTCTGGTGCATGTCTCCCAGATCGAAAACCGCCGTTTGAACCATCCTTCCGACGTTCTTAAGGAAGGCCAGGAAGTGAAGGTCAAACTTCTGGGCTTTGATGACCGCGGCAAGGTGCGCCTGTCGATGAAAGTCGTCGATCAGGAAACCGGCGAAGAAGTCAAAAAAGAAGAAGCGCCCGCAGACGAATAATCTGCATCGGCTTACTTTGAATGATGGGCCCCGGTGGAAACATCGGGGCCTTTTTTTGTTTGGATCCCCGCGACGTTGCGTTAACGCGCGCGCTTCGCTCACGTTAACCTGTGCAAGGCGGTCATTTAGGTTCTATCGTTGCGTGAATCTTTGAGGGAGGAATACTCACATGATCCGATCCATAATCATTGCCGTCAGTCTCAGCACGGCATCGCTCGCATCCGCCGGAACGTTGCCCAACCCCTTTACCAGCTATTTCGCTTTCGGCGACAGCCTGAGCCAGGATGACAAGCTGCCACAGCTTGCGCCTCCGAGCCTTGAGGGGCGGTTCTCTTCGGGACGGGTGTGGACCGAATACCTTGCTGATGTGTTCACTGCGGCGGGTAAACAAACCGGCAATTTCGCTCTGGGTGGCGCAACGGCGGGGAGCGCAAATACGACAGAATATGCTGAATTCTTCCCCTCTCCACGCACGCCTGAACAGGATGCGGAACTGGCGCAATTGCAAGCATTGTCGACTTTTGACGGTCAGGTTCAGGTCTCAACGGCAGCCGTCCCCGAGCCCGGCACAAACCCATTGGTGTCGGTTCTTTTCGGGGCCAATGATATTTTCCAAAAGCTCCCCGATGTATTCGCAAATGCCGTGAGCACAAGTAACCCCGCCGATATCCCCGGACGTTTGGTGACGGGGATCAATGAGCTCGCCGATGATACGGCCAGGAACATCGTCGATGGCATCACCAAGCTGAATTCCGGCAATAGCGCCTATGATGACTTTCTGGTGGTAAACCTGCCAGACCTCAGCCTCACACCGGCTTTCGGCCCCTGGGGAATTGCTGCCGCCAGCCAGCAGCTTGCCGCGTTGCAGGGATCCATACCGCCCGGCACAACGCCGCCGCCAGAAACCGCAGCGGCGATAGAGGCGCTTCTGGGCCAACTTGCGTTTTTGACTTTCGCGCCTTCCGCGCTTGACCCCGCCCTTCCCAATACCCTGGCAGGGACTGCGTCACTGGCGTTCAATGCCGCGCTGGAAACCGCGATTTCGCAGCTGGACGACAGCCTCAATGTGACCATTTTTAAACAGGATGAATTCCTCGAAGAGTTCATCATCACATCGCTGGGCAATGGCAAAAACGTGTTCGAGCCCTGCACGCCCTCCTTCACCACAAATACGGGCATCAGCTGCGTGTTCGAAAAGGATCAGGACGGGAACATCATCGGGTTGAACCCTGAAAACGCCGAAAATTTCTTTTTTGGGGATTCCGTGCATCCGGCGGGTTTTGTGCAGGAAGAATTTGGACGGCGCGTGATTGCCGCGCTGGATGGGCAATTGCCAGCCCCCGTGCCGCTGCCCGCAGGGTTGCCGCTGCTGGCCCTTGGCATTGGGCTCTTTGGCATTATAGCGCGGTGTCGCGCGAACTGTGGGGCCTGATCCGAGATGGCACCCTGACGGATCGTTGATGATAAACTGATGACACCCTCCCAAGCGGCGCTTGGGAGGGTGTTTTTCAATCCACGATTGCCGTCAAATGGCAACGTGCGCGCAATATTATACCTATTCCGGCGCTTTGGTCGTGCGCAGATAGGGCAGGATCTTCTTGAAATCGCCGAATTTCGCCTTGGCGTCCTCATCCGAAACCGTCGCGGGAATGATAACGTCATCGCCTACGTTCCAGTTGGCGGGTGTCGCAACACCCTTGCCGGTGGACATCTGCAAACCATCCAAAGCACGCAGGACTTCGGCGAAATTGCGCCCCACCGTCATCGGATAGGTCATGGACAGTTTCAATTTCTTGTCCGGACCAATGATGAAAACAGATCGCACTGTGGCGCTGTCTGCGGGCGTGCGACCGTCTGGCAAATAGGCTTCGGCAGGCAACATATCAAAGGCTTTGGAGACCTCAAGACCAGTATCGGCAATGATCGGGAACCCCGCCTTGGCGCCGCCAAAGGTTTCGATGTCGCCTTTCCATTTCTTGTGATCCTCCACGCCGTCCACCGACACACCGATCACCTTGGTGCCACGCTTGGCCCATTCATCAGCCAGTTGCGCAACCGCGCCAAACTCCGTGGTGCATACAGGCGTAAAGTCTTTTGGATGGGAAAACAGGATTGCCCAGCTGTCGCCGATCCAATCATGCAGGTTCATCGTCCCTTGGTCTGTTTCGACCGTCAAATTCGGCACGGTGTCGTTGATGCGCAAGCCCATGGTGTCCTCCGGTGCAATGCTAAAAGTAACTCGTTGTGCTAACTTAATGTGTTCGGGCGCATCTTTCATCCCCCTCTCTTGCAGAGAGCTGCGCGCAATGACAAAGTGCCGCCAAACCCTGGGCTTCGCGCCCATAGCCAAGGACATATCCCATGCTGGAAAAACGTGATTTCTACATCAACGGACGTTGGGTTGCCCCCGCCAAAGCCAATGATTTTGCCGTGATTGACCCCTCAACCGAACAGCAATGCGCGGTGATCTCGCTCGGTGATCAGGCCGATACCGATGCCGCCGTCGCCGCAGCCCGCGCAGCCTTTGACGGGTGGTCCCAGACCAGCAAGGCAGAGCGCACCGCCCTGCTGCGCCGCTTGCTCGACATCTACAACGCGCGCTCGGAAGAAATGGCGCAGGCCATGTCGATGGAGATGGGCGCACCTCTAGAGATGAGCCGCGCGCAGCAAGTGGGTGCGGGCAGCTGGCATCTTGAGGGGTTCCTCAAGGCCTTTGAGGATTTCAGTTTCGAGCACGATTTCACCGCAACCGAAAAGACGTTGCTAGAACCCATCGGTGTCTGTGCCCTGATTACGCCATGGAACTGGCCGATGAACCAGATCGTGTTGAAAGCCGTCCCCGCCTTAGCCACGGGCTGCACCATGGTGTTGAAACCGTCGGAAATCGCGCCCCTGTCCGGGTTGTTATTCGCGGAATTCGTGCATGAGGCGGGCTTTCCTGCGGGCGTGCTCAACATGGTGAACGGGGATGGCACGGGCGTCGGCAGCCAGCTTTCCGCGCACCCCGAAGTCGACATGGTCAGCT
Organism: Roseobacter fucihabitans; assembly: GCF_014337925.2. Lineage (NCBI taxonomy): Bacteria > Pseudomonadati > Pseudomonadota > Alphaproteobacteria > Rhodobacterales > Roseobacteraceae > Roseobacter > Roseobacter fucihabitans. The sequence goes on along the minus strand of NZ_CP143423.1, from coordinate 367,999 downwards.
TCACCGGTTCGACCCGCGCTGGCATCGCCATCTCCAAGGCCGCCGCCGATACGCTCAAGCGCGTCAGCCTTGAGTTGGGTGGCAAAGGCGCGAATATCATCTTTGAGGATGCGCACCCCAAGGCGGCCAAGATCGGGGCGATCCGCTGTTTCCGAAACACCGGGCAATCGTGCAATGCGCCCACGCGTATGCTTGTGCATAAATCGCGTTATGACGAGGCCGTTGAAATGGCCGCAGACGTCGCGGTCAATACGCATGTTGGCCCCGCGTCCGAGGAGGGCAAGCACATCGGTCCGGTCGTGTCCAAGACCCAATTCGACAAGATCCAGAAATTGATTGAGGTCGGCATGGGCGAGGCCCGCATGGTTGCGGGGGGTCTTGGCCGCCCGGATGGGTTGAACCGGGGTTATTTCGTGAAGCCAACGGTATTTGCCGATGTGACGAACCAAATGACCATCGCGCGTGAAGAGATTTTCGGGCCAGTCCTGTCGATCATCCCGTTTGAGAGCGACGAAGAGGCCATCGCCATCGCCAATGACACGCCTTACGGGCTGACGAATTACGTGCAGACCGAGGATGAGGACAAACGCCGCAAGGTGGCGCGTCGCTTGCGCTCCGGCATGGTCGAGACCAACGGTCAGGGCTTTGCACAGGGCTCGCCTTTTGGCGGGTACAAGCAATCGGGCAATGGCCGCGAGGGCGGTGTTTTTGGCCTGGAGGAATTTCTGGAAGTTAAAGCGGTTTCGGGTTGGGCTGCTGAATAATCCCCACAAAAAGGCGGCTCGGGTTCAAACGGGCCGCCACTTTCATGAACGACAAAATTGTCGAAAAGACTATGAAACCCCAAGGGCGCGACATGTGGTCTTCGCGCTCTGAACTTTCTTGAACGTCCGGAAACGGCCGCGGCGTTATCGGCAACAGCAATGCGGCGTCTTGGTCTCTCACCAAAAGCCCGTTTACGCCACAGAATCGTGAATAAGTGACATGATCGCCGGGGCGATTTGATCGTAATTGCCGGTATTCGTGATCTCGCCCATGATGCGGTAATCATCCATCACAGCGATCCGGTCGGCCAAGGCAATCATTTCAGGCATATCGCTGGAGATCACGAGGATCGCAGTGCCTTGATCCGCCAATTCGCGCAGCAGTTCGTGCAAATATGCCTTGGTTTTGATATCGATTCCAACCGAGGGTTCATCGACAATTAACAATTGCACGCCTGCCGCCAACCATTTGGCAACGCTGATTTTCTGTTGGTTGCCACCGGACAGATTGGCCACGGTTTGGGACAGGCTGGGGGTCTTCACCTCAAGCTTTTGCAGATAAGGCAGCGCGGCCGTGCGGATTTTGCCGTCAAACAACGCCCCAAACCGGCCTGTCAGTTTGCGCCAGATCGGCACGCCCACGTTGGACAGCACCGAATGTTGCAGGATCAGACCTTCGTTCTTGCGATCCTCACTGATGTAGCCCAGGCCATGCTGGTGGATCGCGCTGGCGACGTTTGAAATTGTGACCGGCTTGCCCAACACCCGCATGCTCCCCGCCGTAACGGGGTATTTGCCCATGATGCATTTCGCCAGTTCCGTACGTCCGGCGCCGACAAGCCCATACAGCCCGACAACTTCGCCTTTGCGCACGGATAGGCTCACGCTCTTGTGGCCCAGAGATGTATCGACATCGCTCAGGCCCAGCACTTCGGGATGGGTGGTCGTATCGCGGCTGCGCCAGGCGGCACCGTTTTCGGCCCGGCCAATCATCATGCGCACGAGATCTTGTCGGCCTACACCTTCCATCGGCTGGCTGTCACAGGCGTTGGCCCCATCGCGCAGCACCGTGACCCGATCGCAGATTTCCTGCACTTCTTCCAGTTTGTGACTGACGAAGACCAAGCTGGTGCCCTGATCCCGCAATCGGCGCAGGATTGTGAATAACCGTTCGGTCTCGCTTGAGGTGAGCGAAGCGGTGGGTTCATCCAGCAACAATACCCGGCTTTGCAGCGACAGGGCCTTGGCGATTTCAACCAGCTGCATGCGCGCGACGGAAAGGTCAGACACAGGTGTGGATGGATCGATATCCAGGTCCAGCGCCTCCAACCAGGGGCGGGCAGTGTTGTTCAGAGTGCCGTAATCGATGGGTTTCAGGTATCCGGTGGCCAATTGCTCCAGATGGATGTTTTCGGCCACCGAAAAGCGCGGAAACAGGTTGCGCTCCTGGTGGACGACGCCGATGCCATTGGCAATGGCGTCGCGGGGGGTCGCGAATTGGGTGGGCGTGCCACCCAACGTCAACGTCCCCGCCGTGGGCTGATGCACCCCCGTGATCACCTTGATCAGCGTTGATTTCCCAGCCCCGTTTTCGCCCAACAGCGCGTGGATCGAGCCGGGGTGCAGCGACATGTTCACCCCCGACAGGGCCATGACGCCGGGGAACGCTTTTTCGATGTCATGCGCTTCAAAAATTGCCGTTTCACTCATGTCACGCGCGCCCCTGACCGACTGGTTTTCGAGCACGCAGCTTGTTAAGACCCACCGCCGCCAGGATCAGCGCGCCCAACACGACCTGTACCAAAAAGGGATCAATGTTAAACAACACCAGCGCCTGGGTGATGATCGCCACGATGACGACACCCAGAAACGTGGCCGAGACGCTGACATGCCCCCCGGCCAGAATTGCGCCGCCGATGACAGGCGCGGCAAAGGACAGGATCAGCCAATCATCGCCAATCGACGGTTGCCCAATCTGCAGCCGCGCCACCACCAAAACACCGGCAATGGCGGCCAGCATCCCCGATAGGGCATGGGCAAAAATAACCGTGGTCCCGACCGAAATACCCGACAGACCAGCGGCATGTTCATTGCTGCCGACAGCCAGAATAAACCGACCCACGGGCATCCGCGCCAACATGAACCACAAGCCAAGAGCGAGCAGGGCTGTGGGAACGACCAGCCAGGGAATTGGCCCCACCAAAAGCGCGGCACCAAAGGATTTGACACTGTCAGGCACACCGTAAAACGGCTGAGCCTCGGTGATGCCCAGATTGATGCCTTTGTAGATGGACAGGGTGGCGAGGGTGATCACAAAAGCCGAAATGCCGGTGATGCGGATCAACACGCCGTTCAGCGCGCCACAGATCCCCCCGATGACCAGGGCCAGGACAGCCGCGATAGGGGCGGGCAGGCCCCAAACCTCCATCGCGCCGGCGAATGAGATCGCGGCCAGGCCACCGATGGCCCCCACGGACAGGTTCATTTGGCCAATCGCGATAATGATCATCTGCGAATAGGCAACAAGGGCGTTCACCGCGATGGCCAGCAGCAGGACCTGAATGTTGAACGATGACAGAAAATTTTCGCTAAACGCGCGCACAATGGCAATGGCCAGGATCGTGGCCAGTAAGGGGCCAAACCAATCGGTGCGGGACAGGCGGGAAAGTTGTATCATGAGGTTTCTTTCACGCCAGGTTACGACGGGCAAGATAGCTGCGCCGCGCCTTGTCCAACAACACCGCGACAAGCAGCATAAGGCCCAGGAAGGTTTGCACCCAGAACGCACCCACCTGTAGCATCAGCAATCCGCTGGACAGCATCGTCACCAGGAAGGCGCCCAACACAGTACCCAGCACCGATACCTTGCCACCCTGAAGCAGCGTACCACCCAGAACCGGACCTAAAAACGCCGGTAACAGCCAGTCCTGGCCCAATTGACCCGCCATGGATGGGATCGCGGCACCGTTGCGTGCAACCAACATCAGGGCGGCCATCCCGGCCAGAACACCCGACAGCATATGGCACAGGATGATGATGCGATCGACGCGGATGCCCGACAGCTCGGCTGCGGCGGGGCTGGCACCGGCGGCCAGCATTTCGCGACCCGTCAACGTACGCCGGTAAAGCCAGGCCAACAGCAATGCCACAACCAGCGTGAGCAAAAGAAACGGCGAGACATAGCCGCCAAATTTCATCCGGCCAAAGGTGGAAAAGACGCTGGGCAATTCGCGAAAGGATTCCGCACGTGTTAGAAAGATCATCGTACCGAAAAAGATGCTCATCGTGGCCAGCGTAATGATGAAACTGTGCAGACCCGTGCGCACGACCATACCGCCATTGATGAACCCAAGCGCGGCCCCAAAGGCCAAGGCCCCGAGTAGGGCGAGCGGCCAGGGCAGGCCCACCCCTTCGATCATCCACCCACAGACCATCGCCACCGACACGCCCATCGCGCCCACGGCCAGGTTCAGCCCGCCGGTGACGATGACGGTCATCATCGATAGACCGATCATGATGTTCACGGCGGAATTTCGCCCCAGAGTGAACAGGTTGAATTGCGATAAAAAACCCTGCGCGCTGAACCCGAAGATCACAGCGAAGACGATGATCAGCAGGATCAAGCCAAACTCGTTGGACAAAAAGAAAGGCGATGTGGTCCGGCCCGCGTTTGGCCCGCCGGGTGTTGCGGGAAACGTGCTGTCTTGCGAAGTCATGGATCAGCAAAGCTTTCGGGGCAAAGGGGGCGCGGATGGGGCTGCCCGCCTTGCGCGGCAGGCAGCCCGTATGATCTTAACTACAGGTCAGGTATTTATCTTCGAAATCAGCCAAAAGGCGGTCTGTTTCGGCGCGCATTGCCTCAAGATAGGTGTCCGCGTCGCTGGCATCGACAAAGGCTGTACCTGAATCAATGAACTTATCGGTCAACGCGTTTGACCCGAACGGCGCATCGGCGCTGACCGTACAGCCTGACCGCAGCTTGTCCAACGCGAACGCCCCGACATAACCCTGCCCATAGGGGTTTTGTAGCATGGTGCCATCGACGATCCCATCTTTGATCGCCTGAATGACCACTTCGTCATGGTCGATGCCGACCATCTTAATGCCGCTGTCGCCCATTTTGCGCAGCGCATTGGCGGCCACGACCGCAGGCACCCACGCGGTGGTGATGATGCCATCAACATTACCGGCATTAGCGGCCAGGTAGGCGTTGATCTTCTCCTCCGCAGGCTCAGGCGCGTCGATATCGGCGATCACCTGAACGACGGTTGCGCCCTCTTCTTCGGCGGCGCGGGCCACCGCGTCGATACGCAGTTGGGTGTTTGGATCAACAAGGAAGCCGGTGAAATGTGCGATACGCTTTTCACCGTCGCCCATGGCTTTGATCAGCTCTTTGGTGCCGATATAGGCGGAATTTCCGGTATCCGTGCCAAGGCAGAAGGCGGCGGGTGACGGATCTTTGTAACAGCCGGCCCCGGCAATGATGGGCGCGCCAAAGCCGCTCAATTCTTCGGCTGTCGACACAGCACCTACCGGGTCGCCCGGAAAGATCAGAAATCCGTTGTACCCTTGGCTGAGCAGACTTTCGAGCAGTTGGTTCTGCTGGGAAAGCTCCCATTTTTGCGGCACGCGGTATTCGGCTGCCGAAAGCCCGAAATCGGCGGCGGCATCGACGCCTGCCTGTTCCCAAGCGGCGAAATATGGATGCGGCCCACCTGGTACAAGCCCGAAGCGGCTGTCATCAGCCGCCAGGGCCGATGTCGCAGCGCCCGCGGATAGAATCCCTGCAATAGCGATGGCGTAGATAGAGTTTGTCATGCGTTCCTCCCAGATCACTAAGGGCTCTGTGGGTGCCCTCACTCCCGGCTTGCAAATGCCTACTGAACACTAGTATCCAAGTAACGCGGGAGCAAGCAAAGAGTTTGACCGCGCAATTTCGGGGGCTGGATGCAGGATAAACCGTCAGTGCAGGATGCGGAGAGGGCCCCGTCTGGGTTGGCGGCGCTGCGGTTAGCTCCTGATCAAGGGGTGTCTGTCACCGACCGGGTGCATCGACTGCTGCGCCAAGCGATCATCGGGGTGCAATTGGCCCCTGGGACTCCGATCAGCGAAAATTCTTTGTCCCAACAGCTTTCCATATCGCGCAGCCCGGTGCGGGCCGCGATTCAGCGCCTGGCCGAAGAAGGTCTGGTGGAGGTTTCGCCGCAACGGGGCAGCTATGTGGCCGCCCTGCACATGGATCAAATGCACGACAGCCATTTTGTCCGCCGCTCGCTTGAATTGGCCCTGCTGCACGAAACTGCGCAACTCTGGACGCCTGAAATGACCGCCCAGTTGCGCGCGGTGATCGCCGATCAGGAACGTGCGGTAAATGCTCGGGATGCCGATTTATTCTTGACGCTGGATGAGACGTTCCACCGAACGCTGGCCGAATTATCAGGGCGCAAGGGGGTTTGGGCGGCGATTCAAGCCCCCTACACCGCCTTGGGTCGGTTTCACCACTACTGGGCAAAGATGGATCGTCTGGCCGATGTGCTGCGCGAACACCGCGCCATTATCGCAGCCCTTGAGCAAGGCGATGGCGACGCGGCCAAAGCCGCGCTGGCAACGCATTTGGATATGGTGTTCGTCATCCTTGACCGGATGCCCGAAGAGCGCCGCAAACAACTGCCCTTTTGACGGGCGCGACGGATCGAAAAAGGAGCCTGCCATGCAGACCCGAACATTAGGCGATACCGGGCTGGTCTTGACAGAACTGTCCTTTGGTGGCGCAGGGATTGGCAACCTTTACCGACCGATCCCGCGCGAAGATGCAATCGCCACGTTAGAGACCGCCTGGGACGGTGGTATTCGATATTTCGACACGGCACCGTTTTACGGCCATGGCCTGTCAGAACGACGGATGGGTGATTTTCTGCAAACCAAAGCGCGGGGCGATTTTGTGCTGTCCACCAAGGTCGGGCGGCTTTTGCAAGCCTCGCCCGGCGGCCCGCCCACGGACACCGGATACATCGAGGCGCTGCCGTTTACGATCCACTACGACTACAGCTATGAGGGCATTCTGCGCAGTCATCAGGACAGCCTGGCGCGCCTTGGACTGCCGTCCGTCGATATCCTTTATGTGCATGATCTGGAGCGCGGGTCCTTCGCAAGTGATGAGGACTACCAGAGGCATTTGGAAACCTTTGTCACCAGCGGCATTCACGCGCTGCAAGACCTGAAGTCTGAGGGCAAGATCGCTGCCTTTGGCCTCGGCGTGAACGAGGTTGCGGCCTGCACCAACGCGATGGCGCGGGTGCGTCTGGATTGTTTGTTGATGGCGGGGCGGTATTCACTGCTTGATCGCGGGGCCACGGGGCGGTTGATGGATATGTGCCAAACCAGCGGCACGATGATGATTGTTGGTGGGGTGTTTAACTCTGGCATCTTGGCCACCGGTGCCAAGCCTGGTGCCACTTTCAATTACACCGAAGCCTCGCCCGACATCATGGACCGTGTGCGGCGCATGGAGGCTGTGGCCCAGGATCATGGCGTCCCGTTGGCCCAGGCCGCATTGCATTTCCCATTGCGCAATCGGTTAGTAACAAGTGTTTTGACCGGCACGGCCAAACCCTCCAGCCTGCAGCGTAACCTTGATTTATTTGCAAATCCATTGCCCGATGCCCTGTGGCCGGCGCTGGATGAACTTGTTTTGCCGGCCATATAGGAGCGCCAAAATGCAATTGATTGATACTCACCAACACCTGATTTTGCGCGAAAAACTTGGCTATGGCTGGACCGAAGGCAATACGGTTCTGGCGGGTGATTTCACCCCGGCCGATTACGCCACCCTGGTGGACGGGCGCGGTGTCATTGGGACAGTATTCATGGAAACCGGCGTGGACGAAGCCGATTATCAGAAAGAGGCGCGGCTTGTTGGCGCAATGATCGGACAAGGCGGTGACGGGCCGACACTGATGGGTCAAATCGCGGCTTGCCGTCCGGAACGTGACGAAGGCTTCGATGCCTGGGTTGAAGAATGCAGCGATTTGGGCGTGGTTGGATTTCGCCGCCTGATGCAGACCATGCCCGATGAGATGAGTGTGGCAGAGCCCTATCGCCGCAACATCCGCAGGATTGGTGCCGCGGGGATGACGGTCGACCTCTGTTGTATGGCGCGCCAGATTGATATCGCCGCCGATTTGGTTTGCGCCTGTCCCGAGGTCGCGTTTATTCTGGACCACTGCGGCACCAACAATATGCAATCGGGCGAGTTTTTGCCGTGGCGTGACCGGATGGCGCGACTGGCTGAATTGCCGAATGTTCATGTCAAATTCTCGGGCATCACCGCCTATGTGCCAAAAGACGCAGGCCCGGATGATCCGGTGGCGGCGGTGGCCGATACCGTGCTGAACCTTTTTGGCCCGAAGCGTCTGATCTGGGGTGGGGATTGGCCGGTTGTCGATCTGGGCATTGGATTGCCCGGATGGATCGACCTGTCGTCCAAGCTTTTGGCCGACCTGTCTGCGGATGAGCGCGCAGCAATTGGCAGTGGCAATGCCCGCCGCTTTTACAACCTGCCCGCCTAAGCGGCGAAAGGAACCTCCATGGCCCGGATTGAACGCGTAGAATTATCGATGGTGGATTTGGCACCAAAGGTGAAACGCACCGATGCGATTCAGAGTTTTGTCAGCCAGGAAACGCCCATGGTGCGGATCACCGATTCTGATGGGGCAGTAGGAATGGGGTATTCATATACCATCGGGACGGGCGGATCATCGGTGATGCGGCTGCTGGCCGATCACCTCTGCCCCCGGCTGATCGGGCAGGACGCAAGTGGGGTCGAGGCAATTTGGCATGATCTGGAATTCTCGACCCATGCCACGACCATCGGTGCGATCACCTCGATTGCGCTGGCGGCCATTGATACCGCGCTATGGGATTTGAGATGTCGCAAGGCGAACCTTCCCCTGTGGCGTATGGCGGGCGGCGCGCGTGCGGCCGCGCCGTGCTACACAACCGAAGGCGGTTGGCTGCATATCCCTGCGCAAGCGCTGATTGACGATGCGCTGGCGGCGCGCGAAAAAGGGTTCACCGGGTCAAAGGTTAAGATTGGCAAACCCACGCCGGGCGAAGATGCCGCACGTATCGGGGCATTGCGCGATGCGATGGGTCCGGAATATGAAATCATGACCGACGCGAACCAAGCGTTTTCCCGCGATACCGCGCGGCGCCGTGCCGAGGCCCTGCGCCCCTTTGATCTGGCCTGGATAGAAGAGCCTCTGCCCGCCGATGACATTCAGGGTCACGTCGATATGGCGCGCGCGGCGGCAATGCCCATCGCGGTGGGGGAAAGCCTATATTCCGTCCGCCACTTCGCCGAATACATCGCACGGGACGCCGCCTCGATCATCCAGGTCGATGTGGGCCGGATCGGCGGCATTACCCCATGGTTGAAAGTGGCGCATATGGCGGAATGTTTTGACCTGCCAATCTGCCCGCATTTCCTGATGGAGCTGCATGTAAGCCTTGTCTGTGCCGTGCAGAACGGGCGCTATGTCGAATATATTCCGCAGCTTGATGATATCACGGGCGAAACCCTACGCATCGCGAATGGTATGGCTCATGCCCCCGAAACGCCCGGTCTTGGCATTGATTGGGACCACGGTGCCCTGCGCGCCCGCGCAATCGATGAATTCAACGTCGACATTCGAAAGGCCATATGATGGTCAGAATGGGTGGGATCATTGGCGTGAACCCTGATAAGATCACCGAATACAAACGCCTGCACGCCGATGTCTGGCCCCAGGTGTTGGAAAAAATCACCCAATGCCACATCCGCAATTACGTGATCTATTTGCGGGAGCCGGAAAACCTGTTGTTCGCGCATTTCGAATATCATGGAACCGATTGGGCTGCGGATTCCGCAAAGATCGCCTCCGATCCGGTCACGCTGGAGTGGTGGGCAGTATGTGGCCCATGCCAACGCCAATTGGACAGTTTGCAAAAGGGCGAATGGTGGGCGCCGATGGAAGAGGTGTTTTTTCACCCCTGATGAACAGATGCGCCATCACCCCGCGCGCTAAACGCAGTTTGAATGATACCCCGTGCAGCGATGCGGACAGTCAAGCCTTGCGGCCAGCCTGGGGCTTCGAAGAAACGCGCGGCCTCTTTTATGACAAAGACCACTGTGGGTCAGATTATCCGCTTTGAAAGCTCTTCGCACGCAGCATTGGTCCGGAAGGGATATGTCCCAGCAAAAATAACAGGGCGGGTTGTTTACCCGTGCCGGGGCCATGCTTGCAGCCTACCGAGGAGCAAGAAAACGACCCTACGTCCCTGAGAAATGGAAAAACAGATACAGGACGGGATCTGCGGTCTGCGCTGTGATCATCGTTATTATGGCGCTCTCCCTTGGCGATGCGATCATTAAACGCCTCCACTCTGGCAGATGTATATTTCGCGCGTAACGCTTGTTGTGCCGGGCCGATTGTGGCTCGTTCAAAGACATGACGCCGCATTTGGGTCGCTGCTCCGCGTGGCCCTGTGCGGCGTATTCTTAGTTAAGATGTGGTGGAGTTATTATGTGACGCCCCCGCTCATGCCCCTCTCGTTGGCCGCTGTCGCCCAATAGACGTCGCCGATCCTGAAAACTGTCTTCGCATCCATTCTTATACGTCGGTGGCGATAGCGCTGGGTATTAGCGGGGTGGTTCGCGCATAGACTTTAGGTCGATGTAACGGACCCGCAAGCGCAGCGGCCCTTGCAACGCCCTGAAACGGCATTTCGCAGACCACAGCATGTGATAGCGATAATACCTTTGGTGCATTCTACGCATAAACCTGCCGGTCCGTGGTATATGCAATACTGGTCGGTCGCATATTGCATTTGAAGGCTCATTTTGACCTGATACCCTGCAACATGATTTGGAGAGTTTTATGAAGTCGCGTACCAGAGTTGTTGTGATTGGCGGTGGTATCGCCGGTTGTTCGACGCTTTATCACCTCACTCAGGAAGGGTGGAGCGATGTTGTCTTGCTTGAACGCAACGAGCTGAACAGTGGTACGACCTGGCATTCAGCGGCTCAGGTAACCAATTTTGGCATGAACCAAACGATGGTCGGACTGAAAACCCATTCGATCAACCTGTACAAAGAACTGTCCGAAGACCCGGATTATCCGATCAACTATCACCATGGGGATGGCGGCATTCGCCTGGCCAATTCCGAAGGTCATATGGAGGGTTACCGTCATTTTGTCTCCATGGCGCGCGGCATGAATGTGCGTTTTGAGGTGATCGACGCGCAGGAATGCGCCCGCCGTCATCCGTTGATCTCGACGGATAATCTGATTGGTGGGCTTTGGGATCCGCTGGACGGTGATATTGACCCCGCGCAACTGTGTCAGGCGCTGGCGCGGCGCGCGCGAAACGCGGGGGCGGAAGTGTATCGCAACACGCCGGTCACAGCACTTACACAGCACAAAGATGATACCTGGACGGTGCATACTGAAAACGGCGATATTGACTGCGATGTGGTGGTCAATGCTGGCGGATACCGTGTGAACGAGGTGGGCGCGATGATGGGCGTGCACCATCCTGTTGCCTCCATGGAACACCAGTATTTCCTGACCGAAGACATCCCTGCGATCAAAGACGCCGGTCACCGGATGCCGCTTTTGCGATGTCCGATCAGTGATTATTATTGCCGTCAGGAAAAGAACGGGCTGTTGGTCGGGTTTTACGAGCAGCAGTGCAAGACATGGGGGATGGACGGCATTGACCCGAAATTCGTCAACGCGCTTTGCCCCGATGATCTGGATCGCGTCACCGATGTGATGGAAGGGGCATTTTCCCGTATGCCGGCGTTGATGGAAACTGGCATCCATACGATTGTGAACGGGCCGATCACCTACACGATTGATGGCGCACCCCTCGTGGGTCCGATCCCCGGTAAACGCAATGCATTCTGCATCATAGGCTTGCGCGCCGGACTTGGCGAAGGTGGCGGGCATGGCTGGCTGCTGGCGCAACAGATCGTGCACGGCGAGGCCTGTTATGACACCTGGTGCATCGACCCAAGGCGGTTCACGGGGCATGCGAATGTCGAATTGACCGCGCTCAAGGCGATTGAAGATTATCAAAATGAATTCAGATTCCATTTCCCGCACGAACACCGCCCCGCCGGGCGAAATGCCAAAACGACACCGCTAACGCCCGTGATGGAGGCAGAAGGTGCCGCGTTTACTGTCGTGAACGGATGGGAGCGTGTGGATTACATCAAGCCGGAGGCTGATTGTCGCGAAACCTACAGTTTCCGCTTTAACGAGGTTTTTAACGTCATCGCCAAAGAAGTGGCGAGCGTGCAAAACGCTGTTGGGCTGGCCGAGGTCAACGGCTTTAACAGATTTGAGATTACGGGCAACGACCGCCACGCGTTTCTGGATCGCATGATCTGTGGCACCGTTACGAAAGGTTCGGGCCGCGTTGGGCTTGGCTATCTGTTGAACCACAGGGGGATGGTTAAGGGCGAAGCCACGATTGCCAATATCCCAGCCAGCGACAGAGGACCCGACCGCGTCTGGTATGGATCCGCCGCTGCCAGTGAATTTCACGACATGGACTGGTTGCAAACCCATCTGGATGCCGATGAGGATGTTCAGATACGGTCCCTGACAAATGACCAGACGATCCTTGTTCTGGCCGGTCCCCGTGCGCGCGATGTGCTGTCATCCTGCGCCAGAGGGGATTGGTCCAGTGCGGCCTTTCCATGGCTTTCGGTACGCGAGTGCTTTGTCGGCATCGCCCCGGCGACCGTCATGGGGGTGAGTTTTTCCGGAGAGCTTGCCTATGAAATCCACGTCCCCAACGCATCGCTTTACGCGGCCTACCTGGCGCTGCGCGCTGCCGGGCAAGCGCGTGGGCTGACATTGTTCGGTGCCCGCGCGGTGGATTCGATGCGCATGGAAAAGGGTTTCCTGCACTGGAAGGCAGACCTGCTGACCGAGTTCGACCCGTTCGAGACCGGGCTTGATCGTTTTGTCAAAATGGATAAACCCGGATTTGTCGGCAGAGACGCTTTGCTCAGGCGTCAGGCGGAGGGTGTTCGCAAAAAACGCGTTACCCTTAAAATAGACGCAACCCATGCACCCGCGCATGCGGGTGCCTCCCTGATGAAAGAGGGCAAGGTCGTCGGCACTGTAACCTCTGGCGACTGGGGGCATAGGGTGGGCCTGAACCTCGCCTATGCTTTTGTTGACCCGAATCTGTCAGATATCGGGGCCAGGATGCACTTGGACCTTTGTGGTGATCTTGCAGAGGCGACCGTGATCGCAGACTCTCCTTATGACCCGAAATTTATTCGGATGCGGGGATAACCGCGCATTCTTTCTGGCGCACCGTTTTTTGCATCAAAGACCAGGCTCATGCCACGCCGCCTGGCGTTTGGTTGACCGGTTGGACATTCTTCATGAAGATTTATCCGCCTGGTGCCTCTCGCACCATCCATTCAGTCGCACTATCCGGGACCATCCTTTGACGTTCCACAAACTGCCTGCTGCTATGTTATGACGGAGCCGAAGCGCGGCTTAACTCCAGCCCAGGCAAAGGCGAGGTTCTGATCGTATCGTTCCACAGTCAAGGCACCACTCCCAGCTCTGCAGTGCGCAAGTTCTTCCGTTACCCCAAACCAAAGCCGGATATAGTGAAGTAAGTTGCTGGAAACTGTCGTTTCGCTTTAAAAAATCAGCGGCTTGAACCGCAGCGTGTATTCTGAAAGTCAGAAATTTCTGGGCAGTAACTCAGTGGCAATCGCGTTCAGAACGGAACGGGTGCGCGGATTTTAGTAGAATGACCACCCTGCGGATGGTTGAAGCGGAGCTCTTGGCTGTGCAGCATCAACCGCTCGAAATCACGCGCGGGTCCAGTGGCGTAAAACGGATCGCCAAGGATCGGATGACCTAAGCTGAGCATATGAACCCGGAGCTGATGGCTGCGGCCAGTTTGCGGGTGGAGCCTGATGCGGGCAGTTTCGCCTTCGTCTTTGAGCACACGCCAATCCGTCTGAGCTGGCTTTCCAGTGTCATGGCAAACCTTTTGACGGGGGCGGTTCGGCCAGTCAACGATCAACGGCAGATCGACCGTGCCGGTTTTCTCCTCGGGAACGCCCCAGACACGCGCGATATAGGTTTTCTTGGTCATCCGCTTTTCAAACTGAAGACCCAGGTGGCGTTGCGCATGAGGCGTCAGCGCAAAAATCATGACGCCGGAGGTGTCGCGGTCCAACCGATGTACCAGAAGTGCATCCGGAAATGCGCTCTGGACGCGTGCCAACAGACAATCTGCCAGGTGGGGCCCCTTGCCTGGCACGGACAATAAACCCGCAGGCTTATCAACCAGAAGAACTTCTGCGTCTTCATGCAAGATGGCAAGCGGATCCAGCGGGGGCGTGTATTCAGAGGTCATCAGGCCTGCTCGCAGAAGAATGGCTTCTGCGCAACCCTATCATCGCGTGGCAAGAGCGGTGGCCTGAAGCCCACCTTACGGCGCGCACCGTAAGGTGGGCTTCAGGCCACCGCTGTTCAGACCTTTACGCGATCCGATGTTGGATCATACATCGGCTTGAGTGAGACCTCCGCTTTCACCAGCCTCCCCGCCACATCGATGTAATACTCGGACGCCAAAACCTGTGCCGGTGTTTCACCCTCACAAGGCACGTAGCCAAGCCCCATGGCACCGCCGAGCGTATGCCCATATGCCCCGGAGGAGAGGAACCCAACCAAGTCCCCATCCCGCATCACAGGCTCGTTGTGATAGAGAAGCGGCTCGGGATCACTCAGTTTGAACTGCAAAAGTCGCTTTTTCAGGCCCTCATCCTTTTTGCGCAGCACCGCGTCACGCCCGATGAAATCGGCCTTATCGGTCTTGACCGCGAAACCAAGCCCGGCCTCCAGGACATGATCCTCGCAGGTGATATCATGGCCGAAATGGCGAAAACCCTTTTCCATGCGTGCGCAATCCATCATATGCATCCCACAAAGTTTGAGGTCCAGCACCTGCCCGGCCTCCATCAACGTTTCGAACATATGGCCCGCCATATCGGCGCTCATATAGATTTCCCAACCCAATTCGCCAACATAGGTGACGCGGTGGGCCCGCGCGAGCCCCATGCCTAATTCAATCTCCTGTGCCGTCCCAAAAGGGTTCACAGCATTGCCGAAATCATTGGGCGACACCTTCTGCAACAAATCACGCGCCCGTGGCCCCATAACGGCCAACACAGCTTCGCCCGCGGTCACATCGGTGATGACAACGTTGAAATCGCCCAGATGGCGCATCATCCAGATCTGATCCGCCAGCCGTGTCGCAGCCGGTGTCACCACCAGAAACGCCGTCTCGCTGATACGTGTCACGGTCACATCCGCCTCGATCCCGCCGCGCGGGTTCAGGAATTGCGTATAGACGATCTTGCCCACGGGCACGTCGTATTGCCCACCGCCGACATAATTCAAAAAGGCCACGGCATCGCGCCCCTCCACCCGGATCTTGCCAAAGGAGGACATGTCATACATGCCGACATTGGTGCGGATAGCCGCGACCTCTTGCGCGACATTGTCAAAGAAATTCTGCCGCTTCCAGGAGTACTCATACTCCGGCTTTTGCCCAGGTTTCGCGATCCAGTTCACGCGCTCCCAACCAGCCAGTTCCCCCATGACCGCGCCGTTATCCAACAGATGTTGGTGAAAAGGCGAGCGCCGGACCCCCCGTGCAGTGACCTTCTGGCGGAACGGGAAATGGTCCGCATAAAGCAGGCCCAGCGTCTCCCTGGAACGCTCAAACAGATAGCTTTTATTACCTTGAAACGGCTGCATCCGGGCAATGTCCACATCACCGAGATCAAAAGGTTTCTGCCCATCTTCCATCCATTGTGCCAACGCCATTCCAGCGCCGCCTGCGGATTGGATGCCGATGGAATTGAACCCTGCCGCCACCCAGAAATTATCCAATTCCGGTGCCAGCCCCAGGTGATAGGCATCATCGGGCGTGAAGGATTCCGGGCCGTTGAAGAACGTGTGGATGCCGGCCTGCGCCAGCATTGGCATCCGCTCCACCGCCGCCTCAAGGATCGGTTCAAAATGATCGAAATCCTCGGGCAGTTGGTCGAATTCGAAATCCGGCGAAATACCCGCCATGCCCCAGGGTTTGGCGTTCGGCTCAAACGCCCCCAGCAGCATCTTGCCCGCGTCCTCTTTGTAATAGGCGCATTCATCCGGCACGCGCAGAACCGGCAATTGGCTCAGACCCGCAATGGCCTCGGTCACGATATAGAAGTGTTCGCAGGCATGCAGCGGTACGTTCACACCCGCCATGCGACCCACCTCATGCCCCCACATACCACCACAGTTCACCACCATATCTGCCGTGATATGACCCTGCACGCCGTCCTTTTCCCAATCCACACCGGTGACGCGGCGACCCTCACGCGCGATGCGCGTAACCCGCGTGCGCTCAATCACCTGTGCACCGCCTTGCCGCGCGCCCTTGGCCAGCGCCAGCGCGATATTGGCCGGATCGCC
Organism: Roseobacter fucihabitans; assembly: GCF_014337925.2. Taxonomy (NCBI): domain Bacteria; kingdom Pseudomonadati; phylum Pseudomonadota; class Alphaproteobacteria; order Rhodobacterales; family Roseobacteraceae; genus Roseobacter; species Roseobacter fucihabitans. Next base: position 351,684 of record NZ_CP143423.1, on the reverse strand, counting down.
CTGCCCGTCCTTGTCCAGATAAACCGCACCGGTAACGCCGTCGATATTGAGGTGTTCGTAACGGACCTTGACCTCACTGGGCGATATTTCTTCAACATCCACACCAAAGGCACGCGCCATCGCGGCCTGTCGCAGGATTTCTTCGCGCCGCTCTTCGCTCAGCGCGACCGTGATCGAGCCACACCGCTTGAAGCCCGTGGCGACACCGGTTTCCGCCTCCAGGTTGCCATAAAGCTCCTGCGAATATTTCGCCAGCTTCGTCATATTCGCCGTCGCACGCAATTGCGCGATCAGCCCGGCCGCGTGCCATGTGGTGCCAGAGGTCAGCTGTTTGCGTTCCAGCAACACAACATCGTTCCAGCCCAGTTTGGTCAGGTGATAGGCGACGGAGCAGCCAATGACACCCCCCCCGATGATAACAACGCGCGCGTGAGACGGAGGCACAGCCATTAAATAATCCTCTAGACAATAGTGTGACCGGCCAGATCAAGCCGGTGTGCGATTTCAGCGATGTGGCGGGGGCTGACTTCACAGCAACCACCGACGATGGTGGCCCCGAGGCCGACCCATTCCACGACATATCCGGCATAGGCGCGCGGCCCCATGTCACGGCGCGCCTTGAGCGCATCCACGGTGGGTTTGTCCTTCAGAAAATCCTCGGTGATCAGCTCAAAGGCATTTGCATACCCCCCAAAGGGCTTGTTCAGAGCGGCGATGATCGGGAGCGCCTGCGTCACCGCTTCCGGCGCGGAACAGTTGATCAGGACAGCATCCGCATGTGCTGCAATGTCCAGCACCTCTGCCAAGGGTTCGCCAGAGCGCAGGCAGGTGCCATCTGCGTCCGACACGGTCAGCGACAACCAGACGGGCAAATCGGTGCTGCGCGCGCCCGCCATCGCATCCCGCGCATGCGCGACCGAGGCCACGGTCTCAAGGATCAGCAGATCACAGGCCCCCGCCAGCTTCTGTGCAGCCTCGGTGAAAAGCGGCACCGCAACAGCGGAAGCGGGGTGCAGATCGGGGCGATAACTTGCGCGCAACGGTCCAATGGCCCCGGCGATCTTGCCGCTGCCATGTGCTGTGCGGGCGGCCTGCGCCTCTCCCAGCGCCATCTGATAAAGCGCCTCAAACTGCCCGTCGATCCCGGTGCCTTCCAGCCGGTCGTGATGGATGGCGTAGGTGTTGGTCGTGGCGATGGTCGCACCGGCGGCAAAAAAATCTGTATGCACGCCCTGCACCATGCCGGGATGATCAATCATGACCTGCGTTGACCACAGCGGCGTGGGACGATCACCCGCGCGGTGGATCAACTCCTGCCCCATGCCCCCATCGAGCAGCGTGACCCGGCTCATGCGCGCAGCCTCTCATTTTCAGGGTCCCAGAGCGGTTGATCCGGCTGCACGGTGGCCTTGCACCGTTTGCCGTATATCTCCACCTCCACTTCCGTCCCCGCCGCTGTCAGGTCGATCCGCAACATGCCAAGCGCGACCGATTTGTTGATCCTGTGGCCCCAATCGCCCGATGTGACCTCTCCCACCACGCCGCCCTTGTGAAAGAGCGGTGCCATATAAGGCGCATCCTGATCGCCCGCCTCGACCACCAGCGTAACGAACTGCTTTGCGCAGCCCTGCTGCTTTTGCGCGAGCAAGGCGGCCTTGCCGATAAAATCCTGCGGTTTATCAAAACGAATGAACCGCTCCAGCCCCCCTTCCAGCAGCGAATAATCCGAAGAGAGGTCACCTTTCCACGCGCGATACCCTTTTTCGATCCGCATGGAATTCAGCGCGAACATGCCAAAGGGCACCGCCCCCGCATCAACAACGGCCGCGTATATGACCGCCATGTCTGCGGTCTCGGCATGTATTTCCCAGCCCAGTTCACCAGCAAAGGACACGCGCAGCAGAGCCGCCCAAGCCCCCGCGATCTTACTTTCCTGAAAACTGAGCCAGGGCAGGGACAGATCACCAGAGCAGAGTGTGCCAAGCAATGCCCGCGACTGTGGCCCCGTTACAATCAAGGTCGACATGCGATCGCTCCAATCCTCAATCGTAAAGGCGCACTCGGACGGCATGTGCTGCTCAAGCCATTCGCGGTCGTGCCACTGCGCCGATGCCGCTGTGACGAGAATGAACTGATCCTCTGCCTCGCGGGTGACGGACATCTCGGTCACGATCCGTCCGCGTTCATTCGCAAAATACAAAAGCCCCACGCGCCCGATTTTGGGCAGCGCCCCCGCAACCAAGCCGCGCAACCACTCATCCGCGCCCGGTCCCTGAACCTTGAAGCGTGAAAAACCCGGCAAATCCAACACGCCGACGCCATCGCGCACGGCCTCGACCTCTTCCTTTACCCGCGCGGCCCAAGGGCCGTTGCGATCCCATGTTTCTGTTGCCGCCTCAGATGTATCATCACCCGGTTTTGCAAACCAATTGGCGCGCTCCCAGCCGTTATAGGCCCCCATCTGAGCGCCATCCGCCAGCAAGCGCGCGTGGTTCGGCGACAGTTTCTTGTCACGCCCGGCAGGCCATTCGTGATGCGGATAATGCATCGCATATTCATGGCCATAGGTTTCGAGCGCCTTGCTGAGGCAATAGTTGTGATCCGCATAAGCGGTATAGCGGCGCGGATCGACCGCCCACATATCCAACTCGGTGCCGCCGTGCATGATCCACTCAGACAGGCATTTGCCCGCACCACCCCCCTGCGCGATCCCAAAGGTAAAGCTGTGGCCCTCAAAGGCGTTTTTGACGCCCGGCATCGGGCCGACCATCGGCAAACCATCGGGCGCATAAGGAATGGGCCCGTTGATATTGCGCCCGACCCCAGCCGTGCCCAAGGCAGGCACCCGCGCCATGGCGTCCTCGATATAGAACTCCAAGCGCTCCAGATCATCGGGATATAGCTGAAAGGAGAAATCCTCGGGCATCGGATCATCCGGCGTGACCCAATGCGCCTTACAATTGCGCTCATAGGGGCCAAGGTTCAGACCGTTTTTATCCTGCCGCAGGTAGTATGAAATATCCACATCGCGGATGATCGGCAATTTATGCCCCTTTTCGCGGGTCCAGGCGGCCAATTCGGGAATTTCATCGGTCAGGAAATACTGGTGGCTCATCACCACCATCGGCACGGTGCGCCCGCCAAAAGGTTTGAACATCTCGCCCACGCGCTGCGCATAATAGCCCGCGCAATTGGCCACATATTCACACCGGATATCCCCCTTGGCGGTGTGCACGATCCACTCGTCGCCATCGCGTGATACGTTGGTCACGGGACAGAACCGCTCGATCCGCCCCCCCGCATCGCGCGCGCCCTTGGCCAGCGCCTGTGTCAATTGCGCGGGGTCAATATCACCGTCCAGCGGGTCCCAGAGCCCCCCCTCAAGATCATGCGTCTCCATGAAAGGGTTGTGCTCTTTTAACTCCGCAGGTGTGCAGATGCCCATCTCCAGACCTTGGTAGCGCCCCATGGAAGCAACCTTTTCGAACTCCATCATCCGCTCTTTGGAATGCCCCAGACGCAATGAACCCGTGACGTGGTAGTTCATCGGATAATCAACGTCTTTGGCCAGTGTACGGTACATTTCCAGCGAATAGCGCTGCATGTTCATGACCGCCCAGGACCCGGCAAAATTCGGGCAATTCCCCGCCGCGTGCCATGTCGAGCCAGCGGTCAATTCGTTCTTTTCCAGCAAAACGCAGTCTGTCCAGCCCGCCTTTGCCAGATGATAGAGCGTCGAGGTGCCGACCACCCCGCCCCCGATGATGACAACGCGTGCTGTTGTTGGAAAATCCGCCACGTTAAAGCCCCCTATTGGTCATGTTGCGGAGCCTCATCCGCAATGTCATAATAATCGCCCTTGTCAGCGACAAAGATGTGTTTTTCGGTGGTGATCCCGGTTGGCCCGTCCAATGTGCCCGACATCACTGATACCGCGCCTTTGTCATCCACATGCCGCCAGAACAGGGACGCGCCGCAGGTGTTGCAAAACCCGCGCTGCGCACCCGGCGAGGATTGATACCACACAAGTGTGACGTCACTGGTGATGTCCAGTTGCTCAGGGCCGACCTGCGTGGCCGAAACGTAATGCCCGCTATTTTTGCGGCATTGCTGGCAATGGCAGGCCACTGAGTTACGCAGCGCGCCGGTCAATATGTATTGCACCGCACCACACAAGCAGCTTCCCTGATGGTTCATAGTCTCACCGGTGTGGAGGACGCGCCCAACAGAACGCCATAAATGATGAAACAGGCGCTCATGATCCGGCGTACCCATATGTTGAACACGGCACCCAACGCGGCCCGGCCAATGCCAGCCCCCAGGGCGGTAAATCCGGTGTAACTGAGGCCGGTGATGACCAGTGCTGTGGGCATAATCACCCCCATTTGTTCCCAGATCGCCACATTCGGTTGCACGAATTGCGAAAAGGCGGCGAGGTATCCCGCAACGCTCTTTGGGTTGATCGTGGCAATCGCCAGCGCGCGCAAATAGATGGACCTTGCGGGTCGGTCATTGATCACAACCGGTTGCCTGGCCATCAGCCAGCCCCGCAGGCCGAGATAGATCAAGAACCCCGCACCGATCAGTTTAGCGATCCAGAACCCGGTGGGGGAGGCCGCGATCAGGGCTGTAACGCCCAGAGCCGACAGGATCAAAAACAGCGTTGCCTGCGTCAGGATCGCCAATACGCCCACCAGGCTGCGGCGAAAACCGAGCGTCATGCCGTTGGTGATGCAATTGACCGCGTTTGGCCCCGGTGTCGTCACAAAGACCACCCAGAAAAGCGCGAATATGCTCCAGGCTTCAAAACTCATCAATACACCGGCGGCGCGATGACCCAGATCGCCACAGCGGGCGCATCATAGGGGTTGATCCAGCGGAAAGGCTCGCCCCGGATGCGGAAGCTGTCACCGGGGTGGATGGCATGGCGTTTCCCCGCGATTTCCAGATCAAGCCTGCCCTGTAGCAGATACCCGACCTCCTGCGTTGGGCGCATGACGGGCTCGGTGATCTCGCTTTGGGGCGCAAAGGTCGAATGCACCATTTCGAAGTCATCCGTGAGATCGGGAGACAGCAATTCCTCGACCAGCCCTGCGACCGATGATCCGATGGGGCGCCGGGCCGTTCTGCGCACGATATACCCGGCCTCTGATGCGGGTGCGGCGGAGTGGCGGAACAGCATCGACACGGACACATCCAACGCAGCGGCAATATGGCGCAAATCCGTGATCGACGGTTCGGATTTGTCACGCTCGACCTGGCTGAGCCAGCCGACCGAGCGCCCCAATCTGGCCGCCAGATCGCTGAGCGTGAGCCCACGCGACTTGCGCAGCGCCCGAAGGTCGGCACCAAGTGTATGAGGTTGCGCTGGAAGACTGTGATGCATGATCTCGTGAAATTTGTGGCGTTTTTTTTCATACTGACGTGAGTCGGTGAAAAAATCTAGTAAATTTTCATGCGCGCAGCATAAGCGAGACGACACCACGCGCGCGGATCATCGGGTAACGGCGGGATCGGGATCAAACGTGCTGAAACACCGATGCCAGAATGGCGCTCAGCTCCCGCTCATCCTCGGGCGTGAAAGCATCCGGGAGGTCACTGTCGAGATCAAAGACACCAATCAATGCACCAGCACCGTCCCAGACCGGCAACACCAGTTCTGATTTCGTGGAGGATGCACAGGCGATATGCCCCTCAAAACTGTTCACATCCGCGACCCGTTGCGCGTTGCCCGTGCGCGCCGCTGCACCGCAAACCCCGCGCGAAAAAGGTATCGTCAAACAGCCATGCCCGCCCTGGTACGGGCCGATCTTGAGCAGTTCCGGTTCGGTCACACGGTAAAACCCGGTCCAGGCAAACCGGTCATCGCAATGGTGTACTTCGCAAGCAATCGTTGCCATGAGCGCCACGTGATCCGTTTCACCTTTTGTCAGCGCGTGGATCGATTTTGACAGGGTTTCGTAATCAACTCTCATGGGCGCTCGATCGCTATTGCGGTGCCTTCACCACCACCGATACAAATGGCTGCAACACCCCGCTTTACGTCGCGTTTTTCCATGGCGTTCAACAAGGTGACAATAATGCGCGCGCCCGAGGCGCCAATCGGGTGGCCCAAAGCACAAGCCCCCCCATTGACGTTCACGATGTCATGCGAAATCCCCATTTCCCGCATGAAAGCAAGCGGCACGACGGCAAATGCCTCATTCACCTCCCACAGGTCCACCGACCCCTTGTCCCAGCCAATCCGGTCCAGCAGCTTTTGCGCGGCAGGCACGGGCGCAGTGGTAAAAAGTCCGGGGGCCTGGGCATGGCTTGCATGGCCGACAACGACCGCGCGTATCGCCAAACCCTGCTTCTGGGCCGCCACGTCGGAAGCAAGGACAAGGGCCGCCGCGCCATCCGAAATGGAGGAGGAATTTGCCGCCGTGACCGTGCCTCCCTCGCGAAACGCGGGTTTCAAATGAGGGATTTTATCGGGGCGCGCCCTGCCTGGCTGCTCATCCTCACAGATCACACGCACACCGTTGCGCGAGGCCTGCGACACGGGCGCAACCTCATGCTCGAAAGCACCGGATTTCTGTGCATCCAAGGCCCGCGAGAGGGACGCAAGCGCGTAGCTGTCCTGCACCTCGCGGGTAAATTGGAAATGTTCCGCGCAATCTTCGGCGAATGTACCCATCAAGCGCCCCTTGTCATAGGCGTCTTCGAGACCATCCAGAAACATATGATCAACCACCTGCGCATGTCCCAGCCGCGCACCCTGCCGCATTTTGGGCAGGATATAGGGCGCATTCGTCATGCTCTCCATGCCGCCCGCGATCATGACCTGGGTTTGCCCCAAGGCGATCTGATCATGCCCGATCATTGCCGTTTTCATCCCGGAACCGCACATTTTGTTCAATGTCGTGGCGGGGATTTCCTCGCCCAGACCGGCTTTGAAACTGGCCTGGCGCGCAGGTGCCTGCCCCTGACCTGCGGGCAGAACACAGCCCATGAGAATTTCTTCGATGACGGCGGGCCCTGCTTGCTCCAGCGCAGCCCGGATGGCGACGCCGCCCAAATCAGAGGCCTCCAGCATGCTGAACTCACCCTGAAACCCTCCCATAGGGGTGCGCGCGGCACCCGCTATCACGACACGATGCATATGGTGATCTCCCCGATCTCTAATGGTTTCGTAAGGTTTGAGCATTAGAGACATTCAAAACATCTCATGAGGCGACTCTATGCGAATCTCAACGAAAACAGAAGATGCGCTTCGTATTGTATCAATCCATGAACAACGGATTGATGCCGCAGTTGCGCTTGAATTCAAAGATACCATGCGGGTTGAAACGGAGGGCGGAACGGAAACCGTCGTGCTCGACCTGAGCATGGTTGAATTTATCGATTCAAGCGGTCTTGGCGCGATCGTTGCCGCCATGAAATACCTCGGGACAGAACGCAAGATGGCGCTGGCCGGTCTCACGCCGACCGTTGCACGGGTCTTTCAACTGACGCGGATGGACAGTGTTTTCAGTGTTTTCTCGACCGTCGATGGTGCGCGCGCAGAGTTGCAGCACTAACGATCCCGCAGGAAGGACGACCAAAATGGCACTTCTTCCCGCTTTCGAGTTCTCGGTTCAAAGCAGTGAAATGGCCGTTCGAGAGGCGTTGCGCAAATTTCTCAATGCGCTTGACCCTTTAAACCTTGATGAGGAAGCGGCGGGTACGGTAGAATTGGTTCTTGCCGAAGCGCTGAACAATATCGTGGAACATGCCTATCCACAGCAGGAGTCCTGCGGGCCCATCGCGTTGTCCTGCAACCATCTGGCCGATGGGCTTCATGTTCGGATCGTGGACGAAGGCAAAGAAATGCCCGGCGGTGCTGAACCTTCTGGCAATCAGGCTTCGCTTGATGTGGACCACGGCGACCTTCCCGAAGGCGGGTTCGGTTGGTTCCTGATCCATGATTTGGCGAAAGACGTTAAATACCAACGCATCGGGGTCAAAAACCAACTCTCGATCCGCCTGGCCGTTGGCTTGGCCCCCGCAAGAAAACATTAACACCTTGTTCTATTTTGCCTTTTTCTCTCCATAAAATTCCTCATAAGTGCCACATTTAGGTCATAATTTGGCCCCTGTGATCGCGTATCCATAAACCGTAGCTTAATAGCTTCCCTCGATGCTGCGTCTAATAGCCCCCACCCAGTGCGCAGTATCGAGGAACTCCCTCTCCCAAAATCTACATCGTATCGCCATGGACATTGAAGCACGGGCCAGTAATGTGCGGCAAAGCAGCTTGCATAAGGGTCTGATCATGCGCGATTTTCATTTCCCCGGACGATCCCCCGTTCTGGCCACGAACGGAATGTGTGCGACCTCGCATCCGCTGGGCGCGAAAACCGCCATCGATATTCTGGAACGCGGCGGCAACGCGATAGACGCGGCGATCGCCGGGGCGCTGGTCCTGGGCATCTGCGAACCGCAAATGACCGGTATTGGCGGTGACTGCTTTGTGCTCTGGCACACAGGCGACGGCGAAATCAAAGCGATGAACGGCTCTGGGCGCGCGCCTCGCGCTCTGGACGCCGAAGACCTCCGCGCGGCGGGCGAGACAACCGTCCCCATTCAAAGCGCCCATTCGGTTAGCATTCCAGCCGCCATTGATGCCTTTTGCCACTTATCTGAAAACGTTGGAAAATTAGGGCTGGATGCCCTGCTGTCGCCCGCGATCAAGGCTGCCGAAATGGGCGTGCCTGTGGCACCTCGTGTGGCTTTCGACTGGGCTCGGGATGCGTCCGTTCTACAGGGCGGGGCCCTGGATTTTTATCTGGTGAACGGCACCGTCCCCCAAGCGGGGCAAATTTTCCGTGCCAAAGGCCAGGCCGAAGTGTTGCGTCGCATGGCACAATACGGGCGGGATGCGTTTTACACCGGTGAGATCGCCGAGGACATGGTGAACACCCTGAACGCTCTGGGCGGGCGGCATACCCTGGAAGACTTCATTCAAACGGCCTGTACGGCGAGCACCCCCATTTCAGGTGCCTATAAGGACATTGAGGTTGTGGAACACCCCCCGAACGGACATGGGGCAACCGCGCTTTTGATGATGAACATCCTGTCTCAATTCGACGTGGCCGCAATGGATCCGCTGGGATCAGAGCGCACCCATCTGGAAGCTGAAGCCGCCAAGCTCGCCTATGATACCCGCAACAGGATTCTGGGGGACGCCGATTACACCACGCGGCTTCAACATATGCTCGACATGGATACCGCAAAGGCCCTTGCCGCGCTGATCGACCCGAAAAAAGCCATGGCGAATGCGACCACCATTTCGGAAAACGTGCATAAAGACACGATTTACATCACGACCGTTGATCGCGACGGGATGGCCGTCTCGCTGATTTACTCCATCTTCAATGGATTTGGATCAGGAATCGCGTCAGAGAAATTCGGCATCTTATTCCAAAACAGAGGCTCCGGTTTTACCCTGGAAAAGGGCCATCCGAACGAGTTGAAAGGCGGCAAGCGCCCAATGCACACCATCATACCGGGCATGATCCGCAAAAACGGAAAAGTCATCATGCCCTTTGGCGTCATGGGCGGAGCCTATCAGCCCGCCGGTCACGCGCGTTTTGCGTCCAACATCACTGATTTTGACATGGACCCGCAGACGGCCATTGATGCACCACGTGCTTTTTCAGACAGCGGCGACATGAAGGTCGAGCGCGGCTTCTCAGATCAGGTTCGCCGGGATCTCAGTGATCTGGGCCATAACGTCAGTCTTCCAGAGACACCGATTGGCGGCGCGCAAGCGATTCTGATCCGCGATGATGGTGTGTTAGAAGGCGCAAGTGATCCGCGCAAAGATGGCTGCGCTTTGGGCTATTAAGCCCATCAGGCGACACCCGACACCGCCCTAATTCAATTGAAAGTGGAGCGGATATGCACCATCGCTGAACGGGCCGAAGAGGTCCGGGATATCGGGGTGATCTACCGGCTCTCCGGAATAATCCACCACGAGGTTTTGTTCGGATACGTAAGCGACGTAGTAGCTCTGATCGTTTTCAGCAAGCAGGTGATAGTAAGGTTGATCTTTAACCGGCCGGCTCTCTTCGGGAATCGCCTCATACCATTCTTCGGTATTTGCAAATTCCGGATCGACGTCAAAAATAACACCCCGAAAAGGGTGCTTTTTGTGACGGACCACTTGGCCCAAATGATATTTCGCACGTGTTCTCAACATTGACATTAAACCCCATATCGCTCGATTTTAGCCCCTTCAAGCGGTATTTGTCCAATCACAGCAAGCCATTTAATAGAAACAGTTTGTGGTGAAGGCGCAGACAGTCGATCTTTTGACCAAAATTGCCGTAAATTACGGGGCCTATCGAGGAACCGCCCACTGGCCTGGGGCGTCAGGAAAAGAAAAGTGATTTGCCGAGTGCTGGCGCAGGTTGCTTTCTGCGATGGCACCATTGGCGATTGCACTGGGCCCACGCACCCAAAAACCGGGATTTTCAGGACCGTTTCGGGATAGCTTGAAAGTGTCGGCGCACCTTGAAAGGTGACGGCCTTCCGAATTATGCATCACCTCCGGCTCTCTGTTGAGCCACCTTTATAGGGTGCGCGACGCTTTCGCAGGGAAATACCGAAGACGTCATTGATATTGGCAGCCCAGCATGGGCGATGGCAACGGCACTTTGATTGGTAGCTCAGCAGGCAATATCTTCGGTACAGGTGCAAGAAATGATGTGCGCACCGTAAGCGTTGCATCTGCGGCCCAATTGGGGGTCTTCTCGCATAAACTCACAAGGCCTATATTGGCGGTACGCCAATACGAAAACAGCAAAGTAAGCGATTCTGGCGAAAACTATCTGTCGATCGCGACGACTGACGCCGCATTACCGTTTTTCGAAAGCGAACGTTGAAAGTCAGCGCAACATTTCAATTTATGCTTCAAGTGACCGAACTATGAACTCGGCCATACTATCCCACATTGCCATAAGATGCTTATCGGAAAGAGCAAAGTCTGGAGAGTGAACATACCGGTTCAGAGTGTCAGCAGAAACAAGTTGATCCATCTGTCCGAATTTTTTCGTCGCGTCGAACTGTTTCTTATCGATTTTCCCATCGTCATGCAGGTGTTGCCCAATCTTTTTGACTTTCAAAGCAAGCTTGTCATTCGGGTGCGCATCGGTTGATCGACGGGTAATATGGTTATCGACTGAAATCTCCAGGAGCACTCGAAACAGAACAGATATCGCATTGCGATGCTTGTTCAGATCAAGTTTGAACTGTAGCTCTTCCCAAATTTCATGGTGCCGCTGCAGCCGTCCGGGCCATATGATACCAAATTCTTTTTGTGGTATCAGTGTTGTTCTAGTCGTGGGCTTTGGCGCGGGGCTAGTTGTCGGAGAAGGTTTCGGTGGTGGTTTTGGTGCGGGCGACACTGGGGGTGATCCTGGCGCTATCGCCAATCCGGCTCTAGGTAGAATACCCTCAGCTCCGAGTTGATCCAAATATGTCGTCTTTCCATCAATGTCCCACAAATCTCCTAAAACGACCTTTCTACTGGCCAAATCTTCCGCAACGCGCGCCAACGCTGAGAGGACCGTGTCTTCATCGTGCGTATAAACGAACTTTTTCTTCCTAACGCTGAAACCGAGCCTATTTCTGAAACCCTCAGCAGAAAGCAGTCGGTTCATAGTTGAGCGCGGTATTTGACGGGTCTTGGGAAGTAAATTGACTTTTGCAAGCCGCTTCTCAATTTCATCTACAACGTTGAACCCGCCGCCCTGTCCTGTCCGTTGAACAAAGTTGTCTTTCATTCGGTCATCCCAGTTGGACTGACCGACACCGTTTTGAGAGCCTGTAATCTAGCGAGGCTCCAGGCAAACTTTGGTAGCGCTGATGGTGCATGGTACCGGCGGGGAGAATTTGAAGTTTATTGCGGAACGAAATTTGGTCCCACGGCGAAACTTTACGCCATTATCGATCAGCTAGATGCGAGCCGAATTCTCGAGTATTCACCCAAGACTCTGCTATTCAATGGTTATTCTCTAATTGCATCCGGCTATGCAGAAAAAACAGATTTTGTTCACGACGCGGAGGGAATGGCTGCATTTGAAGCGGAATGGATCCGACTTATTGGCCGGAGGGGCATACCCCTAAGTTTCGACGATCGCCGTGCTGAACTTACAACCGCATTTTCCGAACTTGGCAATCGTATTGAAGGTCTGAGGGCGTCCCAAAGAACATGGGTCACCAAGTAGAGCCTGTTTAATGGCCTGGACATGAACGCCCCCATTGGGGCGATAGTGACGTACATACGCTTCGTGTCACACGACGGTGCTGGTTACCTGTATTCTCTTCGACCGAACCTACCAAAGTGGACCTGTCAGTTGTTTTTGCGGATAATCATCGGCTATGATTGCTGTCGGGGCTAATTCAACTCGCGACGATGTTCGACATCCGCCCAATGCTTGTTAATCGGCAGCTTTTTAGCCCGTCGTGCGATGTCATCATAGGTGACTGGCATAAATTCCCAAACATCAACACTAACATTCACCGAGTTTCGAGAGCCGCGCCAGTTGTTGTGAACATGTCCGAAGAGCTGCAAGGCTTCGCGCCTTGCGTGGTTCCACGTAATCATTGGATAATGGCAGAGGGTGTTTCGCTGTTTCTTGGGCCCATCTGACACCTCCTTCAAATGAGAAACTGACGCCCAACCCAATGCTTGTGTAAGATCACTATCGTGATTGCCGACTATCAAGTGCTGTCGAGCACCTGGCAGTTGACCGAAGATTTGGTGAAGGTAGTCCTTGTCTTTGGCCGGGGCGCCAAATGCAAAATCCCCAATGATCCAGAGATCGTCCTCAGGTTTCACAACCCTCCACATATTCTCTAGCAGGACACCATCCATGTGTGACGCCGACTTGAAGGGGCGATCACAAAACCGCATTACGTTTTCATGCCCGAAGTGGGTGTCCGCCGTATACCAATGTCCCATTGCTCAAACGATGCCTTTATTGTTGTATTTTCATACATTGCTCGTTGACTTAAACCGTCAATGGTTTCCGCACATTGCGAGCTGTAACGCGTTTCCAATCAAGCCCCTCAAATAGGGCCTCAAATTGTGACTTGTTCATGTTGATGATCCCGTCTTGCATGCGCGGCCATTCAAACCCTTTCCCTTCGATTCGCTTGTAAGTCATAACAAGACCGGTACCGTCCCATACGATGAGCTTAAGCCGATCGGCGCGCTTCGAACGAAAAATGAAGATTGCTCCACTGAATGGGTCCAGTTCGAACTCATTTTGGACAATGGCTGCAAGGCCATCCATGCCTTTTCGAAAATCAACCGGTTTGGCAGCTACATAAAACTTAAAGTTGCCCGCCGGAGAAATCATGGCGCGGTATCAAAGGCGCGAAGCAACTGGATCAGAGGGTCGTTGCGATTGGACTTTGTCGTCGGGAACTTTAATTTCGGCAAAAACAGGTGTGGGTTTTTCTGTCGACTCGTTCTGCTTAGTCGCGATGCGACCAGCCTTTTTCTTCCACTTGTAAGCCGTTGTGTCGCAAACGCGGCAGGTTCTCTGCACTTCTCCGATCGTAAGTTTACCTGATCTCATGCGTTGGACCATTTCGCGTTTGAATTTTGTAGGCCACAATCGGCGACCGTCTTTCCCAACGGGGATGGAATAGCCGAATGCGTGGAAGACGTTCTGAATTTTCTGATCACTTGCGAGTGCACCTAGTGTTTGAGAGTTCATGATGCCTGTATCCTTTTGGATGCATCATAGACGTCTAGGCGGCTTCAAGTCAGGCGTGATTTCAGGCCCCAGATGCAACGCTTACTGCGCACCTGTGGTGCGGGCTTTGATATATTTGCGTTCACGCTTGGAGACGGTGTCGATATTATCACGAACTATGGTGATGGCATTGATCGCATTCTATTGAGCAAAACAGCGCTCAACTTCGCTGATTTGACAATTGCCAACTTCAATGGTGGTGCGATCATCAATTATGGCACAGGCGACCCCGCCCCAACCATCGGGTTGGAGCGGGGTCAAGTCAATCAGCGGTCCAGCGCGCCCACTCCGGAAAAGCGGAAAGCCTCTATTTCAAGCGCGTCAATTTCTTCCGCGCTCATTTCATCGTGTGCGATGGTGATGCGGCCAAGGAAGACGAACGGTAACTCTGCCGCGCGATCCTCAAGGTGGAACTTGATGGCCTCTGCCGTGGCAGCACCCACATCATCGCCCATGCGCATCGGCGTGGCGTCCAATTCACCGCGCCGGATCGCATCAAGTTCCAGCCCCGTTCCGCCCCAACCGGTTGAAAACACTTCCTTCTCTGCGCCCACGGCGATCTGTGCCTCAACAGACCCCATCGCCATCGCCGTATTGGCGTTATGGATGACCTTTGCCTCTGGATAGGCCTGCAAAATCAGGCTCGTCCCTTCAAAACCACCCTCACGTTGGTATTCACCGTAATGTTCGTAAACCGCGTTCCAATTGCCTTTTTCGGCCACGCAATCCTTGAAATCGCCCGAACGCTGGTTGTCCGTGATCCCCGGAATGCCCCGGTTCATCGCATAGGTCACATCATTGCCCAGGCGTTCCAGCATATAATCGCACATCTTGAGCGCGCCAAATGCGGATGAGAAATCAAACCAATTCGCAGGTTGATTTTCCAGATAGGTCAACGGTGTGTGGAACGCCCAGACGAAGGTTGTCAGGTCCGGATTGCCCGCCAGTTTATCGATATTATCAGCCTGCGTGGCCAATTCGGACGGCCCGAAGATCACGAAGTCATAAAGATCCGCGTCCTGCTCCACTTGCGAGGCATAGGTTGCTTGTAGCGAATGTTCGATCTGGCGCGATGCGAATTCGGTGGTTTCATAGGCGATCCCGAGCTGATCCAAACGTTTGACCAGCGCCAGATAGTTACGCGCCCAAAAATCCGATGTATCCGCCGAAGGGTAGATCAGCGCGATCTGGATCGGGTTTTCCAAGCTGCCCTTGAAGGGGACGGCCTCAGCCCCGACGACCGCCTGCAAGGCCTCCAGCGCGCCTTCCGCGTTCACCTGTTCAGGCACCCAATAATCACGCTCACCGTCATCCGGCAGCGTCTTGAGCGGCAAATGCCCGTCGGCAAATGCCATACTCCCGGCCAGCAAGGCCGCCGCGCAGGTCGCAAAGGTTATATAGGTTTTCATCATGATACCTCCCATGGTGATGAAAGGGAATTACCCCCGTGGTTTATTCAATCAGGCCGGAACAGGGCCACCCGTCAGCGCGCCAAGCGCCAACAGCACAAGGATCGCCACGCAAAGCCCGACAGCCAGCATCCCGACTTTTCGATTATCCGGATTGGCCATGGCCGCAGCAAAGCCGCCCGTGCCGTCGCGGTCTTTCTTTTGCAGCCAGGTGTAGATCGCCACCGACAGGATGATCACGACACCGGAGGCGACCGATTGCCAGAAAAATTCGATCCGCAGGGTGACCAGAGCGTTGATCATCATCGAGAGCAGCAAAACACCCGCCAGCGAGCCGATCATCGAGGCGCGTCCGCCAAAGAGGGACGTCCCACCCACGACCACCGCCGCAATGACATGCAGGTTGAAATAGGGGGCAGATGTCGCCTGCACCGCGTTGAGTTTGCCGGTCAAGAGCAGCCCGCCCAGAGCCGCCATGGCCCCCATCAGCACATAGGCATAGACGCGGTGACGATCCACGCTGATCCCGGTCATGGCAGAGGCCTCGGGGTTGGAGCCGATGGCAATGGTGTAGCGGCCAAAATGCGTGGCGCGCAGCAGGAAATAGCCCCCGATGAGCGTCACCAAGCCAATCACCACAGGTGTTGGCAGGAATTGCAGCGTCTGACCCCGCCCGATTTCGGTAATCAGATCCGGAAAGCGCGCGAGCACGAGGCCCTTTGCCAGCACCAGCGCAAAACCGCGATAGACCAGATCCATAGCCAGCGTCCCGATCAGATCCGGTACACGGAACACGGTGATCACGAGGCCGTTAATCAGGCCCATACCCGCCCCGAGCAGCAAACAGATGATGACCGCAACCCAGGCCGGGAAGTCATATTGCTTGATCAGAAACGCCATCATGATCGCGGAAAGCGCCGCCACCGAGCCGATGGACAAATCAATGCCGCGCTGCGTGATCACGAAGGTCATCGCCATCGCCATCGGCATATAGAGCGCAGCGTCCAGCAGGATCTGGTTGATGTTGGACATGCGGAAATAGCGCGCCGGTTCCACAGCGCCCATAAAAAGCGCGATCATGGCGATCATCGCCATCGGGCCAAGGATGCCCATATAGGGTTCGATCCGGGAGGCAAAGCTTGTGGGTGTGGCTGTGTCGCTCATGCTGCGGCCCCTCCGTGGGTCAGGTTGGCGCCGGTGATCAGGCCCAGAACTTCTTCGGTGGTGGTATCGGCCGTGCGCACAACGCCCGCACATTCGCCCCGTCGCATCACGTGAATGCGGTCCGAAATTTCAAAGACATCGTCCAGCGCGTGGCTGATCACGATCACGGCTAGGCCTTGCCCTTTGAGGACCTCGATCAGTTTCAGCGTACGCGCGGTTTCCTGCGGACCAAGGGCCGCGGTCGGCTCGTCCATCACCAGCACGCGCAGGTCATCGTGACGCACAGCGCGCGCGATTGCGACCGCCTGACGCTGCCCCCCCGACAGGCTTTCAGTGAGCACATCCATGCTCTTGAGTTGCACGCCCAAACGGTCTTTGAGCACCGCCGTGGCCTGCTCGGTCATGGCGCGATTGTCCAGAATCGGCACGCCCAGCACGCGTTTGGTCAGTTCAGAACCCAAAAAGAGGTTTTGCGCGGGCGTCAGGTGATCGGCAATTGCAAGGTTCTGATAAACCGCGTCAATACCGTTGCTGATCGCGTCGGCATGGCTGGACATGACCAGCGGCTTGCCATCGAAAACCATGTGCCCATCGGTCGGCTGATAGACCCCGGTCAACACCTTGATCAGCGTCGATTTCCCGGCACCATTGTCACCGACGATTGCGAGCACTTCACCGGCATAGGCCGACAGATCGACATTGCGCAGCGCCGTGACGCCGCCAAAGCGTTTGGTAATCCCGTGCATTTCGATGATCGGCAGGGGCTCAGACATCGCCAGTCTCCTCAAGCGCATTTGACATGCGTTTTGGGAAGCGAATATGGACGGGCAAGTTTACAGCCAGTTTCGCGCGGTGCAGGACCCACTCTCTCATTGTTTTATTTCGCCTCCCCCAGGCACCGGATTTTGAGTTACCGGTAACGTACCCGTAGCATTTGTCGTTTCGCCCAAGCTGTCAAGATGTTTGTGAGGGGCGTTTCAAACGCAGAGTTTATTGGGCATCTCCGGTGATGCGCGCTTAAAAAGGGCGGCATATGAGGATTCGCCGCGCGGGCTTTTCCTGCGCTCTTCTCACGTTGGAAACAGGCCGTGACGTCCACACCAGCCGTTTTTGCCGCACCGGGAGGTCGTAGCACGCGCAACCAGCCTCCACATGGCATGGATCGCAACCCCAAAGGGTGGTGCAGGTCTGTTGGATCACAATGCGCCCCAGAGGCAACACGATTGTTGAGAGATATCGGCGCGCGTTTCCAGGCAAAATCACAAAACCGGAAGGCGTGAACGTTTCGAGGCTGTGGCCTGAAAGGTTGTTCTTAACAAACCGCCCCAGCCATCCAGATGGCACTTTCGCGCGCCCTCCCGGCAGGAAGCAACCGGCAGCCTCAGGATGCCGGTTGCGACACTTTGCGCGGCTCAGTCGCGCTTGGTTTCATCTTCGTCTTCATCATCATGCGTGCCCTCGGGCAGATTGAAAAAGCTCTCTGCATCCGAAAAATCGCCAGCCTTTTCCTTGTCTTCATCCTCATCCACGTTGCGTGACAGGGTGAAGGTTTCCAGACCCTCAATGGCGGTCGGGATCTTTGGCTCGGCCTCCATGCCAAGGCTTTGCTCGGTGCTGACCAGTTTGCGGCGCTCATCATCGCTCATCACCGGCGCATCTGCGGCCTTCTTGGCAGCGGCTTTTTGCACGATCAGGTCCAGTTCGGATTGTTTGCACAGACCCAAAGCAACCGGGTCAATCGGTTGAATATTGGAGATGTTCCAGTGCGTCCGCTCGCGGATCGCCTGAATGGTCGGCTTAGTCGTGCCCACCAGCTTGCTGATCTGCCCATCGCTCAATTCCGGATGGAACTTCACCAGCCAGAGGATCGAGGCAGGGCGGTCCTGACGCTTGGAGAGCGGCGTATAGCGCGGGCCCCGGCGTTTCTCTTCACCCTGCGCGGCCGCGTTGAATTTCAGTTGCAGCTTATGCAGCACGCTTTCTTGCGCCGCATCGATTTCATCCTGCGTAAGCTGGTTATTGGCAATCGGGTCAAACCCCTTGACGCCCTGTGCCACATCGCCATCCGCGATGCCCTGCACTTCCAATTCATGCATGCCGACAAAATCGGCGATCTGCTTGAAGCTGATCGTTGTGTTATCCACCAGCCAGACGGCTGTGGCTTTCGCCATGATCGGTTTTGCCATTGTCGGTCTCCTGTATCATAAATCCTGGGTCACACCTTCCCCGTCGCCTGAAAAGGCTTTCCCGGTGGTCTGGGACGGTTTCCATTTTGGGGGAACTTATGTGTTATATAGGCAGGACAGCGAGATAAGGAAAGAGCCAATGCGCGCGATGATATTATGGCTGATGATGGCTGTGCCGGTGGCGGCAGAGGGCGAGCGGGCTGGGGAGTTCGACTATTTCGTGCTCAGCCTGAGCTGGTCGCCTAATTGGTGCGCGCTGGAAGGCGATGCGCGCGACTCCATACAATGTGATCCCGGTGAGGACCATGGCTGGATCCTACACGGGCTCTGGCCGCAGTTCGAGCGCGGTTACCCGTCTTATTGCAACACGGCAGCGCGCAACCCATCGCGCGCCGTGACTGCGCAGATGTCTGATATCATGGGCACCCCCGGTCTGGCATTCCATCAATGGAAAAAACACGGGCGCTGCACGGGATTGGATGCGACGGATTACTATGCCCTGTCGCGCGAAGCCTATGGGCGCATCACAAGGCCCGAGGTTTTCCGCAAGCTGGCTGAGCCCATACGCCTGCCTGCTTCAGTGGTCGAGGAGGCCTTCCTGCGCGACAATCCTGGACTGTCGGCGGACGGGATCACCATCACCTGTCGGAACAACCACATTCAGGAGGCGCGCATTTGCCTGGCCCGCGATCTCACGCCGCGCCGGTGCGGGGCGGATGTGCTGCGCGATTGCACCGCGACGGGGGCGCTATTTACGCCCATACGTTAAATTTGCAAAATCGTGCTCCCGGTGGTTTTGCGCGCTTCCAGCGCCTCATGCGCCGCGCGCACATCACGCAGTGGGAAGCGTTGATCAATGCGGATTTTGACGTCCCCGGACAACACCTTGCCAAACAGATGATCCGCCATTTCCTGACAGGAGGCGCGATCCGCGATATGCGTGAACAGCGTCGGGCGGGTCAACTTCAACGATCCCTTTTGCCCCAGAACGCCGAGATTAAAGGGCGGCACAGGTCCCGAAGCATTACCAAAAGAAATCATCATGCCCAAGGGCATGAGGCTGTTGAGCGATCCCTCGAACGTATCCGCCCCGACAGCATCCATCACCACGTCAACGCCTGTGCCACCGGTTAATTCCTGCACCCGCGCGGCCCAATCCTCGCTCCGGTAGTTGATGCAATGCGTCGCCCCATGTTCCAACGCCAGCGCGCATTTTTCATCCGTGCCCGCGGTCCCAATCAGCGTGATCCCCTCGGAGCGCGCCCATTGGCAAGCGATCAAGCCGACACCGCCCGCTGCGGCATGAAACAGAACCGTATCGCCCTTCGCGATTGGCGTGGTGCGGTGGAACAGATATTCGACCGTCATACCCTTGAGCATCATCGCGGCGGCTTCCTCAAAGGAAATACCATCCGGCAGCGGGCAGACCTGCGCAGCGGGCATGACACGCGCCTCCGAATAGGCCCCCGGCGGCGTCGCCGCATAGGCTCCGCGGTCACCGGGCTTCAGATGTGTAACGCCCTCGCCCACGGCCTCTATGACGCCCGCCGCCTCCATGCCCAACGCATGCGGCAATGCGAGAGGATAGAGCCCACTGCGCTGATAGGTATCGATGAAATTCAAACCGCATGCTTTGTGAGCGATGCGCACTTCTCCCGGCCCCGGCGCGCCAACCTCCCGATCTGACAGCTTCAAAACCTCCGGTCCGCCGGCTTCTTGGATCATGACCGTCATTGCCATTTGCTTGCTCTCCCAGAATATCAATTGATGGAATGGCACCGTAGGGTGGGCTTCAGGCCACCTTTATCCGCCCACTTTCAACACGATCTTCCCGATATGTTCCGATTTCTCCATGCGCGCATGCGCCTTGCGCGCATCCGCCAGATCAAAACTCTGATCCATCACCGGCTTCACCGTGCCCGCCGCCAACAGCGGCCACACAGCGTCTCGCAATTCCTCTGCAATGCGCGCTTTGGCAAGATCACTCTGGGGGCGCAAGGTACTGCCCGTCATGCTCAGCCGCCGCGTCATCAGCGTGGTAAAATTCACCTCGACCTTTGCCCCTCCCAGAAATGCGATCTGCACCAGCCGCCCATCCTCTGCCAGCGCTTTCAGATTGCGTGGGATATAAGCGCCTCCGACCATATCAAGGATCACATCCGCGCCACCTTCTGCGCGCACCACTTCCACAAAATCCTGTTCACGATAATTGATCGCAATTTCGGCCCCAAGTGCTGCGCAGGCATCGCATTTATCCGCCGACCCAGCGGTCGCAAAAACCCGCGCACCGAAGGCTCTGGCCAATTGGATGGCCGTCGTGCCGATGCCCGACGAACCACCATGCACCAAAAACCGCTCCCCCGCTTTCAATCCGCCACGGTTGAACACATTCGACCAGACCGTGAAATAGGTTTCCGGCAGGCAGGCCGCTTCTTTCAAGCCCATACCTTCCGGGACGGCCAGGCAATGCGCAGCTGGCGTCGCTACATATTCCGCATATCCCCCGCCCGGCAGCAACGCGCAGACCAAATCCCCAACCTTCAGATCCGTCACACCCCCGCCCACTACAACGACCTCTCCGGACGCTTCCAGGCCCGGCAGATCGCTGGCTGTGGGCGGCGGCGCATAAAGCCCGGCGCGCTGCAAGGCATCCGGCCGGTTCACCCCAGCCCAGGCGACCTTGATCACAACCTGCCCATGGGCTGGTTCGGGCAGGTGTCTCTCGGTGAGTTTTAACACCTCCGGTCCGCCGGGTTTTTCAATCTCAACAGCGCGCATCATTTGGGGCATCATGATCTTCCTTTTTGCTTGCCCATGCGTAACAGCACAGAGTGGAATGGCAACCGGAGGCCCCGGAGCCCCAAGCTCCGCTCAGACGAACCCTGACCCGAAGCGCATCGCGTCACCATCACTCGCGCGGCGCAGTCCAACTGCCAGGCAGCGCCATTTTTGGCATTTTGGCAGGTGCCTTGATCCGGCTCATCACCCAGTTCGGGCATGTCATCAGCCGGCTCAATGTCGGGCTTTTCCGGACGCGTGCTTTCAGTTTCTCGACCTGCATCACATCCTCGATGCGGCGATCCAGAAAATCCCAAGTCGCCCGGTTGTCCGGGCTGTCATCGCCCAGCCAGTACAGAATCGTGGCCGAATACACACCGCTCAGCGTCGCCCGCTTGGTATACCAATTTACGTCATCGGACGTATCTCCCAAGGCGTCCCAGATATGATCCGCCGTGCCCCAGATCAGCTTTGCCCCATCCGCCGCATGCATCGGCAGAGCAAACAATGTGCTGCCGCGCCGGACCGCTTCCTTATCCGTGACCACCTCGATCCGAAACCGCACCGCCGCGGTAACCTTTTCGCGGAACTTCATCTCAGCCATATCCTGCGCCTTGATGCGGTCCAACATAGCCAGATCACCGCGATGATGAAATGCAATTGCCAAATCAACGGCCCCGCGCGGGCACACTGATCGCGCAACCGCTGGGGCCACATCTGTGTCGCGCACCGCGGCCTGAAATGTCGCCTCCGACCATCCATCAAAGGGCACATGCGCAAGTGCGGCGTCCAGAAGTTGCGTTTTTACGGTTTCATAGGAAAGCGTCACGGCGATTCTCCGAGGTTGTGGTCTACGATACACTGGACAACATAGTGTTCGGTTGCTATATGCCCAGTTCCTGCAAATCCTTGCAACTCAAACTAGAAAGGTGGTGAAAACCACATGCAGGTTAGTGTTCGCGACAACAATGTCGATCAGGCGCTCCGCGCTCTGAAGAAAAAGCTACAGCGTGAAGGTGTCTTCCGTGAAATGAAGCTCAAGCAACATTTCGAGAAGCCATCCGAGAAAAAAGCACGCGAGAAAGCTGAAGCGATCCGCCGTGCCCGGAAACTGGCGCGCAAAAAAGCGCAACGCGAAGGTATGATGTAAATCATCTCCACCGCCGAGCCAAGAAAGCCGATATAAACATATCGTTTTCGTTGAGATCCGGTTACCGGATATGAATAAGGAACGCTGTCAGAACTGGTTCTGGCAGCGTTTTTTTGTGCCAAAACTTGGAAGCGTCTAACCGCAACCTGGCTCAGGCAGTTCGATCGTGTTTCACACAAGCCGCGCCTGGCGCAAAGCCTTGAACAGCAGCGGCTGCTCGGTTCATTTTGACCGCGGTTGCGCGCCGCCATCACGACGGCCGAATCATCCGGCGCTCCGGGCTAAATTCCTGCGTGGTGCTCAGGGTCAAATCCGAAGCTGCCCTCAACTCACGGACATCGCATTTCTATCCCCAATGAGGCAGCGCGCCAGCCCAATGGTGACACTCGAAATCCGCTTGGATTATTAAAATGCGGCACAAAATATCAAGATATTGCAACTCCTTGACCACGCACCTTTAACAAAAGCGCGGTAGAGCAAGTTCTCATGACAAACGAATGAGGACGGGCGTGGCCGAATATAGTTTCTCTCCCTCCGATCAGACCATGTCGGTCTTTAAGCGGTACGGAATGCCACTGCTCTTTGTCTGCAGTTTGACCGCGCTCATCTTGATCGGTGTTCATGCCGGCATGGCCTGGGCCGTCCAAAAGATCGTAATGACAAAATCCGAAAATGTCGCCTTGAATTGGGCCACTCACTTCAATGCAGAGATGATCGATGCAATTGACATTGCGGAACGAGGCTCCCTCTCTGACAATCAGCAGCGGGTTGTGGATGCGGCCATTGAGTTTTCCGAAATCCATTCCTTTGCCGTTTTCGATATAAATGCGGAGTTAGTTTATTCTTCGGATTACGGCGTGGTCAAAAGACAGTCTGACCGAAACCCGGATGTTCACGCGCAACGCGTCCTGGGCACCGGATCACCATTCATAGACATCTTTTCACACCCCAGTGACACCGAAAATCCGGACGTCTTCGCTCATGTGTTCGTCCCCGCTTTTGATACAGATGGAAGGGCGATTGGTGTCATAGGCCTGTTCATGGATAAAACCGAAAGTGCCGCCGTATACACAAAGGCCCTATCGCTCTTTGCTTGGGTCTTACCTGCCCTTTGTGCCTTTCTTTACGCGTTGCCCTCCCTTGCATATGTCATAAAACGCGAGCAGGCGCATGCCAGAACCGAAAAGGTTGCCCTGCTCTCGCGTTTCGACCAGCTGACTGGGACGTTGAACCGCCACACGATGACCCACGAAAGCAAGCAGCTGTTCGCCAACAGGGGACAACTGGAAAACGTCGGTGTTTTCTTTCTCGATATTGATACGTTCAAGGGCGTGAATGATGAATATGGCCATGAATTTGGCGACGCCTATCTGCAATTTATCAGTTCCGTCATCTTGAATAACGTACGCTCGGACGATTTGGTTGGGCGTATGGGAGGCGATGAGTTTGTAATTACCCTGCGAAAAGTGAGCCGCGAAAAAATGCGGGAAATTGGCGAAAACATCCTGAAAGATGCGCGGGCGCATTTTGAGTATAAGGGCAGAACCACGCAGGCGAGTGTCAGTATCGGCTGTTATCTCGCCGAACCTTCGGTGTCACGTAAAGACGCGCTGCATGCCGCCGATCTTGCGCTTTATCACGCGAAGGCGACGGGAAGAAATGCGATGGTCGAGTACTTCCCGGAGCTTGATATCGCAATGCTGCGTCGTCGTGAAATTGAAGCGCGTATGCGCGACGCAATGCGGGACCAGGAGTTTGAGACAGTGTTCCAGCCGATCACCAGCCCGCAAAACAAGAAGATTGTCGGGTTCGAGGCATTGCTGCGTTTATACGGGAATGACGGTGCCCCGATTCCGCCATCCGAATTTATTCCCATCGCCGAAGAAAGCGGTATGATCGAACAAATCGGTGCCTTCATCTTGCGTGACGCAGTCCTCAACGCAAAAGCCTGGCCGGAGGATGTTTTTGTATCCGTGAACCTGTCACCGGCACAATTCAAGCGGGGAGACCTGGTCAGTTTGGTCGCGGACACACTCCAAGAACTCGATTTTCCAGCGCGACGGCTGGAATTTGAAGTGACCGAAGGTCTTCTGATGGCAGATGAACAGCGGGTATCGGATCAATTGGTCGGCTTGAAGCAAATGGGCATTTCCATCGCAATGGATGATTTCGGGACCGGTTATTCAAGTTTGGGCTACCTGTGGAAATACAGTTTTGACAAGTTGAAGATCGATCGCGTTTTCTTGGAAGGGTTTGACTTTGACAAGAATCGTTACGGTCAAATCATCGAAACCATCGTCACACTTGGGCATAAAATGGGTATGAAGGTGACCGTTGAGGGGATCGAAACCCAAGGCCATCAAGAAATGCTGGATCATTTAGACTGTGATCAGTACCAGGGGTTTCATTTCGGCAAGCCCATGCCGGCGGATCAAGCTTTGCGCGCACTGGCCGGCATGACGGCTGAGAGTTCTTCCGATACGCAGTAAGGCGATCGTCAACTGGGGGACTTTGTATTTTAAAGAGAAATGAGAGGCGCTGAAGGTCTGATCTCTGCGGTTCCGGGCCTCATCAAGGGCGGCAATCAGCTGCATCAGTCTAAAAAGGCACATCATTTTTCAAACTAACATCATAAGGTCGAAACCTTACCGCGGATATTCAAGAAAACCCACGAAGAGCTACAGGCTTCCTGGCCTCGAACCGAAGCTTGCGCCAGATCACTACAAAGAAGTGGTTTGTTTCAGACCGGAAGCGCCGTGGTTTTGAATACCGTGCGTAGCGCAAAGCTCGATTGCATTTGCCCAACGCCCGGCAAGCGCGCCAGATACTGTCGATGGATGCGGGCAAAATCATCCGTGTTTTCCGCAACAACTTTCAAAAGATAATCCGCGCTTCCAGCCATCAAGTGACATTCGAGGACATCGGGGATAAGACGCACTGCTTTTTCGAACGCTTCCAGCACCTCGTCAGCCTGCCCTTGCAATGTTATTTCAACAAACACAGTCGTCGGCACACACATTTTTCGGGCATCCAGAAGCGCGACGTAATCTCGGATGTACCCGTCCTTTTCCAAACGCTGAACCCGTCGATGACAGGCCGACGGCGATAGGTTCACGACCTCGCTCAATTCAGCATTTGGCATGCGACCCTTGCGCTGCAGCGTCTTAAGAATACGCTTATCTGTTGCATCTAAACTCATGGGCGCATTTTTCTCCTGCTAATACCAAAATGAGCGCAATTATATTCGCAAATACTACCTAATTACGAGGCTCCTTTGAAACGATATTGCGCTCTGCTCTCCGTATCATCCGCACAAAACAATTCCTCTTAGGAGATATCAATGATCATCGGTTGCCCAACGGAAATCAAACCACAGGAGTTTCGCGTCGGCGTTACCCCAAATGCCGCATACGAGGCTGTCAATCACGGCCATAGCGTCTTGATACAGGCAGGCGCGGGCAATGGCGCGGGGTTTGAGGACGCAGATTACGTCGCCGCCGGCGCGCAGATTATCGAAACGGCCAAAGAGGTCTTTGCCAAGGCTGAGATGATCGTCAAAGTAAAAGAACCCCAGGCCGGAGAGCGTAAAATGCTACGCGAGGGCCAGTTGCTCTTCACCTATTTGCACCTTGCGCCGGACCCCGAACAAACACACGACCTTCTGGCGTCCGGTGCCACATGCATTGCCTATGAAACCGTTACGGATGAGCGCGGCGGATTGCCCCTTCTCGCGCCGATGTCCGAGGTCGCCGGCCGTCTCGCGCCTCAGGTCGGTGCATGGACATTGCAAAAAGCCAATGGCGGGCGCGGCGTCTTGATGGGTGGTGTGCCCGGCGTCGGACCCGCACGTGTCGTGGTCATCGGCGGCGGTGTGGTGGGGACACATGCCGCAAAAATCGCCGCCGGTATGGGGGCCGACGTGACGGTCCTGGACCGCTCATTGCCCCGGTTGCGTTATCTTGATGACGTCTACGGTGGTACGTTCAAGACCTCCTTCGCCTCTGCGGGCAATACCATCGAATTGGCGCAGGCGGCGGATATGATCATCGGCGCGGTGCTGATCCCCGGCGCCGCTGCCCCAAAGTTGATCAGCCGTAAACAACTCAGCCTGCTCAAACCGGGTGCTGCTTTGGTAGATGTCGCAATTGATCAGGGCGGGTGCTTTGAGACATCAAAGGCAACGACCCATGAAGCTCCGGTTTATGAGGTGGATGGGATCATGCATTATTGCGTGGCCAACATGCCCGGCGCGGTTGCGCGTACCTCGACCATTGCGCTGGGTAACGCGACCATGCCCTATATGTTGGCCCTGGCGGACAAAGGGTGGCGCCAAGCATGTTCGGACGACCCGCATTTGATGAACGGCCTGAATGTTCATGCCGGGAAATTGACTTATTACGCGGTCGGCAAGGCGTTGGGAATGGATGTCACATCGCCCAATCTGGCCATCAAGAGCTAAAGGAATTCCTAAGCTCCGGCGGATCCGCATGAGCGGTATTGAGCCGGACGCCGGACGCAGCAAACAGTTGATCCGATCATATTTCACGCGGTGACGGTCCGCCGTACCCCACCAAACGGGATCAGCAAACCTTGAGGATTTGATAAAGCCATAACCCAGGGCCTGATTGATCAAGGTGACTGGGACATGCATGACACTGCCGAAATGGCACAACGACCTGCGCTTTGACACAGGTCGTTGTGCAATAGTTTAATCAGAGCGCTTCAAAGCATCTCGGATCTCAAGAAGCACATCCAGTTCGGAGGGTCCCTTTGGCACCTCAGGCGGCGTTTCCGCTTCTTTTTCAGCAGCGTCCTTGATCCGGTTCACCATCTTGACCAAAAGAAAAACCACAAAGGCAACGATTGTAAAATTCATCACCGCCATCACGAATTTTCCCACGGCGAAAACGGGCACACCGGCCTCCGTCGCCGCCTCTATTGAGGCAAAACTCTCTTCACCGAGCACGTAAAACCACCCCGAGAAATCAATACCGCCAGTGAATAATGCGATCACCGGGTTAATCAAATCCCCCACCAGAGACGTCACAATGGCGGTAAAGGCGGCCCCGATGATGATACCGACAGCCATGTCCATGACATTGCCTTTGGCTATGAAATCCTTGAATTCTTTGATCATTTCTGTCCCTCTTCTTTATCTTTTTATGTTCTGATGTGTCTGTTTACCCAATGTGCATTTGTTAACATACTGCTGCGCGTGAGCGAGGCTGTTTATGGGGGGAATTTCGCCTATCTTTTGTCAGACACCCATGATGGAGACCCCAATGGCCGACCTATCCACATTTGAGATCACCGATAAATGGTCCCCAAAGGACACCAGCGTTCTACAACTCTATTCCTTTCCGACGCCAAACGGTGTGAAAGTCTCCATCGCATTGGAGGAGATGGGAATTCCCTATGAGGCCCACACTGTCACCCTGTCGGACGCGGATGTAAAAAGCCCCGCGTTCTTGTCCTTGAATCCCAACAATAAAATCCCCGCGATCATTGATCCCAATGGCCCCGATGGCAAGCCGTTGACGCTTTTCGAAAGCGGCGCGATCCTGATCTATCTGGGGGAAAAATCGGGGCAACTGCTCGGAACGACAGCCTCGCAAAAAGCGCAGATCATCCAATGGCTGATGTTTCAGATGGGGGGATTGGGTCCGATGTTTGGACAGCTCGGGTTCTTTTACAAATTCGCGGGGTCCAATTGGGAGGATAAGCGCCCACAGCAACGCTATATTGGGGAGGCAAAACGGTTGCTGGGGGTCATTGACGGCGTGCTTGAAGACAAAACCTGGATTGCCGGAGACTACTCCATTGCCGATATCGCCATAGCGCCTTGGTTGCGGGCTTTGGACTTCTACGGTGCCAGAGACGCCGTCGGATTTGGCGATTACAAAAATGCCGCGGCTTATCTGGATCGCTTTCTGGAACGTCCAGCCGTTGTGAAGGGATTGCAAATACCCCCTCGCGAACCCGCCTAAGCGTTGACATGGGGCCGCCGTAAGGTGGGCTTTCAGGCCACCCTGCGCGACGCCGAACTAGCCGGGCAGCTTGCCGGTCAGAACATATTGCAGGATTTCGACGACCTGTGCGGGTTCCTGCGCTACGGCCAATGCCGCGGCATCCACTTCTTTCAGGGCATGCGCGTGATCCGGCCCATGCAGGATAATCAAAGACTTGCCCAATGCTGATGCATAACCAGCATCAAAAGCAGCGTTCCATTGCTTGTATTGATCGCCAAACCGCACGACGACAACATCTGCATCTGCGATGCCCTTGCGGGTCCGGATGGCGTTGACCATCGCCCCCTTATGGTCATGCCAATACTTGTTGCCTTCACCACCAAGGATCGCGACGCCGCAATCATCACTGGCGGCGTGATCGGTCACCGGGTTATCGAACGTCACATCCAGCGCCGCAGCACCGGCCCGGATCTGATCGCGCCAATCCGTATGAATTTCACCCGACAAATATACCTTCAAAGTCATTTTCGCGTCCTTTCCGCTCACACTCGCAAGACACCGCCCGTGGCCTTGGTGATCTTCTCGATCACCTTCGCACTGACGATCTCGATGTCTTTTTCCTTCAGCGTTTCGGTCCTTGGCTGCATCCGTATGGTCAGCGCAAGGGACTTCTTACCCTCCCCCAGGCTGCCGCCGATGAATTCGTCAAACACTCGCACATCTTCGATCAGCGCCTTATCCGCGCCCATCGCCGCATTCACCAGCGTCAGCGCCTCGACATGTGCCTCCACGACGAACGCAAAATCCCGCTCTACCGCTTGCAGGTCGCTGATTTGCAAAGCACCGCGGCTGGCACCGCTCTTGCGCGGCATCGGAACCTCGGCGGGCCAGAGCGTGAACCCCATGACCGGTCCTTTGACGTCCATCGCCTGAAGCACGCGCGGGTGCAGCTCGCCGAAAACCCCAAGGATTTTTTTGGGCCCGAGACAGATCATGCCGTGGCGTCCGGGATGCCAGCAGGCATCCGCCCCACGCAATATCTGCACCTTGGCGGGTGCGCCCATAGCGGCCAGAACCGCCTCCGCATCGGCCTTCACGTCAAACACATCACCCGCGCGCGAGGTGCCATGCACATCCTTTGGCCCGGTACGGCCCACCAAAACACCACTGACCAAGAGGTGCTGCTCACCCGGTTCACCGCCATGGAAAGCCGCGCCAACTTCAAACAAGGCGAAATCGGCAAAGCCGCGCGCCTGATTGCGGGCCGCAGCTTGCAGCAGGCCCGGCAGGAGCGCGGGGCGCATATGGCTCATATCACTGCTGATCGGGTTTTCGAGGCGCGTGGCATCATCTCCGCCGCCAAAAAGGCTGGCGGCGGCCTGATCAATGAAACTGTAGGACACACATTCGTTATACCCAAGCGCCGCACAGGTGCGTCGTGCAATCGCCTCGCGGCGCTGCATCGGTGAGAGGATTGGTTTTGACACGCCTTGTGTAATGCGCGGCAAGGGGCGTCCCTGCAATTTGGTCAGCGAAGCAATCCGCGCGACCTCTTCGACCAGGTCCGCTTCGCCCTGCACATCGGGACGCCAGCTTGGCACATGGGCGAGGTTGCCCTCTAGGATGAAGCCAAGGGAGGTCAGGGTCTGGCGCTGCTCGCTTTCAGGAATATCCATACCGACAAGGGACTGCACCCGTGCCGCATCCAGCTTATAGGCACGGTCCGTGTTCGGCACCTTGCCCGCGACGATCACCTCGGAGGCCTCACCGCCGGCATGATCAAGGATCATACGCGTCGCATGTTCTATGCCATAGGGCGTCCAGGCCGGGTCAATCCCGCGCTCAAAACGATAACGCGCGTCCGAATTGATTTTGAGCGCGCGGCCCGTGTAGGCCGTGCGCACCGGATCGAAATAGGCCGCCTCGATAAAAACAGATGTGGTTTCTTCGGTGCACCCGGAAGCAAGCCCGCCCATGACGCCCGCGATGCTCTCCACACCATTTGCGCCCGATATGAGCGTCATGCCTTCCTGAAAGGTATACTCCTTTTCATCAAGCGCCATCAGCGTTTCACCGCCCTTGGCACGATGCACCCGCAGGGTGTCGCCGGCGATCTTATCGACATCAAAGACGTGCAAGGGGCGGTTGCGGTCGTAGGTGAAGAAATTCGTGACATCGACCAGAAAGGAAATCGGCCGCAACCCGATGGCACGCAGGCAATCCTGCAACCAGGCGGGGGATGGCCCGTTGGTGACACCGCGAATAACGCGACCGTAAAAGACCGGGCATTGCTCCAGCGTGTCCCCTTCGATGGCGACGCTGATCGGGCAGGGGAAGGTGCCGTCAACCGCAGGTGTTTCGCGTTTGATCAGCTTACCAAGACCGCGCGCGGCGAGATCCCGCGCGATACCACGCACCCCCAGGGCATCGGGTCGGTTGGGCGTGATCGCGATTTCGATCACCGGGTCGACTTTTGCGGGGTCATTTTTGGCAAGCCACTCGACGAAGGGCTGCCCGACCTCGCCGGAGGGTAATTCGATGATCCCGTCATGTTCGTCGCTGAGTTCCATCTCGCGCTCGGAGGCCATCATCCCGAAGCTCTCAATGCCGCGGATTTTGCCGACGCCGATGGTCGTGTCGATGCCAGGAACGTAGACGCCGGGCTTGGCCACCACCACGGTGATGCCTTGGCGCGCATTGGGCGCACCGCAGATGATCTGCTTTACGCCCTCATCCGTGTCCACCTGGCACACCCGCAGGCGGTCCGCGTCGGGGTGTTTTTCGGCGGATTTCACATAGCCGATGGTAAAATCACCCAGCTTCGCGCCGCGATCCTCGACGCCCTCGACCTCCAGCCCAAGGTCGGTGAGGGCATAGACGATCTCGTCCAGCGTGGCAGTTGTGTCCAGATGGTCTTTCAACCAGGAGAGCGTGAATTTCATGGGGTATCACCAGCGTCAATTCTGTATCGCGCCGTGATAGCCCAAAGCGCGCGGGGGGGAAAGCCATAGGTGGCCCAAAGGCCCACCCTACGGGTATGAATTCGTCAGACCCAGCAATTCATCCAACTGGCGCGCGATCCAGCCATGCGGAATAAAGTGTCCGCCGGGGTGGATATCGAGGCTGATACGTCCGGAAATGCAATCCTCCCAGACAGTGCGTTCGAGCGTCAGGAAGGGAACCTGCTGCCAGGTGCCGAAAGATTGGCCGGTGCCACAGCCAAATTTGTCACGCCGCAGGCGTACCGCGTGATCCTGTTCGCCGTTCGGCCCTTGAGGAAAGCGCAGCACCTGATCGTTCAAACCGTAAACCTGGCGCACTTCTGTTGGCGCGGTCGCGCAGGTTTCCCGCTGATCCAGCGCGCCAGAAATGGCCAGAAGGGCCGCGATGTCATTGCCATCCTCACAGACAAAGCGCCATGCCATGTTGCTGCCCCAGGAATAGCCGGAAACAAAGACCTGTTTGTCGCGCACCTGATAGCGGGCTTTCACATCCTCCAGCACGGCGCGCGCGAAATCCACATCACCGCTGCCGGGTTTCCAGAAGTCCCAACTGCGCCGCAGACCATTGGGTGCCACGAGCAGAACGCCGCGTTTGCGCGTCGCACCAGAAATACGGTCATGGCGCACAATCAGCGTGCCCTGCAGCGTGCCCTGGCGCTGCCAGCCGTGAAAATGCATCAAAAGAGGAAGCGGCGACACCCCATCCCAACCATCAGGTTCTTTGATATGATAACTACGCTCCCCAAGCGGACAGGGCACGGCACCCTCGCAGGCCTCTTTCCAAGGCCCCATGGCAAGCACAGGTGTGACCATCAGGGCGAACACTAAAACCAGTAATTTCATGGATCACAGGCTACCGACCCACGGGCGCTTGTCACATCACGACTGTGTAATACCGCCAGGGATGTTGGGCAATCAGTCGTCGCGATTGCGCGAGCGGATAGAGGCGAGCCATCTGTCCACCAACAGAATCGGGGCCAGAACAATTGTCCACCCGGCCGCATTCAGAACCGTGAAGGCAATTTTGAGATCACGCGGCATGTCGGACAGCCACATAAAGACATGCGCCACCACGATAAGACATACCATTATGCCCACCAAAATGGCGCGGGAACCCAACCCAGAATTGTCCTGATCATCGTCCATACACGTTATGATATCATGTTTTTCGGAGTAGGTCGACGCCTATCGGCTAAGCCCGCCATGCAGGGTCGGCTGATCGAGGCTCGAAAACCCGTAGTGACGCAGCCAGCGCAGATCGGAGTCAAAAAACGCGCGCAAATCCGGTACGCCGTATTTCAGCATCGCAATCCGGTCGATCCCCATGCCAAAGGCAAAGCCCTGCCACTGCTCGGGATCGATCCCACCAGCGGCCAGCACCTTGGGGTGTACCATGCCGGAACCGAGAATTTCGAGCCAATCATCGCCCTCTCCGACCTTGAGCGTGCCGCCTTCCCAGGAACAACGGATGTCGACCTCGGCAGAGGGTTCGGTGAAAGGGAAGTGCGACGCGCGAAAGCGCAAATCCACGCCGTCCACCTCGAAATAGGCCTTCACGAACTCCTCCAGCACCCATTTCAGATGCGCCATGGAGATGTCCTTGTCGATGGCCAGCCCTTCGACCTGGTGAAACATCGGCGTGTGCGTCTGGTCATAATCCGCACGGTACACACCGCCGGGACAGATAATGCGGAGCGGCGCGCCCCTCTTTTCCATCGACCGGATCTGTACCGGGCTGGTATGGGTGCGCAACACATGGGGCGGACGGTCATCGCCCTCGGCGCGGTGCATGTAGAATGTGTCCATTTCCGCGCGCGCCGGGTGATGGCCGGGGATGTTCAACGCGTCGAAATTATACCAATCAGTGTCGATGCGCGGCCCTTCGGCCACCGAAAACCCCATCTCGGCAAAAATCGCGGTAACCTCTTCGGTGACTTGCGAAATCGGGTGAATACTGCCTTGCGGGCGCGTCCGTCCAGGCAGCGTCACATCCAGCCATTCATCGCGCAGACGCGCATCCAGGGCGGCATCCGCCAGGCCGACTTTCTTGGCGCTGAGCGCGGAGTTGATCTCATCCTTGAGCGCGTTGAGTACGGGGCCTGCGACCTGCCGTTCCTCAGCCGTCATCTTGCCAAGCTCGCGCATCTTGAGCGCGACCTCGCCTTTTTTGCCCACAGCCGCCAGCCGGATCGACTCCAGCGCGGCCTCATCCGCAGCTTCCGCAATCTGGCTCAGGTATTTCTGCTTGAGATCGTCCATCTCTGCCTCACACATTCAGGTTGCAGAGGTGCTAGCAGAATGTCCGATGAATGCAAGGCGGGTGCCTCACCGTCCGACAATAATGATCCCTTCGCAGCGGGATCGTGACAGGGGTGTCGCGGGCTCCCGCAGGCATTCATGTGGTTTATCGGATGATGTGAACCGAGCACTTTGCATGGCGCACAACGCGCGACGCGGTGGACCCGAGAAAGAAATCCTCAATACCCGGACGATGGGACGCCATGACGATGCAGTCGATACCATTCTCACTGGCGTAATCGACGATGGTTTTTCCCGCATGACCCGAGATCAACGCCACCTTTGCACCCGGCAATGCCTGCGCGGAGTCTTTCAACGCGTCCGCCGCAACCTGTTGGCTTTTCTCCAGAACATCATGCGGAATCTCGGAAGAGGCATAGGCCGGTATCTCTTCGAGCACATGGATCACGGAATAACGCGCGCCCTCGCTCGCCAAAGCATGCGCCGCTCGGTAAGAGGCCTGCGTATCGTGTCCTTCGTCAAAAAGCACCGGGACGAGAATATTCTTATACATGATCCGACCTCCATTTTGTTTGCATCAGGCAACGTGTAACGGATCATAGGACAGATATCGCAGGTCGGCTTTGCGCTATGTCAAGGCGGATCGATCTGTGTTGGCACAAGGGGTCATATGCTTCCATGGGTTATAAAATCACGCCCTCAGGCCAAAACCGGCCTGATCGGGACGCTTGACTACCGCAGCACGGATCGCAGAAACGCCTGCGTGCGCGCCATCTGCGGGGCCGTAAATATCGCCTCCGGCCGCCCCTCCTCCACGATCACGCCACCGTCCATGAAACACACCCGATCTGCCAATTCGCGCGCAAACCCCATCTCATGTGTGGCCAAAATCATGGTCATACCTTCCTCGCGCAGCTGGCGCAGCACGCTCAGCACCTCGCCGACAAGCTCAGGGTCCAGCGCCGCCGTGATTTCATCAAACAGCATGATTTCCGGTCGCATGGCCAGCGCCCGAATAACCGCAACCCGTTGCTGTTGCCCGCCAGAGAGTTGGTCGGGGAACTTCTCCATATGCTCACCCAATCCGAACCGGGCGAATAATGCCTCAACGCGCGCCCGCGACGCGGCGGGTGCCTCTTGCAGCACACGGCGCGGGGCCAGCAGGACGTTTTCCAACGCGCTCATATGCGGAAAAAGGTTGTAGGATTGAAACACGATACCGATCCGTCGCCGCACCGGGCCCAGATCGAGCCCCGGTTCCGATATGTCCTGCCCCTCCAGCAAAACAGCACCATCATCGATGGGTTCCAACTGGTTGATGCAGCGCAAAAGCGTGGATTTCCCCGACCCTGACGCTCCGATCAGACAGATCATTTCGCCCGCTTGGACCTCCATATCGATGCCGCGCAACACGTCATTGTCGCCAAACGACTTATGCAAACCGCGCAAAATGAGCTTAGCTTCTGGCATTTCGGTCCCGGTTCAACAGATAATCCGCGTACCGCGTGGCCGGGACCGTCACCAGCAGGAAAATCACCGCTGCGACCACATAGGGCGTGAAATTTGCCAGCAGGCTTTTGTAAATCCCCGCCTGGCGCAGGATCTCCACCGGACCGATGAAGCTTAGAAGCGCGACATCCTTTTGGAGGGCCACCAGCATATTCATATTTGCCGGAACCACACGGCGGATCGCCTGCGGCAGGATCACATAGCGCATGGTGTCGCGTTCATTCAGTCCCAGACAGATCGCCGCGTTACGCTGGCTGGCATGAATACTCTCGATGCCGGAACGCAGCACTTCGGCGACATAGGCCGAATAGGTCAGCACCAGCGCGACGGTCCCCCAGATATAGGGGCTGTTCCAGGGGCGCGGCAGGCCCAGGCCCGGCACCCCGAACCCGATGAGATAGATCGTCAGAACCACCGGGACACCGCGGAAGACATCTACATAAACCGCGCCGAAAATGCGCAGCGGAAAAAGCGCCGGAGCCTGCGCACCGCGCGCCAAAGCGATGGCCAGACCCAGCACCAGAATGATCGGCACCGACCAGGCAAAGATCATCACATCGATCATGAACGCCTTGAGCAGCGTCGGAAAGGTGTCCGCAAACACCGCACCGTCAAAGAAGCTGGCCTTGACCTGCGGCCAGCCGGGGGCGAGCGGGACCAAGAACATAATCGCCAAGATCACCACAACGGTGCTGATCCCGGCGATGGTTAACGACCGACGTCGCTCTGCCGCCTCATATGCCTGTCTGCGGTTCACGCGCGCTTACTGGATCAGCGGCACGCCTGTGGCTTCCTGCAACCATTCCGCCTCGATGCCCGCCAATGATCCGTCTTTCTTGAGCCTGCCGAGTGCGGCATCCACGCATTCCTTGAGCGGGTTCCCCTCAGTCATGATCATGCCGAAATGATCCGGATTGTCGCTCTCATCGGCGGCGAACTGGCCCAGGACCTGCCCGCCCTCCAGCACAACCGCCGACAGGTAAAGCGCCGTTGGCAAATCAAAAAGCGCGGCGTCGATCTGCCCAGCCTTCATGGCCTCGGCCACATTGGCCGTGTCGTCATAGACAAGCGGGCTGGAGGTCGGAGCGATGGTCTGCATCACTACGGGCAAGGCGGTTGTCGTGGCCACAACCCCCCATTTCAACGCCTTGAGCG
Source organism: Roseobacter fucihabitans (assembly GCF_014337925.2). Lineage (NCBI taxonomy): Bacteria > Pseudomonadati > Pseudomonadota > Alphaproteobacteria > Rhodobacterales > Roseobacteraceae > Roseobacter > Roseobacter fucihabitans. Next base: position 315,310 of record NZ_CP143423.1, on the reverse strand, counting down.
CGGCAAGGTTGGGCTCGATCCCATCACCGCCACGCACCAGAACCGCCATCGGGGCCGTGTAATAGGGCTCGGAAAAGTCGACAATCTTGTCGCGGGCCGGCGTGATCGAAAACTGCTGCATGTTCACGTCAAAATCTTTGGTACCAGGCTGGATCGCCTGATCAAAAGAAGTGCGCGTCCAGACCACATCCTCGCGCGCAAAACCCATTTCCAACGCGAGCGCATAGGCCACGGCAGGCTCGAACCCCTGCCCGTTTTCTGGCGTGTCATCAATCGCCCAAGGGTAATAGGCAGGATTGCCGGTGGCGATGGTCAATTTGCCCTCCGTAAGGGTCTTGCCCTCCGCACAGCTCTGCGCCGCCACGGTGCCTGCCATCAGAACGGTTCCCAAGGCGGCGGTTGTCAGAAGTTTCCACATGGTGATCTCTCCCTGAAATCATTTGTTTTGCTGAGGTAACTATCCATTTTGCACGCATCACACGCAAGCCTGTATCGTCGCACCCAAGATGCAAACGGCTACGCCTTCCAGCGTCGATGGACCCAGAGCCATTGTGACATGTTCGCGCGCACCTGGGCTTCAAGGCTGTCGTTCAGGGCCTGCGTCATTTCCTCGGGCGTCGTATGCGGGATCGGCGATTCTACGATCATCTCGAAACTCAGCCCATCGGCTTGCCGGATGCCATAGCACGGCACCAAAAGCGCGTCATAGCGCAACGCCAGTTCCGCCGCCGACAACGCCGTATAGGCGGTATGCCCGAAGAATTTGAGCGGCGCCCCGGCGGTCATATGCTGGTCGATCAGCATCGCAATGGCATTGCCCGCCTTCAGGAATTTGAGCATCTCTCCCATGCCGCGCCGCCCGCGCAGGAACAACGGCGTGCCCACTTGCGAAATCCGCGACACGTAGAAATCGTTGAAACCCTTGTAATTCATGCTCCGATAAAGCCCGCCAACCTTATGGCCACGCTGGATCAGCTTGGAGCGCGCGATATCGTAGTTCCCGATATGCCCGGACACGATAATAATCGGACGGCCCGCTGCGCGCGCGGCATCAACGGCGGCGATACCGTCACCTGTGATCGGGGTCTGCTCCGCCATCGCCACCAGGTTTTTCGGGGAAAACAATTCGCACAGGGTGCGCCCGATCTGATCCGGCACGTCGAAGGTCATCTGCACGACCTCCTCCTCCGACATATCGGGAAAGATGAGCCGCAGATTGTCACGGATACGGCCGCGATACCCGATCAACGGGGCGACGAGACGCGAAATCACCCAGCCCCCGACGGGCACCCGCCGACGGTAGGGCAAAAGCGTCAGACAGCGGATGATGCCAATGATCACCGTGCTGACGATCCGGTCTCTCGGACTGACGTCCTCATCGCTGATCTGGGTCTTGGAAGGTTTGGCTGTCATCAGGGCTTTACGCTTGTTTGAGTGTCGCGGTTGTAGCACTTAAATGCGCCTGCTCAATAGGCTGTCGACACCAGTTCACGACGGTTCTTGCGCGCGCAAAGCAAAAAGCCGCCCCAGATCGGAGCGGCTTTCGTATTCTTGTGATGCAACGCTGTATCAGGCTGCCAGAGCATCCTGTGCTTGCTTGACGATCGCGCCAAACGCATCGGGCTCATGCACGGCCAGATCGGCGAGAACCTTGCGGTCCACTTCGATACCGGCAATGCTCAACCCATTGATAAATCGGCTGTATGTCAGCGCCTCATCATGGCTGCGCACGGCGGCGTTGATCCGCTGAATCCACAGCGCGCGGAAATTACGCTTGCGGTTTTTACGGTCACGGGTCGCATATTGGTTGGCTTTATCAACGGCCTGGCGCGCAACCTTGAAGGTATTCTTGCGGCGACCGTAATAGCCTTTTGCGGCCTTGATGACCTTCTTGTGACGGGCGTGGGTGACTGTACCACCTTTAACTCGGGACATATCGGCTCTCCTTAACGGTCGTAGGGCATGAAGCCCTTGATGATCTTGGCATCAGGGGCCGACAAAGTTGTCGTCCCGCGTGCATCGCGAATGAACTTGCGTGTCCGCTTGATCATACCGTGGCGTTTGCCAGCCTGTCCGCCGAGGACCTTGCCGGTGGCCGTCACCTTGAAGCGCTTTTTGGCGCTCGATTTCGTCTTCATCTTGGGCATTTCCGTCTCCTAACGTCTAGATCGGTTTCAAGCGCGACTCGGCATGCCACATTGGCCGGTCCCGCAGTAAGAAAGCGCTCTCTAAGCGGTTGTGCGCTCCATGGCAAGAGCAGATTGTACCCCGCAAATGCCCTCTGCGCTCTATTCAGGGTCCGAGTTGAAAATCAGACGTTCATCGCAAGGGGCCACGCGCAAGATATTGGTGCTGCCCGGCACGTTAAACGGCACGCCCGCCGTGACCACGATCATATCATCCTTTTCGGCATACCCCTGCCGCGTTGCCGCGCGCGCCGATTGCACAACGGCCATTTTGAATCGGTCCAATGGTTCGACGATCACGCAATTGGTGCCCCAGTAGAGCGTCAATTGCCGTGCGGTCCGCGCCACGGATGTCATCGCGATGATCGGCACGCGGGGCCGCTCGCGCGCCACCAGAGCCGCCGTCGTCCCGCTTTGGGAAAAGCAGCAAATGGCCTTGATGTTTGTCGTCTCCGCGATTTCCCGTGCCGCCGAGACGATGCCATCCGCGATGGTGGCCCCCTTGCTTTCGCGCGAGGCCTCGATGATCTGGGTATAGGTCGGGTCGCGCTCCACTTCGGTGGCCACGTTGTTCATGGTTGTGACGGCCTCAATCGGGTAGGAACCCGCCGCCGACTCCGCAGACAACATCACCGCATCCGCACCCTCATAGATCGCCGTGGCGACGTCGGAAACTTCCGCGCGCGTGGGTACGGGGCTGTCGATCATGCTCTCCATCATCTGCGTGGCCACGATCACCGGCTTGGCCGCCGAGCGACATTTGCGCACCAGACGTTTCTGGATCGGCGGCACGTTCTGCACCGGCAATTCCACCCCCAGATCGCCGCGCGCAACCATGATGCCATCGCTGACTTTCAGAATTTCTTCAAAATTCTTCACCGCCGCGGGTTTTTCGATCTTGGACAGGATCGCAGCGCGCCCATTGGCCAAGTCGGAGGCCTCCAAAACGTCTTCGGCGCGTTGCACGAAGCTGAGCGCCAGCCAATCGACACCCAATTCGCACACAAACTCCAAATCCTTGCGGTCCTTATTCGAGAGCGCGGCGAGCGGCAGCACCACGTCCGGCACGTTCACACCCTTACGGTTGGAAATCACGCCCCCCGCGATCACCGTGCAATTGGCGAAATCCGGACCACATTCATCGACCTTCAGGCGAATTTTACCGTCATTCACCAAGAGGCTAGACCCCGGCTCAAGCGCTGCAAAAATTTCAGGATGTGGCAAGCAGACACGCGTGGCATCGCCCTCGGCGGTATCCAGATCCATGCGGAAACGCGCACCTTCCTCGAGCATCTCGCCGTCTTCACTGGCAAAAACACCGACGCGCAGCTTGGGACCTTGCAGGTCCGCCAGAATGCAGATGCTGCCACCGCTTTCTTCTTCGATCTGTCGAATGATCCGGTGCTTTTCGCGGATCTCATCGTGGCTGCCGTGGCTCATGTTGAGCCGGAATACATCCGCGCCCGCCGTGAAAAGGGCCTTGATCATGTCATAGGTGTCGGAAGCTGGCCCAAGGGTGGCCACGATTTTGACGTTGCGGGTGCGTCTCATCTTGATTGTCGTCCTTACTGGTTTGTTACCGCTAACGGCTTTGGCATCTTATGTCCCATCACAGGTGACAGAGCAACCACCCTCATCTTGATGGGTCTTCTTGACCCTTTGATGACATGACAGGTGCCAGGGGTGCAAGCAAACCCATCGCGGTTGACATGTGCCAGCCGCATCCCAATCTGAAAGGGAGGAAATAGGAGAGCACCATGCCCACGCAGCAAGAGATCGAATTACAGGCCGCCGCCTTCCGCCGGTTACAAAAACATCTGATGGAAGACCGAACCGATGTGCAAAACATCGACATGATGAACCTCGCCGGGTTTTGCCGCAATTGCCTGAGCCGCTGGTACGCTGAGGCCGCCGCCGAGAAGGGCATCGAGATCGGCAAGGAAGAGGCGCGTGAATTGTTTTACGGGATGAGCATGCAAGAGTGGAAGGCCACCTATCAGACCGAGGCCACGGATGACCAACAAAAGGCTTTCAAAACGGCGTTCAAGGAGAATGTCGGGCAGGAATGACCCTGCGGACCTGTCACCTTTTTACCACAGCGCACGTGATGCGTATCAGCGTCATATCGCCGAGCCTTGCGGGGGGGGATGGCGCGAATATTATATCGACACATTTGTTAACTTGTGGATTATCGCTCATGCATATCAAAACGCTAACCCCCGTCATCGCTCTTCTTGCCGCCACACCCGCCCTGGCGGATGGCATCACCCATCTCAGCCTTGGCGCAACCGTGCTCAATGGCGAAATCGATCGCCCCGGTCTAGAGGGTGACTTCGACGATCAACGCAATCTTTCCGGCGAATTTGTCTACCAACTGGGCGCGATAACCGCCTATGGATCATTGGTTCTGGACCGTGCGGATTTCAACGCCAACAGCCGCGCCAATGGTGTAAATGACGAGCGCTTGTTCGAATTGGGTGGCGAATACAGCTTTGGTGAATTCGCGCTTGGTGCCAATATGACCCGCAACGATTTTGATACATCCGATCCGAGTTCAAATTTCACCGATAACCAGATCACCACCGCAACGGTTTATGGCCAATACCAGCGCGATGGTCTGATTGCCGGTCTTGGGTTTTTCAACTTTGACCTGACCAGCACCGGGCCCGGCAGGCGCTCTGATTTTGACGAAACCAACCCGATTATCTTTGCCTCCTATGAGATGGACAATGGTCTGTTGGTCGGCGGTGGGGCATTTGAGATCAACAGCAATACCTACAGCTACCTGTTTGGCGACTATGAAGCCGGGTTGATCGACGTGACCTTTGATTTCGTAGATAACGACGATGAGACCTACACAAGCCTGAGCGGAGGGTATGATCTTAACCCTAAATTCGCCATAATCGGTGGCATATCCAACACAAATACCAAGGGCGGCGACGGCACGACACAGACGTTCCTCGGCGGGCGTTACCTTGTCGCGGAAGGTGTTTCCGCAGAGATCGCTTACCACAAGATCGACGCTTTCAACCAGTTCGACGGGGACGCCATCAGTTTCGGGCTGACCTATGAAATCGGGCGGCGCAAGGGTGGTATCCAGTCGGTTGGCAAAACCCTGTCCACCGGGCTCGCGAGTCCCTTCTTCACCTATTGATCAAGTGCTGCGCATGCCGTCTCGCTGGCATGCGCAGCGCCATGACAAACCCTCAGGGAACCACGCTCAGACGTGGTGATCCCCGTTAAACCGCCGTTTTGAGACTTTCTTCGAGGTAAATTTCGCGCAACCTTGGGGCAACACGCCCTGGCACGCCCGCGCCCAGCGCAACACCGTCAATCTCCACGACCGGCATGACAAAGGTGCTCGCCGAGGTAACAAATGCCTCATCTGCTGCTTTGGCTTCCTCAATCGTGAAATTGCGCTCCTCGACCTCCATCTGCGCCTCTTGGGCAAACCGCAGCACCGCCGCCCGCGTGATCCCGTGCAGGATATCATTGCTCAGCGCGCGCGTGATGATCTTGTTGCCCTTCACAATATAGGCGTTGTTGCTGGTGCCCTCGGTCACGAAACCGTCCTCGATCATCCAGGCGTCATCTGCCCCGGCCTTTTTCGCCATCATCTTGCCCATCGAGGGGTAGAGCAATTGCACCGTCTTGATGTCCCGACGTCCCCAGCGGATGTCCTCAATGCTGATCACCTTCATACCGATTTTCGCCGCGGGGCTATCGGCCAGACCGGGCTTGGCCTGCGTAAACAACACAATCGTGGGTTCGGTCGTTTCGGGGTCTGGAAATACGAAATCCCGATCTCCGGGCGCGCCACGTGTGATCTGGAGGTAAATCATACCCTCGTCGATTTCGTTGAGGCGCACCAATTCGCGGTGCACTTCCAAAAGATCCGCTACGCTGATCGGGTTACGTATATCCAGTGCGTCCAGAGACCGTTGCAAACGGACCGCATGCCCGTCAAAATCAATCAGCTTGCCGCCCAGAACCGACGTCACCTCATAGACACCATCCGCCATCAGGAAACCGCGATCAAAGATCGAAACGGATGCTTCATTTTCGGGCAGGTATTGGCCGTTCAGATAAACTGTGCGCATTTCATTCTCCTTTTGCCGGGGCTGCACCGGCACCACACCATCGCAATACCCCTCGAGGCCTAGCCCCACAAGCGGGCTTGCGGGGGATGCACGCCGTTTTCATCAAAAACCAGCGGGGTTTCCCGGTCCTGCGCCAATAAAAGCGGCCCATCCAGATCCGTCACCGCCGCCCCCTGCGCCAGGATCGTCGCCGGTGCCATCGCGAGGCTGGAGCCGACCATACAGCCCACCATGACGTCATAGCCAAGCGCCAAACCTTCGCGCCGCAGTGCCAGCGCCTCGGTCAGCCCCCCCGCCTTGTCCAGCTTGATGTTGATCATATCATATTTGCCCTTGAGGCCGGGCAGGCTGGCGCGATCATGACAGCTTTCATCCGCACAGACCGGCACCGGGCGCGCCATCCCGATCAGCGCATCATCCTCCCCGGCAGGTAAGGGCTGCTCTACCAACTGCACGCCAAGGCGCACGAGATGAGGGGCCAGGTCGGCATAAACTTCCGCGCTCCAGCCCTCATTGGCATCGATGATAATGCGCGCCTCCGGTGCCCCGACGCGCACCGCTTCGAGCCGGGGCATATCATCCGGCGTGCCAAGCTTGATTTTCAGTAAGGGGCGATGTGCATGCTGCGCGGCCTGCTCCCGCATCTTTTCGGCTGTATCCAGCGATAGCGTAAAGGCGGTGATCTCGGGCTTTGGCGCGGGCAATCCGGCAAGCTCCCACACCCTTTTACCCGCGCGTTTGGCCTCCAGATCCCAGAGCGCACAATCCACCGCATTGCGCGCGGCCCCGGCGGATAACAGACCATATAGCGCCTCCCGCGTGACATCCCCCGGCAGGCTCTCGATCTGTGCTGTGACGCTCTCCAGCGTCTCGTCGTAGCGCGCATAGGGCACAGATTCGCCCCATCCTTCATGCGCCCCGTCTCTGATCCGCACAGTCAGAACCTTTGCCTCCGTCCGGGACTCGCGGCTGATCCGAAAGGTCTGCGCCAGGCGAAAGACGTCCCGGCTTACGTTGATTTGCATGGTCCACATTTCCTGTTGCAAGCATCCCCAGCAGTCATCCCAGCGGGAAATCCATACCTTAAAGCGCCGCGAGGGCGTCAGCCAGACGTGCCGCACCATGGCGGAACGGATCAATGGTCGGAACCCCAAGGCGCGCCTCGACCTCAGCGCAATACGCCTTGGCCTCCTGCTCATTCAGATGCTGCGTGTTAATCGACGCGCCAACGACCTGACACCCCGGATTGGCGACCTGCGCCAGTTGCAACGACATATCGCGCACCGCCTCGATGCTGGGCAATTGATACCCCGGCAAGCCGCGCATGTGTTTGCGGGTTGGCTCGTGGCAAATGATCAACGCATCCGGCTGACCGCCGTGGATCAGGGCCAGCGTCACCCCGGAATAGGACACATGGAACAGGCTGCCCTGCCCCTCGATGATGTCCCAGTGATCCGCCTCATTGTCCGGCGTCAGATATTCCACCGCCCCGGCCATGAAATCCGCGATGACCGCATCCAGCGGCACACCGTGGCCCGTGATCAAAATCCCCGTCTGACCGGTGGCGCGAAACGTGCTTTTCATGCCGCGCTCCCGCATCGATGCGTCCAGCGCCAATGCCGTATACATTTTGCCCGCTGAACAATCGGTGCCCACGGCCAAGACGCGCTTGCCGGTGCGCTTCACGCCGTTCGCGATCGGATAGGCATCCGTGGGCACGCGCACGTCATGCAGGGTGCCGCCATGCACCTGGGCCGCCGCCACAAGCTCGGATTCGTCGCGCAGCAGGTTGTGCAATCCGCTGGCCAGATCGAACTCCATCTCCAGCGCCTGCACCAGCACGCGGCGCCATTCCTTGCTGATGTAACCGCCCCGGTTGGCCACGCCGATCACAACGGTTTTGGCACCGGCCTCCTTGGCTTCCTGCAGGCCCATGTCCTGCAAGCCGACGTCCGCCTTGCAGCCCTCCATGCGGAACTGGCCGACGGCGTTTTCCGGGCGCCAGTCCTTGATGCCCTGTGCAACCTTGGCGGCCAATTGGTCGGGCGCATCGCCTAGGAACAACAGATATGGTGTTTCGATCACGGTAAATCCCCCGAGGTAGTGGTTTACGGGAATCTTGCTCATGTTTGGCGCAAAGACATCGCAGAAATCTGCCTGTGACATGAATTTCTGCAAATACCTTCGAATATATGATGCATATGTGCAAGAATTAAGCGCACACTTCAAGCACGCGCGCAATGCTGCACCTGCAAAATCCGCTTGCGAGGTGTTGCGCAATTTAATAACTGCTGGGGCGAGCTTTCCGACATTTTATTTCACCGAGGTCCGCCATGAGTTTCAAGATCCAGCCCGCCGCCCCTGCCCGCCCCAACCGCTGCCAGCTCTTTGGCCCCGGTTCGCGCCCGGCAATATTTGAGAAAATGGCGGCATCGGACGCGGATGTGATCAACCTCGACCTTGAAGACAGCGTTGCGCCCTCGGACAAGGACAGCGCCCGCGCCAATGTGATCGCGGCGATTTCGGACGTCGATTGGGGGAACAAAACCTTCTCCGTGCGAATCAACGGGTTGGATACGCCTTTTTGGTATCGCGACGTCGTGGACCTTCTGGAGCAGGCGGGCGAACGCCTCGATCAAATCATGATCCCCAAGGTTGGCTGTGCCGGTGACATCTATGCTGTCGATGCGCTGGTCACTGCCGTGGAGGCCGCCAAGGGGCGCGCCAAGAGGATCAGCTTTGAGGTCATCATCGAATCCGCCGCCGGTATTGCCCATGTCGAGGAAATCGCGGCCGCCTCGCCGCGCCTGCAAGCCATGAGCCTGGGTGCTGCGGATTTCGCGGCCTCCATGGGGATGCAGACGACCGGCATCGGCGGGACGCAGGAGAACTACTACATGCACCGCGACGGGCAAAAGCACTGGTCCGATCCCTGGCATTGGGCGCAGGCGGCCATCGTTGCGGCCTGCCGCACGCACGGCGTTTTGCCCGTGGATGGCCCGTTTGGGGATTTCTCCGACGACGAGGGGTTCCGTGCGCAGGCGCGCCGTTCTGCCACGCTGGGTATGGTTGGCAAATGGGCGATCCACCCCAAACAGGTGGCCATCGCCAATGAGGTCTTCACCCCCTCCGCTGAAGCCGTCGCAGAGGCCCGCGAAATCCTCGCCGCCATGGAAGCGGCCAAGGCCAAGGGCGAAGGCGCGACCGTCTATAAGGGCCGCCTTGTCGACATCGCCTCGATCAAACAGGCCGAAGTCATCGTGCGCCAATCCGAAATGATCAGCGGGTGACGCAGGTTTGATTTGGCTTTCGCGCCTGGGCGTGACTGAGTGAGCCCATAGGAGCCCGCCATGCACCATTTTCTCGCGATCATCGCGACCCTGCTCTGGGCCACCACAGCCCCGGCGCAATCCATCGCACCGCGCGAAGGCTGGGTTGTGATCGACACGCAAAAGACCCACGCCGCGTTGCTGGACGATCTGAAAACTGCGGTGAAAGCGCATAAAATGGGCGTAGTCACGCAGGCGGGACCAACGGGGGCGGCGCGCAATCGTGGCATCACCATCCCCGAAAACCGCGTCATTGGCGTGTTCAACAATGACTTTGCCGTGCGGGTGCTGGAAACATCGACCGCCGCGATGATCGAGGCCCCGATCCGGTTTTATGTTACCGAAAATCCGGACGCCACCGCGACGCTCTCCTATAAAACGCCGGGCTTCGTATTCGCCCCCTATCTGGAGGAAGGCGGCGATGCCCTGCGCACGCTGGCGTCGGAACTGGACACCACTTTCGAGCAGATCGCCCGTTCGGCCACGCAATAGCCCCTATGCCCGTTCGTCCTTGGGCGAGCCCATCACCACATAGGATGTGATCGAATTCACCTGCGGCAATGCCCCCAGCATATCGGTGTGGAACCGCTTGTAGCTGGGCAGGTCAGCGCATTCAATCCTGAGCAGATATTCGATGGCGCCGGTGATATTGTGGCACTCCACCACCTCGGGCGCGCGCGAAATTGCCCGCTCGAACGCCTCCTGGGAGGCCTTGGAATGGTCGCCCAGCCCGACACCGATATAGGCGACGAACCCGATCCCCAAAGGCACCGGGTCAAGCACGACGCGGTACCCCTTGATGATACCGCTGCGCTCCAGCTCCTGCACCCGGCGCAGACAGGCAGAGGGCGACAACCCAACGCGGTCGGCCAGTTCGATATTGCTGATCCGCCCGTCCCGTTTCAATTCACGCAATATACGCTCGGATTTATCATCAATTCTGATCATAAGTTGCAAACTTAATCCCCAAACGCACCAAAACGCAATTTCAAATCGACCAACCCCGCCAATAATTGCGGTCATGACATTTGAAATCCTCTCCGCTCTGGCCCTCTTTGCCTTCGTCAGCTCTGCAACACCGGGGCCGAACAATCTGATGCTCATGGCGTCGGGGGCAAATTACGGCTTCACCCGCTCGATCCCGCATATGCTGGGCATCTCGATCGGCTTTTCGGTGATGATCGTGCTTGTCGGGGCCGGGCTGTCGCAGATATTTGAGACCTACCCAATCAGCCATACGATCCTGAAAATCATCTCCGTGGCCTATCTCGCCTATCTGGCATGGAAGATCGCAACCGCCGCCCCGATCAAAAAGGACACCTCGCAAGGCACGCCCATGACCTTCCTGCAAGCGGCGGCCTTTCAATGGGTCAACCCCAAGGCCTGGGCGATGGCGCTGACCGCCCTGTCGGTCTATGCACCCGGCCAGACGCTCACGGCCTTCGCCGTTGTGGCGCTGGTCTTTGGTCTGGTAAATCTGCCCTCCATCACGCTCTGGACCATGATGGGCCAGCAGATGGCCCGCTTCCTGACCAACCCCGCCCGGTTGCAAATCTTCAACTGGAGCATGGCAGGATTGCTGATCGCCTCGCTTTACCCGGTGCTCTGGCCGGGTTGAGACCCGTTGCAATGCCGCGCGCGGCGCGCCATATACGGGAGCATTGAACAACAGATAGGCGCCCCGTGACCCAATATATGGATTTCGAAAAACCGCTGGCGGAAATCGAAGGCAAAGCCGAAGAGCTGCGCGCCCTTGCCCGTGCCAGCGACGAGATGGACGTTACCGACGAGGCCGCCGCTCTGGATGCCAAGGCCAGCGCGATGCTGGTTGATCTGTATAAATCCCTGACCCCCTGGCGCAAATGCCAGGTCGCGCGTCACCCCGAACGCCCGCATTGTCACGACTATATCGATGCGCTGTTTACGGATTACACGCCACTGGCCGGGGATCGCAATTTTGCCGATGATCATGCGGTCATGGGCGGGCTGGCACGATTCAACGATCAGCCGGTGATGGTGATCGGCCACGAAAAAGGCAATGATACCAAATCCCGCATTGAACATAATTTCGGCATGGCGCGTCCCGAGGGATACCGCAAGGCGATCCGGCTGATGGACATCGCACATCGTTTTGGCCTGCCGGTGATCACGCTGGTGGACACGCCCGGTGCCTATCCGGGCAAAGGTGCCGAAGAGCGCGGCCAGTCCGAGGCCATTGCGCGCGCCACTGAAAAATGCCTCCAGATCGGCGTGCCGCTGGTGTCGGTAATCATTGGCGAAGGCGGCTCCGGCGGTGCGGTGGCTTTTGCCACGGCCAACCGCGTCGCGATGCTGGAACATTCGGTTTATTCCGTGATCAGCCCAGAGGGCTGTGCCTCAATCCTGTGGAAAGACGCCGAGAAGATGCGCGAAGCTGCGGAGGCTTTGCGCCTCACGGCGGAAGACCTCAAGCAATTGGGCGTCATCGACCGTATCATCCCCGAGCCCACAGGCGGCGCGCATCGTAATTCAGGCGAGGCCATTGCCGCTGTTGGTCGCGCGCTGGAGGGCATGCTGAAAGACCTAAAGGGCAAAGATGCCGCCGCTCTCATCAAGGACCGACGCAGCAAATTCATCGACCTCGGAGCCAAGGGGCTCGCAGCTTAAACCTGTGGCTTTAAAGCAATGCTGAAACGCGGGCCGGGGGCCTCAAGGCTGTCAAATCCCAGCGCCCGGTAAATGTCCTGTGCCACCGTGTTGTCCGGGTGCGTGCCCACGGCAAGAAAATCACATTTTTCCTGTTCGGCGACATCCTGACTGGCTTTTATCAGGGCTTTCGCCACGCCTGTTCGTCGCGCATCGGGCACCACATAGAGGTTGAGCAAATCCATGCCCCGCATCCCAAACTGCATCTTTGACAGCGGACAAAGAGCGACATAGCCGATGCAAACGCCCCGACATTCGGCCAGCAAGACACGCACCCAGGGGCGCGGACCGAGGATATCGCGGGCCAGTTGCGCCGATGTGAGCGTGGCCACATCCCCGTGATGACTTGCCAGACTGGATATCATATCACGAACGACCTCAAGATCATGTTCGCGCGCGGGTCTGATCATCCCGTAGAATTCTCTTTTTTCGATATTCATTACAGATACTTACCGCCCAAAGCTTGCACTGCCCCTGTGACACCGCAGACCAAATATTTCCTAAAATTGTGTCTGATTAAGGGCAGAATTTTGGTAAAATTCTACATATGGTTGAATTTTTCAAGGGCAAACGTCGCTTAATTTCGTCAGTTCAGCTGGCGAGCATCCGTAGACCCTGGGTCACATCCGAGCGCACGGCAAGGCGCAGGCCCGGTTCGTCCCCCGCGCGCAGGGCCGCAATGATCAAACGGTGAAACTGTGGCGGTTCGGTTTTACGCAAACGCCCATAGAGCGCGCGCATGGTCGGGCCCATCTGCAACCAGACGGTTTCGGCCATGGCCAGCATCGCCGGGGCCTGTGCGCGCAGATAGAGCGTTCGGTGGAATTCCAAGTTGGTACGGATGTAGCTGACGGCATCGCGATGGGCCACGGCCTCGGCGACACTGGCATTGATGCTCTGCAACCGTTCGATCAGCGCCATATGTGCGCGCGGCAAGGCGCGGCTGGCCAGTTCCACCTCGAGCAGCGCACGCAACGCTGCGAGTTCCTCGATTCGTTCGTTGCTCAACTCCGGCGTTGCCACCCGCCCGGAGGAGGACATGGTCAGCGCCCCTTCGGCCACCAATCGGCGTACAGCTTCGCGCGCAGGTGTCATGGAGACGCCGTATTCCTTACCGATCCCACGCAGGGTCAGGCCCTGACCGGGATGCAGATCGCCCTGCATGATACGCCCGCGCAACGCACGGTAAACACGGTCATGCGCGACAGGGGTGGCATCAACGGGGCGCGGATTCAAGATCATCCGCGATCTGTGATCACAAATCAGCCCTGCGTCAAGGGCTGCTGTTATCGGTCAAACCGGTAACGGTGCAGATCGCCGCCCTGTTTGCGCAACCAGGCACGCGGTGCCTTGTAGTCGCCATAAATCCGCTGGACCTGTTCCCAAAATTCCGGCGCGTGGTTCATTTCAGCCAGATGCGCAACCTCATGGGCCGCAACGTAATCCAGCACATCCGGCGGCGCGAGAATCAGCCGCCATGAATACATCAACCGCCCCTCCGACGTGCAGGAGCCCCACCGCGAACGGGTATCGCGCAGGGTCAGCGCACTATAGGGGCGGCCCAGTTTTGCGGCATAGTGGTCCGAGGCTTCGGCCAGCCGCGCCCGTGCGATGGCCTTGAGATGGCCCATCAGGCGCGGCCCCGTGCGCTCTGCAACGCCCGGCACCAACACACGGCCCTCCTCGAAACGCACCTTGCGCCCGGACCCGGCCGCCACCTCATGCATGCGCCCCCCCACCGGCAGCACAGCACCCAGAACCACGTCGACATCCTCTCCCCGAGCGGCCAGATGTTTGCGAATCCATGTCTCTTTTTCGCGCGCGAACGCCAGCGCCTCGCGTTCAGGCACCCGCTTGGGCAGGGTCAAAGTCACCCGCCCGTCCAGCTGTGAAATGCGCAGCGAAATCCGCCGCGCGCGGGCAGAGCGGCGCAGCATCAGAGTGATGGGCGGATCACCGGTAAGGAACATCTGGGACATAACGGGCTCTCCGGGGCGACCTTCTGCGCAGCAGGCCTTTACAGCCTGCGCTTCATATGGCACTTGCGGCCCTAATCATCTACACCAGAATCGCAATCCAAAAGGGGGTTTTTCATGCCCAACGAAGAATGGGGAACGAAGCGCCTCTGCCCCACCAGCGGCAAACGTTTTTATGATCTGAACAAGAACCCGATTATCAGCCCCTACACGGGCGAAGTTGTCGAAGTTGACCTCAGCAAATCCCGGATGATCGCCGCGGATGCCGAGGATGCCGTGACCGCAAAGGCAAAAGCCAAAGACACGGCGGATGACGAAGAAGTCGTGTTGGACGATGAAGATGACGTCGATGTGGATCTGGGTGATGACATCCTGGATGACGACGAAGACGATGATGACACAGTGCCGCTCGAAGAGATCGCGGATGTGGCGTCTGATGATGACGACAGCTAAATGAAAATTCGCGCAGGGCGGCAGGTTTTTTGACTTGATCCCGCCCCGCGTTGCGCCTATTCACCGGCGCACCGGGTCGCATGACCCATCCCGTGAGGCCCGACCGGGCCGCACATCGGGGCCTTAGCTCAGCTGGGAGAGCGCCTGCATGGCATGCAGGAGGTCAGCGGTTCGATCCCGCTAGGCTCCACCAAACTTCCTTTGATAAGCACCCCGCAGCAGTTCCTTTTTGGCAGCATAGTTTTCCCCTTTTGCAGGCAAATTGGCAGCTTTGCCAAATTTATTCAGTTGAGCAGGCTAAGTTGGCAACTTGCATGCTGTCGCAGACACGGGCACCTTAAGCATTGTCGAAAGCCGAAGGACTTAACGGAAAGGATGCGATGTGAAGCAGCCTAAAGACACTACTGATGAACAGCGGATATGGTGCCACAGCACTGACCGACACGTTGAAAATGATTCAGCTACAGTCCCCTGTCGACACACGGCAGGGTAATCCCCCCGAAAAAGGGTTGTGTTGAAAGCTAGAATTTTCGCGGCAAGATAAGCCAAGGAGATTCACGATTAAGAAGTCACGTTATTCAGAGGCTCAGATTGTCTCGATCTTGAAAGAAGCTAAGAGCGGGGTGCCTGTTTCCGACCTTTGTCGTACGCACGGTATGAGCAGCGCTGCCTTTTACCAGTGGCGCTCAAAGTATGGCGGCATGGACGCGTCGCTCATTTCTGAGATGAAGCAGTTGCAGGCTGAGAATGCGCGTTTGAAGCGCATGTACGCTGATATTGCTATGCAAAATGAACTGGTGAAGGAAGCGCTGGCAAAAAAGTAATGAGGCCGTCTTTCCGACGGGAGATGGCCCAACAAGCAGTTGCAGCGCGTGGTGTCAGCGTTGCGCTAGCATGCCGCGCATTTGAGATCAGCCGATGGTGTTATCGGTATGTGCCGCTGTTGGTTGACGAGAATGGAGAAATTGAGGACTGGTTGGTGGCGTTGACCAGGGCGCGTAAGAACTGGGGCTTTGGGCTGTGCTATTTGTATTTGCGTAATGTGAAAGGGTTCGGATGGAACCATAAGCGTGTGCTTCGGATTTACTGCGAGTTGGAGCTGAACTTGCGGATTAAGCCTCGCAAACGCTTGAAACGGGAGCGCCCGGATCCGTTGGCAGTCCCGGACCGACCAAATTAAGTGTGGTCTATGGATTTTATGGCTGACCAGCTGTGGAACGGGAAATCGTTCAGGACATTGAACATCATTGATGACTTCAATCGGGAAGGTCTGGCCATTGATGTGGACTTCTCGCTGCCAGCAGCACGGGTTGTGCGCAGTCTTAATCAAGTCATCCAATGGCGCGGAAAGCCCGCGATGATACGTGTGGACAACGGTCCAGAATACGTCAGCGCCAAGCTGATTGAATGGGCTTCAAAGCACCATATCACCCTATGTTACATTCAACCGGGGAAGCCGCAGCAGAACGCATATATCGAACGATACAACCGAACTGTGCGCAGCGAATGGTTGGGCATCAACATCTTCCACAGCATTCAGGAGGTGCAGGAATACGCAACACAGTGGCTATGGACTTACAACAATGACCGCCCCAACATGGGCATCGGCGGGGTAACTCCCGCTATGAAACTGAACCAGTACAAAATGACCACGTAATTCTAGTTTGAAACAGCCCCACAAATGGGAGGATTACCCCGCCACTTCGAAACAGAGCCAGTGTTCCGCTGGCTTTTTCTTTGGCGTTGAAGGGAATATTTATGCTGCCGAAAAGCAAGCTTGGCTGCGCAGTTCAAACTTATGCCCCTTGATTTCATTTCATTTTTATAGCTGAAAAAGGAACTACTATGTGTTCCTTATCATCCTTCGTTATTCGCTATATGGTATTGCCGATTTGACAGCGCACTGTCACCGCACAGTTAGAATGTCTCATATGTGCACAGTAGTATCCCTGCTGATCAAGCAGGATTGGAGTGTGGCTGTGGGGTTGGTGATTATGAGCGCTTCGTGACGCGCCTGTGCCGCCAACCCGCATCTCAGTTGGCTCTCGAAAGACTGATCGACAGGCCAGCTGCTGCACAGAAAACACGCTGCGGGATCGACCATAGTGTCGGATTGGGTCTTACAGGACACCTCACGTCCGCAAAACACAGCGGAGTCGGCACTGATTTCAAAAGCGCAAGCATCGAATCGTATAGAATATGATATCAGGAGCCAGGATTTACTCCCCCCTTTTTTGCTCTTCACCCTCAAATTTTTGGTTTCCGAGACAATATATGTAGCAAAAAAGATCACACAGAGGCTCAGGATTGGAAGTCCGACGACCAGACATCAGGACTTAACAGTAGCCCAAGTGTCATACGAAGTGGTACGCTAAATCCGTCTAAACTCTCCTGAACCGCGACATCACGGTCTCGTCTGGGGATTTGCGTTTTGCCACCAAACTTGGCTTTCAGGCGTCTTGGGGCGATCGCCCCTGTGCACTCAGCAGAATGCGACCCTGGACCCATCGGCGCGTACGCCTACAACGCTTTGGGATCTGAAACGCCATTCTGCACCCGACCCCAGGCAATCTTTGACCAGATCAATTCATGTATAAAATAGGCCACAAACCCGGTGATCGCGCCCGCCAGGGCGATACCCCCTCCAGCCGCCACGGAACCCGTTACCAGATAACCAATCAGCATCATCGAGAAGAGCCCCAGGACTTGCCAGGTCGTGGCCTTGGTGATCAATCTGATTGTGCTGTCCATAGGTCGTGATCCGTAATGTGTTTCGACCCGTTCATCGATAGGAGGTTTAGCGCATCATGGACATTTAGAGACTTTGCTGCATAAGCTCCATTTTGGTGAATATTTTCTGCAAAGCGGATTCAAATGGACAAACGACAACGCGCCGACCTGTTTCGCAGACGCCTTCAAGAGGCGATGGCGCATAAGAACATGACCAAGAGCGGGCTGGCCCGAGGCGCGCAGGTGGATCGTTCAACCATTGGACAATTGCTCAAAGACGATCACCCCCGCCTGCCGAACGCGCAATTGGCCGCCGATGCCGCGCAGGTGCTTGGCGTCAGCACCGATTGGCTGCTGGGCCTCACGAACCGGCCCGAAACGCCCGGTGACATTGTTGCCGCCGCCCTCTCGCTGAGCCCGGCCGAGCGCAGTTCAGCGGATGACCAGCTTCTGGCCTGGCACCATGAGGCTGCGGGGTACAAGGTCCGCCATGTCCCAGCGACGCTGCCAGACATCCTCAAGACCGAACGCATGATGGATTGGGAATATGCCTCCTGTCGCGAACGCCGCCTGCCCGAAACTCTGGATGCGCAGAAAAGCCAGTTGGACTGGTTGACGTCGGGTGTGTCGGATTATGAAATCGCCCTGCCCCTGCATGAGGTGGACGCCTGCGCAGCCGGAACCGCCTATTACGCGGGGGCCAACCGGGACATGCGGCGCGCGCAACTGGCGTTTATCGCTGATCAATGCGATCTCCTCTTTCCGCGCCTGCGGATTTTCCTGTTTGACGCGCATAAGGTGTTCAGCGCGCCGGTCACGGTGTTCGGGCCCAACCTCGCTGTGATCTATGTAGGGCAATGTTATCTCGCGTTTCGCGAAATCGAGCGGGTCCGGTCGCTGTCCAACCACTTTGACTGGCTGGTACGCGAAGCCGTGGTGGATGCGCGTCAGGTTGCGCAATATATCAGGGGCCGGAATGAACATTGATGCGTGGATCGGCCCCAAAAAGCACCGCTACGCGCCGTCTTTTTAACCCTTTCGCAAATCCCCATCGACTCTTGGCCGCCAAAGGCATAACGACGCCGCAACTCAACTGCACGCCCGTGCGGTCCCGCGGCCATGCGCCGCCCAAAACGCAGGTAAATCCGTGATACAGACGCTCTCCGACGCCTTGGCCAAACAAGGCTATGAAACACTCACCCCCGTTCAGGAGGCCGTGACCGACCCGGCGCTCGAACAGGCCGATCTGCTGGTCTCCGCCCAAACCGGCTCGGGCAAGACCGTGGGCTTCGGCCTTGCCATCGCCCCGACGCTTCTGGGCGAGGCGACCCATTTCGGCCCCGCCAGCGCGCCTTTGGCCCTGATCATTGCGCCGACGCGCGAATTGGCGATGCAGGTCAACCGAGAACTCACGTGGCTCTATGGGATGGCGGGCGCGGTTGTGACCTCCTGTGTGGGCGGCATGGACACGCGCACCGAACGGCGCGCGCTGGACCGCGGTGCGCATGTGGTCGTGGCCACGCCGGGGCGTCTGTGTGATCACATCAAGCGTAACAATATCGACCTTTCTTCCATCCGTGCCGTGGTGCTGGACGAGGCCGACGAAATGCTCGATCTCGGTTTCCGCGAAGAGCTGGAATTTATCCTCTCCGAGGCCCCCGAAGACCGCCGCACCCTGATGTTCTCCGCGACCGTTCCCGCCGCCATCGCCAAGCTGGCCAAAAGCTATCAGCGTGATGCGCAGCGCGTCGCCACCGCCGGGGACACACGTCAACATTCCGATATCGAATACCGTGCGATGGTCACAAACCCGCGCGACATCGACAATGCGATCATCAATGTGCTGCGGTTTTATGAGGCCAAAAACGCCATCGTCTTCTGCAACACACGTGCCGCCGTGGCGCGGATGACGTCGCGTCTGACGAACCGGAATTTCTCTGTTGTCGCCCTATCGGGGGAATTGACGCAATCCGAACGCACCAACGCGCTGCAATCGCTGCGCGACGGGCGCGCGCGGGTCTGTGTGGCCACCGATGTGGCCGCGCGCGGGATTGATTTGCCCAACCTGGAACTGGTTATCCATGCCGATCTGCCCTCCAACTCCGATACATTGCTGCACCGCTCGGGCCGCACCGGGCGTGCCGGACGCAAGGGGGTTTCCGCACTGATCGTACCACCCAAGCTGCGCTCCAAAGCCAACCGTCTGATCGGCGGGGCCAAGCTCAAGGTGGAATGGGCCGAACCGCCCTCCGCCGCCGAGGTGCTGGCCGCAGATGAAACGCGACTGCTGGCCGATCCGTCCTGGACCGACCCGGTGCCGGAGGACGCACAGGATATCGTCGCGCGTCTGACCGCTGAATTCACGCCCGAACAACTCGCCGCCGCCTTCGTGAACCTGATGCGCGCGCGCCAATCCGCACCCGAGGAGCTTTCAGAGCCCGGTGTGCGCGATGAAGGTCCGCGCAAGGCCTTTGGCCCTTCGGTCTGGTTTTCGATCTCGCAAGGCCGTCAGGACGGGGCGGAACCGCGCACCTTGCTGCCGATGGTCTGCAACAAGGGCAACCTGACCAAGGATGACATCGGCGCGATCCGTATTCAGCCCAGCCACTCTTTTGTCGAAGTGCTGGCCGCCAGCGCAGATGCCTTTGTGGCCGCCGTGGGTCCGGATATGGTGTTGGAAGCAGGCGCGAAACTGACTCGTCTGGACGCCCCGCCCAATCTGGACCGTGGCCCCAAGCCCGACCGCAAACCCCGCGGCCCCAAACCGGATTTCAAGAAACCGCAGCGGGACAAGCCGCGCTATGACCCGATCGACGCGGCCCCACCCGCAGAGGCCCCGCGCACACGCGAAAAGCCCCGTGCCGAGGTGTCGGACAAACCCTATAAACCGAGCGCTGCACCCAAGGGCAAGAAGCCGCCAAAGTCACATAAAACTGAGCGCTCCCCGATGAAGCCGGGTGCCAAGCCGAAGCCCAAATCCAGCCCCGCGCCAGAGGGCGCACGCCCGCCGCGTGCCAAAGCGGTCTGGACTAAGGAAAACCGCGAGGCTGCCAAAGCAGAACGCCCCGCGCGTGAAGGTGGCGACAAACGCACCGACCGCACGCCCACCGGCAAGGGCGGCGCACCACGCGACCAATCAGCGTCAAAGAAACGTGCGGCGGATCCATCAAAGCGATTTGTGCCCCCAAACAAGCGTGGCAAAGCACCCGGCAAGGGTCCCAATGCAACCCCGCGCCGCAAACCCTAGGGCTGATAGCCCATCACGAAAACGGTGAGCGGGATGGGCGCGACGGCGAGCAGCAAGGTCACAAAAAACCAAAACGGGCTGAACAACCGGCTCATCCCCGCCACCAGCGCCAGCCCGCCACCACCCCCCAGCACCGTATTGCCGGGCAGGTTGATCGCCAGTGCCAGCGCAATGTAACGGTAGCCCAGAAGCGCGCGCAGGAACCTGTTATCAGTCGCGCGGCGCAGGCGCGCTTCACAGGCTTCGGGCGACTGATCTGCCAGATCCCGCACCAGAACCGACGCCCGGTCCAGCCGCAGATAGGCAAACAATCCCGCCAGCCAGCGCGCGGGCACCAGACGCCCGATCAGGAACGATAAGCTGAGCGCACAGATCATGCACAGATAGACCAACAAGGCGACCGGCGCGCCAAAGACCGCAATCAAGCCCAGCCCGATTTCCGCCCCCGGCACGAATGGCAGGGCGGAGGCCAGGACATAGATGGCACAGACCAGCACCACCATCCACATCATTCCGGAGAACCCACCGCCGCCCGCCGTCAGGACAAGCGCGGCAGAGACCTGATCACTGATGAACCAGCCTAGAAAAATCAACGCCACGTAGAGCGCAATCAAAGGCACCCAACGCCGGATCATTTCGAAAATATCGAGACGGCGACGCTATGGCCAATACACAGGGGGCGATGCATCCAGCATGGCGATGCGCGAGCGTCGCAGGCTGTAAAGGAGGGGGCCACGTTAACGTTCCTGGCCCGCGCTCATCTTACCGTGACATTCAAGCCGCGCCGTAAACGCTGCTCATCTGACGGAACGACAACAGGCGGCGCTGCTTTTCATCCCACAGGTGCAGCCGGGCGCAGGCGATGCTTTCGGCGATGCTCATACGCTGCGCCGTGGCCAATTCGCTGTGATCGCGCAGCACCTCTTTGAGACGATAAAACGGGATGCGGCTATAGAGATGATGCACGTGGTGAATGCCGATATTGGCGGTGAACCACTGCAAGATACTTGGCATCACGTAATGCGACGACCCGTGCAGGGCGGCATCATGCAGCCCCCACTCCTCGGGTTGGTCCCAATGGGTTTCCTCAAACTGATGCTGGACATAGAACAGCCATACACCCAGCGTCGCCGCCACCAATGTGGTTGGCACAAACACTACCAACAAAGGCATCAACCCCCCAAAATAGACGATCAGCGCCACGATGATGGCGACGCCAACATTGGTGCCCATTGAGCTCAGCCAGATGCGCCAGCCTGCACCCATCTGACCCACTGGCACGCGGTTTTCGAGATAAAAGATATAAGCCGGGCCCAGCACGAACAGTACCAGCGGGTTGCGATAGGTGCGATATTTCAACCGTCCGAGCCAGTTGCGAGCCCGGTATTCGGCCACTGTCAGCGTAATCACATCGCCAATGCCACGCTTTTCAAGGTTGCCCGCGCCGGCGTGATGGATGGAATGGCTGCGCCGCCATGTGTCATAGGGGGTCAAGGTCAACACACCCAACGCGCGCCCGATCCAATCGCTGAGCGTGCGGTTGGCGAAAAACGAGCCATGCCCGCAATCATGCTGGATGCAGAACAGCCGCACCAGAAACAACCCGTTGACACAAGCCAGGACAAATGCGGCCCAAGGGTTGATCGACAACAGCCACCACGCCACGGCCCAGATCGCCAGAAACGGGATCACGCTGACAGCGATTTCAAAGGCGGAACGCGCGGGGTCAGGGTCGCGATATTTGGCCAGAATCTTCACCCAGGCGGCGGCAGGTTTTGGCGCAGGATCCACCGGGATCGCGCCCCGCAGGGGGGATTGAGATGTCATGAATGCCTGCCCTTTATTCGCTCGTTTCCACAGGGATACTGATCATCCACAATTAAACAAGCTTATTGAGTAATTCTTGACCATTTTAGGTTAATATGCCGCATTTGTGTTTCGATTTGTAACGGTTTGTGCCGGAGCATGTCTCGGGGCATGTCGGAATTCCCGCGGGCCCATCTTTGGAAAAGGCGTCGGGAATCATATACGCCGCGCCCTATTGCTCTTGCAGACGCGGGCCTGCGGGCCCCTTTTTCGGATGCCTGGATTTCTCGGGCGTATGTGTCCCCAGAATGCCCGCAAAGAGACAGGGGGGTGAATCTGACCCCCGGAACCTTGGACGAGGAGAATTAGATTCGGGGCTCCAAGCCGGAGGAGTACAATCGCGCCACGGCAACGTTTTTTCTCGGGCAAAGCTCGCAATCGGCTGGAAAAGGCTCAAGAGTAACCGGCCCCGGGGCTCCGCCCGCAAAGGCTGGAAAAGGTCCCCCGGACCTTTTCTTTTTCAGCCTTTGCCCTTCCACGGGACCAGCATACGTTCGGCGGCGCGCATCAGCATGTCGATACCGAAACCGATGACCCCGATCAGAATGATGCCCATGATCACAATATCAGTGTTCTGGAATTTCGAGGCGGTCATGATCATCATCCCCGCACCCTGCTCCGCCGCGACCAGTTCAGCGGCCACGACAGTGCCCCAGCAAACCCCCATCGCGACGCGCGCACCGGTGAAAATCTCCGGCAGGGAGTTAGGCACGATGACATGACGCATGATCTGCCACTTGCTGGCCCCGAGGCTATAGGCCGCGTGCACCTTCGAAATCTTGACGCCCGACACACCCGAACGCGCCGCAATCGCCATGATCCACAGCGCCGCCAGGAACAGCAGGATGATCTTGCCCGCCTCCCCGATCCCGGCCCAGATGATCACCAGCGGGATCAATGCAAGCGGCGGCACCGGGCGCATGAATTCGACGATTGGGTCAAACCAGCCGCGGAACCAATCGCTCAGACCCATGGCATAGCCCAGAGGAATCCCGACGATTGCGCCCAGCATAAATCCGACCACCACACGGAAAAGCGAAAAACCCAGATGCTCCAGCAAGGTGAAATTCCGGAAACCCTCGCTCATAATATCCAGCGTGCGGGTCCAAACAGCCTCCGGTGCTGGCAGATACAAAGGTTCCATCTGCCACCCTCTGGTCGGCGCGAAGTTGGGCGTGCCCCGATCACTCAGCGTCACGGTGCCGCCATCGACCTGCACGGTCTGGCCGGGCGCGATACTCTGCCCGTTGATCGCAACCACCGTCACACCCTCATCGCGCCCCAACGTATCATTGCTGTCCACGCGGATCAGGCCCGTGCGCCACTGCGCAATCGCGGCCGTATCGTTTTTGGCAAACCCTTCGCCGGGGTCCACCTCGGGGGCGTCGGTCGCCTGCTCGCGCGGATGCACCACCACCGTCACCGTCGCATCATCGGACTGGCCATCGCCCTGGGCGGTATAGGTGAATGTCGTGGTCCCCTCAAACGGGCCCGGCGCATGCAGGAACCCTGGCAGCAGGTTGGAGCCGGTAAAGATACCCCACAACAAAAAGATGCTCAGGACCGATATAACCCCGGCCGCCCGGTTGGGGCGCACGGCACTTTCATCCCCAAAAGTAACGGTTTTCAGCGAGGTATAATCCTTTGCCCCGGCGCGCTGGACCACCTTGGTTACAATGAAAAACGCCGCGATGAAAATGAGGATATAGATCAGCAGGGGGATCATGCCGCGTCCTCCTTTGCGCCCATTATTTCTTCTTCCATGTCCCAAATCATGTTCAATATCTCTTCGCGCTTTGGCCCGAAATCAGGGTGCTTCTTGACCTCGCGCAGGTCCGCATCAACACCAAGGTCGGCGAACGGCAGGCGATATTCGGTGTGGATGCGTCCGGGACGCGGTGCCATCACGATGAGGCGTTCGCCCAGAAGCAGCGCCTCCTCAACCGAGTGGGTAATCAGGATGATCGTCTTGCCGGTCTCTTTCCACAGCTTGAGCACCAGCGATTGCATCTTCTCGCGGGTCAGCGCATCCAGCGCGCCCAGCGGTTCATCCATCAGTATCACGTCCGGGTCATTGGCCAGACACCGCGCCAGCGCCACGCGCTGCTGCATCCCGCCCGACAATTCATAAACCGCCTTTTCCTTGAAGTCCTGCAAACCCACAACATCCAGCAGGTGGTTCACGATCTCGTCTTTTTCAGCCTTCGGCATACCCTTCATCGAGGGGCCAAAGGCCACGTTCTCGCGCACCGACATCCACTCAAACAACGCGCCCTGCTGGAACACCATGCCGCGTTCGGCGTCCGGCCCGGTGACCTTATGCCCGTTCAGGATCAATTCACCGCTGGTCGGTGCCAGAAACCCCGCCACGATGTTTAAAAGCGTCGTCTTGCCACAGCCCGACGGGCCCAACACGCTGAGCAATTCGCCCGCCTTGAGGTCGATGGAGACGTCTTGCAAAGCCTGCACATGATCGCCGTTGGGCAGATCAAAACGCATGGAAAGGTTGTTTATGGATAATCCGGTCATGAGGTCCCCACCTGTTGCGCGCCCAAAGCCGCGACAATTGTTGCCCGCTCATTAAAACGCGGCCCGCTGGGCAGGGTTGACCCCGCCTCTGGTGTTTTCGGCGTTCCGGCACGAGGCGACCCCCGTGCCGGACCCTATCGTCTTACATGCCTTTGGCAGCTGTCAGCGGACCCGTGTTGACCGCATCTTCATAGCTGTCGAGCGCGGAATCAATGGATCCGGCCTCAACAAACACATCCGCCACACCCTTCATGAAGGTGGCGGCATTGCCACCCAACCATGCCTCGGAGAGCTGATCGTCAACGCCGGGGAATTTCATGGTCGCAATCGCGGATTTCGCGGCATCCAGGTCCATGCCCGCCTGCTCGGCAATCACCGTCATCATTTCGTCGGTTGGATTGGTGTTCCACGCCTCATTGGCGGCCGCTGTTACGGCCAGGAACTTGGCAACCGTGTCACCATTTTCAGCGATGAAAGACGCCGGTGCCGACGTTACATCAAACACCAGAATGCCCAACTCTTCTTTTTCATCCCCGGTCAACAATACGTTGCCGTATTCCTTCATGCGGCCCAAACCACCGCCATAGCCACAGGCGAAATCAACCGCGCCCTGGCTCAACGCCGCCGCACCCTCTGGGGGGGCCATGTCAACAACCTGAAGGCTATCGAGCGGGATGCCGAAATGGTCCATCTGGCGCAGGAAACCATAATGCGCAGCTGTGCCCAAAGGCACCGCGACTTTCTTACCGGCCAATTCACCCGCAGAGTCTTTGTCGATTTCCAGCCCCGCCGACACGACGCAGTTATCATTGTCAGAATAGCTGACCGCGACGTCCACGACCTGAATGTCCTGACCGCCGGAGGCCGCCACAACGAAAGGCGGCACACCTTGGGACAAGGACAATTGCACATCCCCGGACGCCATCGCCGCGGACATCGCCGTGCCGGTTTCGAAGGAAACCCAGTTCACTTTCATGCCCAGTGCTTCATCATAGGCACCCGAGGCTTTTGCCGCCAGGAAGGGCATGGGCCATTCGAGGAAATACCCGGCGGTGATTTCAGCCGAGGCGGTTTGAGCGCTCATCGCCATGACGGCGCCTGCGATAAATCCGCATGTTGTCTTTTTGATCATTTTAATTCTCCCGTTGGTCTTGTTGCGGCCCTTTGTGGGCCGTTAGTAGTTTGGTATTTCACGGCTTTTGCCGTTTGTCTTTCTCGCTTTGAACAGCAACTATCCAACGTCAGATTTCCACTCTCCGCAAGGGCGTTGTCGTGACGTTCAATGTTTTTTGATGCATATGATTGGAAAATGAGCCCTCTCTTTTTAATCATGGCCAGTATAACAGAACCACGCCCGAAAGCGCCTGTATCCTTGCCTGCAAATCGCGGCCATGGTGGTGTTGTGTCCAGGGCGATGCAAATGTCCAATTCTGAGCGCTACATGAGTCCAGATTGCGGCATGCGCGTCCGACGCACATCGCTGCACGACATCGGCGGATGGCGCAAAATTCATCTCCGGCCCACGACACTGCCAAAACGCAGTGGTTTGTTCTTGATCAAAAAGCGGGCGAGTTCATACTTGGAGGATCGAAATTTTTGTAAGACAGTTTTCAATGAAAAATTTTACCGGCGCTCTAGTTATCGCAACTCTCTTTGGTGGGGGTCGCATGGTCCACTGAAACTGTGGCCGCCACGCAAACCTTCGACATCACCGGCGACTTCTCGGGTGGGCAGTTGGGGGATGTTTCGTTTGACTTTACCGTGACCCACGACTTCAGCATGGATGTCGGCCTTGGCGGCCAGACTACGGGTTTGACGGTAAACAGCTTTGCCTCATCTGAGGTCGCTGGCGATCCAATTGCTTTGACAGCCGTTGGGCAGGATTATAGATTTTCATACACCCTGGCCAACGACTTACTGTTTTTTGGCGGTGGGTCTCTTTTCGGGATTGCCGGAGACAGCACCGATTTTCAATTGTCCATAGGCAGTTTCATAGGTGGTTCATCTATAGCGGGAGCCATTGATTCAATATCCAGCACTGGCGCTACAAGCAACGCTAATGTAACGAATTTGTCGATCACAGAAGTTTCCGCAGTACCGCTGCCCGCCTCAGCCCTTCTGGTGCTCGGTGGCCTCGGCGGCATGGCCACCCTACGCCGGCGTCGCCGCGCCGCCTGACCAACACAGGCCCTTCACGCGTAGCGCAACGCGCGCCTACGTGCCCTGTTTTCCTGCAAGCGGTGCCCTCGCGGCGCCGCAAAATCGCTGTGGCTTGCATGACCGTCCACTTTGGTATTATCGTTATGATCAATCTGGCCCTACGTGATTTGCTCAAAAAACCGTCATGTCGGTCAAATTCGGCGCTTTTGCCCGATGACTTCAAGTGATTCCACTCTTGCTCGAAAGGTTCGACCGATGGACGGCAACTTCAATGAAAACGATCTCAGTCGCGTTGTCGAAGCAGACCGCGCGCATATCTGGCACCACCTGAGCCAGCATAAACCTTATGAAACCACCGACCCGCGCATCATTGTCGAAGGCAAAGGCATGAAGGTCTGGGATCAAAAGGGCAAAGAGCATCTGGATGCGGTTTCGGGCGGTGTCTGGACGGTTAACGTGGGCTATGGGCGCGAGCGGATCGCCAATGCGGTACGCGATCAGCTGATCAAACTGAACTATTTCGCAGGCTCGGCAGGTTCCATTCCGGGCTCGATCTTTGCGGAAAAACTGATTGACAAAATGCCCGGCCTCAGCCGCGTTTATTACGCCAACTCCGGGTCAGAGGCGAATGAGAAAGCCTTCAAGATGATCCGCCAGATCGCGCATAAACGCTACGGCGGCGTCAAGCATAAGATCCTGTTCCGCGACCGCGATTATCACGGCACCACGATCACCGCATTGTCGGCGACCGGGCAAGACGAACGCTCCGCGCAATACGGCCCCTTCACACCCGGTTTCGTGCGCGTGCCCCATTGTCTGGAATATCGCCGCCACGAGCAGGACGGCGCGCCGGTTGAAAACTACGGCGTCTGGGCTGCAGATCAGATCGAGAAGATCATTCTGGCCGAGGGTCCCGAAACGGTTGGCGGCCTGTGCCTTGAGCCGGTCACGGCGGGCGGCGGCGTGATCACGCCTCCGGATGGCTATTGGGAGCGGATCCAGGAGATTTGTACCAAATATGACATCCTGCTGCACATCGACGAGGTTGTCTGCGGCCTGGGTCGTACCGGCACATGGTTCGGGTATCAAAACTACGGCATCAAACCTGACATGGTGACCATGGCCAAGGGCGTGGCCTCGGGATATGCCGCGATCTCCTGTCTTGTGACCACCGAGGCCGTGTTTGACATGTTCAAGGATGACCACACCGATCCAATGAATTATTTCCGTGACATTTCCACTTTTGGCGGCTGTGCGGCGGGTCCCACGGCGGCGATCGAAAACATGGGCATCATCGAAGACGAGGGCCTGTTGGAGAACACCGTCACCCAAGGCCATTACATGGTCGAAAAACTGGACGAACTGGCGGAAAAACATAGCTGCATCGGGGATGTGCGCGGCAAGGGTCTGTTCATTGGTGCTGAATTGGTCGAGGACCGCGACACCCGTGCGCCGGTGTCTGAGAAAATGGTGCAGGCCGTGGTCGGGGACTGCATGGCGCAGGGCATCATCATCGGCGCAACCAACCGCTCGCTGCCGGGCAAAAACAACACGCTGTGTTTCTCGCCTGCGCTGATCGCCAAAAAGGACGACATCGACCACATTTGTGCTGCCGTGGACGCCGCTCTGGGCCGCGTCTTTACCTGATACAAGCGTCCGAAACGCACCCTAAAGCCCCGGCACCGCGCCGGGGCTTTTTTTACAGCACGATCGACTTTCCGCGCTCAATTGGCCATAATTTGGGCGATGCTATACTTGACAAACCATCGCCTGATCTAGTTAGAAACCCGGACCAAGTTGAATGTGCGGGCGTGGCGAAATTGGTCTGCGCGCTTCCTTGCCAAAGACTTTCCGGGTTGAGGGTTTTACAAGGGGGTGGAAGAAATCCCGTGCAGGTTCAAGTCCCGTCGTCCGTACCATTTTCATCAGATTTAGCCTTTACCTTGGCGAGGCGACGAACAAACGCGCCATCCTGAGTGATTATTTTTTGGCTTCCAAAGTACCGGTGATAATAATGCAAACAGGCCAGCTTCTATTCTGCATGAAGTTCCACATCTTTCCGGTGAACTGTTTCATGCTGATTGAGGCGCACCTAGTTTCCTAGACGCTTTGCTTGGTTAAGCTTCAACTCTTTTGCTTCATAGTCAACGGGCGACAGCATGTCGTTGTTCGTATGCTTGCGATTTGGGGTGTAGAACATCTGGATGTAATCGAACACATCATGCCTTGCTGCGTCACATGTGAGGTACGTCCTCCTCCTAATCCGTTCACACTTCAAAAGCTGGAAGAAGCTTTCTGCGACGGCGTTGTCATGACAATTACCGCGCCTACCGGTGCTCTTCCCGACCGCCTAACCCATCATGTCCACATCATGGAAATGAACGGCGAGAGCTATCGCCTCAAATACGGCCGCCAATCAGTCAAACCCTTAAGCGCAAACACCGCAATCCGGTTTGTCCACAGGCCCGCACAGCTTCGTCGCTCTGTGGGGGCAGTCCGCGGTGCGGGCCTGTGGATAAACCTAAACCCAACAAACTGGCGCAGTTTTAGTCCGGCCAGATCCAGCCAAGTGGTGCACTTTCTCTCTGGCGATTGGTGCATTTTAGTGCGGCGTTGACATGCGTTCGATGCAGATCTCAATGACGTGACTGAGTGGTGTGCGCACATCTACCGGATGCTGTATCGTCCATGGTTCTATATGGGAACTAAAATTGGCGCGAGATTCGAGCGCTCCCACAAAGGAAATGAGTCGCAATAAAGTATACGAACGAAAATTCGTCACTTGAGGTAATGCCTTAGTCAGCAAGCATCCTATCGCTTCGCGCAACAAGGAGCGTCATGACGAGATCGTTATCAACGCGAAAGGATTGCTCTCCAATCTCGACTTGATCGGCCCATGGCACATCAAACCAGGTGTCGCCGTCCAGATCAGACATAGTGGAATCGTCAGCTGCCCCATCGAACAGAATGCTGAATGCGTTGCTCTGTGGATCGAGGAGGCGTCTGGGCTACCATTTTCGATCGATACTTTTTGAAGCAATATGCCAATGGTATCCGGACTTGCTGTATGCGGCGAGGATGAAAGGCTCGTGGTCGAGCTCAACGAGGCGATAAGCCATTGCTGTCTTGCTTACAGTAAAGGTCTTGGCAATTTCGCAGACAGCCCGCATGTTGAACTTCCGAAAATCGCGTAGGATTGGTTTAAGGATGAACTCCGGCATCAGCAGCTCCGCGGCAAACTGGTTCGCTGACTTCTCGCGTGAGAGACCTTTTCTTGCGCGTCCACCAGACCCGCCAATATCCTCCTTGCTGCACATTAGCAGCTGACCTCTATGACGCTCCCAGTGTCCGATTTCATGAGCAAGTGAGAATCGTCGCCGTCGAGTGTGCGCGCGATCATCGATCGAGATGATGGCGCGGCCCAACCCGGTGTCGGCAAGAAGGTAGGCCTCGCAGCCATCAAGCTCTCGGTATTTGACCTTGGCACCGTGACAAAAGGCAATTTCTTCAAGGTTGATCTCTTCCGGCGACATGATAGCCAGTTCTTGAAGGATGCAGGTCGAGGATGACAGCCAGGTACAACCAACCCTCTCGGGTCCAAACGTAGCTGATGTCACCAGCCCACTTCTGATTTGGCGCATCTGCGGTGAAGTCCCGATCCAGCAGGTTCGGCGCTATGTTGAACTTATGGTCGCTGTCCCCCTCTCAGCAGATTGCTGTGCAATCGCCTGCCGGGCAATGGTTGTGACCTTGTGTTTACGGGTCCTGACCACGGTTATTCCGTTCTGACGCATCAGACGACCAACACGACGATGGCCAACATTCAGACCGATCTCCTTCAGCTCTTCAGTCATGCGCGGTCGACCATAGCTGCCCGGGCTGAGACGGGACCGCTCCTTCCCTCTCATGTATTTTCAATACACTGCCGGGCAATGGATGTGCGCAAGCGTGACATGCTTTGCAGAACATCTCGATCACGTCTTCCGGCAAATTGTCAGCCAGGAAGTCTGCAAACATATTCTTCATTAACCGTGCTTTAGGTCCAAAATCCATTGGGCCGACTGCGGGTACAATCAGGCACTCAATTAAGTGTATGCAGAGACTGAATTTCTTATCCGTTGCTTCGATTAGAATTGGTGAAGACGTATCCGAAAGAAACTGCAAAAGGTCTCGGAGGAATTCTGGCTTATTGCGGACCGAAGTGAATTTTAGCTCAGGCGCTTGGACGCGATATTTTGTACGTAGCCTCGAAACCACGTCTGTATCTCGGTGCGCGGTGATCCATTTGTTCAGCGTCGACATCCCGACACCCAGATCGTCAGCCACCTGTTTGCGCGTCAACCCGCTGGTCAATGCGATACGCACTGCATCTTGGCGGAATTCGTCCGTTCGTTTCAGTCCCA
Organism: Roseobacter fucihabitans; assembly: GCF_014337925.2. Lineage (NCBI taxonomy): Bacteria > Pseudomonadati > Pseudomonadota > Alphaproteobacteria > Rhodobacterales > Roseobacteraceae > Roseobacter > Roseobacter fucihabitans. The sequence goes on along the minus strand of NZ_CP143423.1, from coordinate 283,646 downwards.
TAGTCCGTCTCCTTTGGTGCAGTAAATGCTATCAAAGGAGCGGCATCAAACCGCGACAGGTCCAAGTACAAGCCTTACAAGAAGTGGTCCAAACGTCATCATAACATTCTATGTCCAACCTTTGCCTGTAAAATGGACAACAAAACCACCAAAACGGTCAATTTATGGTTGGCGTTTCACAAAGTCAGGAAAAGTGGCGCCCACGGGAGGACTCGAACCCCCAACAGCCCGATTAGAAGTCGGATATTCTATCCAGTTGAATTACGTGGGCGCGTTCGATCACTCTTCATTCAAGTTCTGACTGGTGTCAACCTAATGGTCGGTGCTTTGGTGCCAACATGGTATGCATACCATCTAAGAAGACGAGAAGATTTAAGGGTTTCTGCAAAAATGGTAGCTCATAGGGGTTATTTCTGCTCTATCCAGTTGAGCTACGGAACCAATAGCGTATTGATAACGGCTCCATCCGCGGTTCGCAAGCAACAGAAAACGGCTTATCCATCTGTTTAGCCTTACCTTTCCAGCCTTGGAAGACAGGATACAATCCATCGCGTGTTCATTCCGTTCGATAATACCGTGAGCGTGGGGCGCGTGACGCTCGAAATGGTGGTGCCCAATCCGCCAGCGTACTCACCATGGCCTCGCGAATTTCGGGGATTGCGCCGCGATCTTACGGGCGCGGGTCACAACCCTGCCAGGTAAATACCTCGGCATCGGGCGCATATCCAAACCTATACGGCGGCAAACTTTGGATCCGCCTGATCACAGAACCCCTGCGCGCATCAGACCGGCTTTCTGGGCGAGGCATCAGACAGTGCAGCACCAGAAATGCTGGCGATGCCTGCCAGATATCAGGCGGTTCATCACGGGAATTTCATGCATCACCATCTATCAATCTGCGCCCACTGCGCGCACCCAGGCAATGATCGTCTCTCGCGCTTCTAGGTCCATCTGAATGGCATTGGGGGGTGGCATCGCGTGGCTGATCCCGGCCTGCAGGTAAACCTGACTGGCCTGCCGGGCCACATCACCCGGCGTTTCAAGATAGACGCCCTTGGGAGCCCAGGCCATGCCGCCCCAGACCGGTTCGCGCGCGTGACACATGGAACAATTCCCGACCACCGTGTCATAGGCGGCTTCAAACCCCGCCGCCGATGCGTATTTCTGCTCGTAAGCCGTCAAGGGTCGGGCTTCGGCTTCTTCCCAGGTCTCGGTCGGGCGGACCGATGACAGCCAGGCAATCGCGATCATCAACAGAACCGTCACACCCCATGTCCAATGCGGCCCCGTGCCCGTGGCATGCAGCGTGTTGAAATAATGACGGATCGTGACGCCGGTGAGAAAGATCAGGCTGGCAATGATCCAGGCGTATTCGGTGCCAAATGACAGCGGATAATGGTTGGAGAGCATCAAAAACACGACCGGCAGGGTCAGGTAATTATTGTGGGTCGAGCGCAGCTTGGCGATCTTGCCGTATTTAGCATCCGGCGTGCGCCCGGCCTTGAGGTCGGCCACGACAATGCGTTGGTTTGGCATGATCTGGAAAAACACATTGGCGGTCATGATCGTGGCGGTGAACGCGCCCAGATGCAGCAATGCCGCGCGTCCGGTAAAGATCTGGTTGTACCCCCAGGACATCACCACGAGGATCACAAAAAGCAGTAACATCAATACGGTAGGCTGCTCACCGAGCTTGGATTTGCATAGTAGATCATAGGCCAGCCAGCCGATGGTCAGCGAGCCTGCGGAGATCAGAATGCCTTGCCAAAGCGACAATTCCGCCTTTGTCGGGTCCAGCAGGAACAATTCGCCCCCCACCCAGTACACGATCATCAGCAACGCCGCACCGGACACCCAGGTGATGTAGCTTTGCCATTTGTGCCAGATCAGGTGGTCGGGCATGTTTTCGGGCGCCACCATGTATTTCTGAATGTGGTAAAACCCGCCGCCATGCACCTGCCATTCCTCGCCGTGCGCACCCACCGGCATATTGGGCGCTTTGCGCAGACCCAGATCCAGAGCGATGAAAAAGAACGACGCGCCAATCCAGGCCATGGCCGTTATGACATGCAGCCACCTTACCGAAAAGGCGATCCAGTCCCAGATTACGGCAAAATCATACATGATGGGGCTCCCGAGATTCGTTACCAGCAGACTATGCGAGATTTTATCTTTCTGGTATTACTTGAAACTCTCAAGCTGTATCAAAAAAAGCAGAACAATGTCCTATTTCGAGAATATCCGTACTTTTGTCCGCGTCTATGAGCTTGGCAGCATGTCCGCCGCCGGTCGGGATTTGCGCATTTCTCCGGCGGTGACCTCTTCGCGCATCTCCCAGCTTGAACAACACCTCGGCGTTCGTTTGTTTCAACGCACGACACGCAACCTGACCTCGACCGAACAAGGGCGGGCATTTTACACTGGGGCCTGTCAGGTGCTGGAATCCGTGCAGGCCGCAGAAGCGCAGGTGGTGGACATCACCGACCATCCGCGCGGCGCGCTCTTTGTGTCCGCCCCCCTGGGGGTGGGCCGTCGATTGATCGCGCCCCTGGTGCCCGATTTTCTGGCGCAATATCCCGATGTCAGCCTGCGCCTACGCCTGACGGATCGAAAGGTCGATCTGACGACCGAAGGCCTCGACCTTGCCTATTTCCTCGGCCAGCCCGAAGACAGTACCCTGCGGATCAAGAAAATCGCGGACGTGCAACGCGTGCTCTGCGCTGCCCCGGCCTATATCGCCGCACATGGGCATCCCAAATCGGGCGATGAAATCGTCGCGCAGGATCATGTCTGCCTGAAACTGCGCTTTCCCGGCGCTACCGAGTTTCAATGGCCCCTGATCACGTCTGACGGCCCCAAACGCTTTCGGGTGGCGGGGCGATATGAATGTGATGACGGGGACACGTTGCTGGCCTGGGCGCTGGCCGGGCATGGGATTACGCTGAAGCCGGTATTTGAGGTCGAACAATATCTGAAGTCAGGCGCGCTGCTCATTGTGGGGAAGGACACCCCGCCAGAACCCATTCAAATGGCCTGTCTTTATACCCATCGCCGGCATCAGGACCCCAAATCGCGGTTGTTCATGGAGTTCGTCAACGATCGCATCAGCACCGTGATCAAGGAAACCCAGCAACCGGTTTAACTGCCACGATAGGTGGAATAGCTGAACGGGGAGAGCAACAACGGCACGTGGTAATGCTGCGCCTGCGACATTCCAAACCGCAGCGGGATCACGTCGAGAAATCTGGGCGCTTCGGGGGGGGTTCCCGTGCTGTCAAGGTAATCGCCTGCGTGAAACACCAACTCGTAGACGCCGGTTTGGAACTCATCGGCAGGCAAAATCTGCGCGTCCGTGCGCCCATCGACATTCGTGACGACGGACTTCAACAGGGACCGGTTGTCGCCATCAATACGGTAAAGGTCTATGTTCAGCCCGCTTGCCGGGCAGCCACGGGCCGTATCAAGAACATGCGTCGTCAAGTATCCGGACATCAATAACTCCTCTTTCCCGCTGCACTGTCTCAACCACGGGGGATGAATACAAACACTATCCTCTTTAACACTCCTTCGTGTTTTATTTGAAAAACAAATGTATTCTTTTGAAATATAACGATGCCACTCAGGAGGGACAAAAGTGAACAGATATCCGCGCGACATGACGGGCTATGGCCCGACCCCCCCGGTGGCCTCATGGCCAAACGGAGCGAAAATCGCTGTGCAAATTGTTCTGAACTATGAAGAGGGCGGCGAAAATAACGTCCTGCATGGGGATGCGGCCTCTGAGGCGTTCCTGTCCGAGATCACCGGCGCGCAGCCCTGGCCCGGCCAGCGGCATTGGAACATGGAATCGATTTACGAATACGGCGCGCGGGCGGGGTTCTGGCGCGTGCACCGGATGCTCGCCGACCTGCCGGTGACGGTTTACGGCGTGGCCACGGCTCTGGCGCGCGCGCCCGAACAGGTCGCCGCGATGAAGGCGGCCAATTGGGAAATCGCGAGCCACGGTCTGAAATGGCTCGAGCATAAGGACATGGCTGAGGAGGAAGAACGCGCGCAGATTACTGAGGCGATCCGCCTGCATACCGAAGTCGTCGGTGCACCACCGCAAGGTTGGTACACGGGGCGCTGTTCCAACAACACGGTACGGCTGGCGGCCGAAACCGGGCAATTTGCCTATGTGGCGGACAGCTACGCGGATGATCTGCCCTATTGGATGAATTTTGACGGCATCAACCAGTTGGTCGTACCCTATACGATGGATTGCAACGACATGCGCTTTGCCATTCAGGCAGGTTTTACCAATGGCGCGCAGTTTGAAAGCTACCTCAAGGACAGTTTTGATTTTTTGCATGCCGAAGGTGTGGACGGTGCGCCCAAAATGCTGTCAATCGGGCTGCATTGCCGTCTGATCGGGCGGCCTGGCCGTGCCGCGGCTTTACGCCGTGCCCTTGAGCACTTCAAATCCCATGAAGGTGTTTGGTTCGCCACGCGCCTCGAGATTGCGCAGCACTGGGCCAGAGAGCACCCGCCGATGCCACAGAAACGACCCTCGCAGATGACACGCGATGCATTCGTCGCAGAATTCGGCGGGATTTTCGAACATAGCCCCTGGATCGCCGATGCGGCATTTGATCTGGAACTGGGACCGACCCATGACACGGCGCAGGGTGTTCACAATGCGCTGGCGCGGGTGTTTCGTTCGGCCTCCCCGGAACAGCGTTTGGGTGTTCTGAATGCCCACCCTGATCTGGCCGGGAAACTGGCCGCGGCCAAACAGTTGACCGCTGAAAGCACCGCCGAGCAGGCCGGTGCGGGTCTGGACGTCTTGAGCGATGAAGAACGCGCTGCCTTTCAGGCGCTCAACACCGCCTATGTTACAAAGCATGGCTTTCCCTTTATTATCGCCGTGCGGGACAATACCAAAGCTTCGATCATGGCGGCCTTCAACCAACGTATCGCCAATGACACACAGAGCGAATTTGCACAGGCCTGCCGTCAGGTGGAACGCATCGCCGAACTGCGCCTGATCGAGAAATTCGCGCCGTGACGCAACGTATCAAGATACAGCCTTTGACCGCAGACGCCTTCGCCCCTTTCGGGGATGTGATGGAGGCTGCGGGCACGCCTGACAAAATGATCAATCAGGGCAAATGCGCCCGTTTCCATGACCGGGCTTTCCTGGATTTTACGGATGGTCAGGCGGGGATCAGCATCTTCAAAGGCCAAAAGGAAACGCTCCCCCTAGCGCTGGAAATGGTCGAGCGTCACCCCGAGGGCAGCCAGGCATTTGTGCCAATGTCCTTTGATCCGTTTCTGGTTGTGGTCGCCAGCGATGCCGACGGCACGCCCGTCGATCCGATCGCATTCATCACCGCACCGGGCCAAGCGATCAATTTTCACAAAGGCACCTGGCACGGCGTTTTGACACCTTTGTGCGAACCGGGCCTGTTTGCCGTTGTGGATCGCATTGGCGATGGGGCGAACCTGCAAGAACATTGGTTCGACGAAAGTTACATAATCGACAGATGAAACGAGAAGTTGGCGCAAATGCCAGCACAAAGCATCGAACAGGGAGAAACAACATGGCAGATGCATCCATCGGCACACCGGAACAGCTTCGGGACCCGAATTACACACCCGCCCTTCATCGGGCCATCCCACTGGGCATTCAGCATGTTCTGGCGATGTTTGTCTCCAACGTGACCCCCGCGATTATCGTCGCCGGGGCTGCCGGGTTCGGGTTCGGGTCTGACGCGGGGGCGCAGGGCTTCCCGGACATGACGTACCTTATCCAGATGTCGATGCTCTTTGCCGGGATCGCGACCCTGTTCCAGACCATCGGTATGGGTCCGGTCGGCGCGCGCCTGCCGATTGTTCAGGGCACGTCCTTTGCCTTCATCCCGATCATGATCCCACTAGTCGCGGGCAAAGGTGTCGAGGCCCTGCCCGCATTGTTCGGCGGGGTGGTCATCGGGGGGCTTTTCCATACGTTCATCGCGACCTTCATCGGTAAAATACGCTTTGCCCTGCCGCCGCTGGTCACCGGTCTGGTCGTGACGATGATCGGTCTGGCCCTGGTCAAGGTCGGCATTCAATACGCCGCCGGTGGGGTGCCCGCCATCAACCAGCCCGAATATGGCTCACTGTTGAACTGGTCGGCCGCATTGGTCGTTGTTTTCGTGACGCTGGCTCTGAAGTTTTACGCCAAGGGCATGCTGGCGGTCTCCGCTGTCGTAATCGGCATTTTTGTCGGTTATTTCTATGCGATGGCCATGGGCATGGTCACGCTGGACGGCATCGCGACAAGCTGGGAGCGCGCCGCACCAATCGCCTTCCCAACGCCCTTCAAATACGGTTTCGAGATCAGCTTTGCCGCCGTCGTCGGCTTTTGCCTGATGGCCTTCGTCTCGGCGGTTGAAACCGTCGGGGACGTTTCCGGCATCACCAAAGGCGGTGCCGGGCGTGAAGCCACGGAAAAGGAAATCAGCGGCGCAACATATGCGGACGGTGTGGGATCTGCCGTCGCCGGCGTCTTTGGCGGCTTTCCCAACACCTCCTTCAGCCAGAACGTCGGGTTGATCGCCATGACCGGCGTGATGAGCCGCCACGTAGTCACCATTGGTGCCATCTTCCTGATCATCTGCGGGTTGATCCCCAAGGTCGGTGCCGTGATCCGCACCATCCCGATTGAGGTTCTTGGTGGCGGTGTCATCGTGATGTTCGGCATGGTCGTCGCGGCGGGTATCTCGATGCTATCGGATGTGCGTTGGAACCGGCGCAACATGGTGATCTTCGCGATCTCGCTCTCGGTCGGCCTGGGGCTTCAGCTTGATCCCAAGGCGGTGCAATATCTGCCTGATACGCTGCGCATCCTGATGACGTCGGGTCTGCTGCCTGCTGCTTTGATCGCGATCGTCCTGAACCTGATCCTGCCCGAAGAGCTTTCGGATGAAGCCACAGAAGAGGTTTCAGGTGGTCTGGCGGGTCACGGCAAAGGCGAATTGGTCAAAGACGATCACATTTGAAACGCAGGATCTCCGCCACGCGATGGCGTGGCGGAGATCCTTTCAATTCGATTTAAATTCACCGCATAAACCGCGTTTCATAAGCACAGGAGCCGGTTTATCGCGCGCCAGCCAAGGAATGCCCAAAACCCCGCAACGGCATATGGCGGTTTACGTCCTTATAGAGCAGATAGCGGAATTTGCCGGGACCGCCCGCGTAACAGGCCTGCGGGCAGAACGCGCGAAGCCACATGTAATCGCCCGCTTCGACCTCAACCCAATCCTGATTGAGCTTATAGACCGCCTTGCCCTCCAGCACATAAAGCCCGTGTTCCATCACATGGGTTTCCAGAAACGGGATGACCGCGCCGGGCTCGAAGGTGACGATGGTGACATGCATGTCATGGCGCAAATCGCTCGGGTCCACAAAGCGGGTGGTCGCCCATTTCCCATCGGTTTCCGGCATGACGGTGGGTGCAACATCTTTCTCATTGGTGATGATTACGTCCGGCATATCCAGCCCCTCCACCGCCTCATAGGCCTTGCGGATCCAGTGAAAGCGCAACATCTCCGCGCCCTGATTATGCAGCGTCCAGTCCGTTTGCGGCGGCAGATATGCGTAACCGCCCGGCTCAAGAGGGTGCGCGACGCCGTCGACCGTCAGGGTCGCGGTCCCCTCGACCACGAACAACACACCCTGCGCGGACGTATCCGTTTCGGGGCGCTCGGAGCCCCCTCCCGGCGCGACTTCCATGATGTATTGCGAGAAGGTCTCCGAAAACCCACTGAGCGGGCGCGATAGAACCCAAAGCCGCGTCTTGTCCCAAAACGGCAGAAAGCTCGTCACGATATCGCGCATGGTGCCCTTGGGGATCACCGCATAGGCTTGGGTGAACATGGCGCGATCGGTGAGCAATTGATCCTGTCCAGGATGCCCTCCGGTCGGCGCGTAATATTTAGCAGACATTTGGGTTCCTCACGAAATTAGGTCCTCACCATTATGGCGAGACCGAGACTTCGTTACCATTCCCATTGTCACAACAAGAGTTTATGGGTTTTTTTGACAATCGAAATTGGTTTGAGATTTCTCATGTAAAACAGCTGGTGTCTTGATACCGCCTCCACGTCGGGCTGTGGACGATGAGCCTTCGCGCTTCAGGAAGGCGCGGGAGGTGGATTGCGCGCAACATCCATATTCAGCCGCCAAACACCCGCATTCAGCGCCGCGGCAATTGTCACCCAGATCAGATAGGGCAAGAACAAGAGCCCCGCGATCCAGTCGATCTGCCACATCGCCAGCATTGTGCATAACACGCCCAGCCAGAGCGCGGACACAATGGCCATGCCCAACCGAATATTTTTCAAGCCAAAAAACACCGGCGACCAAACCGCATTGAGAGCAATCTGAAACGCCCAAAACGCCATGGCGATCCCGTTCCCGCTCAACATCCCGACACGCGCCCCGGCCACAGCCATACAGACATAAAGCACCATCCATGTGACCGGAAAGGCCCAGTCAGGCGGCGTGAACCATGGCTTGTTCAGCCCGCGATACCACGGACCCGGCGCAAACAGCCCGCCCGTGACCCCCGCGCCCAAACAGGCGGCCAGAAATATACAAAACAGCAGCCAGAACGTCATGATGTCAGCCCTGCCCGGTGCCCGTTCATACGGGACCGTTGATCGCGGCTGTGCTGTTCCAGAGTTGACAGCACGGAGATCAACGCATCGCTGCGCGAGGCGCGCACCGGCCCGACAGTGGCCGCATCGACCAGAAACTGGACCTCCTCAAGCGGTTTTGCATAAAGAACAGCAGAGCGTGGCATCACCATGCTCGCGGCACTCAGCATCATCGACTGGCCCAGCCAGCCGATTTTCTGCGCCTTATTGGTGCGTGCGCGGGCGGAAATGGAATCGTACCCCATCCCGGTCAATTGCCCGCCGATGCCCGCATAAATGTAACGCGCCGCATAGATGCCGGGACGACAGGAACGCGGCAAAGCACCAACGCCAGCCTCCGAACGGATATAAAGGCGGTTGGCCTCCATCACCAAACGCTTGACCATATGGCGCACGGCTTTGGTCGGTTTCGGGTCCGCCAGAAACGCGTCGAGATCAACACCGGCCTCCTCCAGCCAGTCCAGCGGCAGGTAGATGCGTTTTTCAAGCGCATCCTCGCCAACGTCGCGCGCGATGTTGGTCAGCTGCATCGCAACACCCAGATCACAGGCCCGCGCCAGCGCATCGCCGTCACGCACGCCCATCAAGACACACATCATCGCGCCCACGGCCGAGGCCACACGGGCAGAATAATCCTTTACGCCTGACAGGGTGCGATAACGGCGCGCTTCTGCGTCCCAGGCCAGCCCTTCGAGCAGCGCATCCGGCAAGGCGCGCGGCATCTGAAAATCTTCGACGATGGCGGCAAAGGCACGGTCAGGTGCCGCGTCTTTTGGACGCCCCGCATAGACCGCGTCCAACCGGTCGCGCAGGCGCAAAACGGCCTCGGCTTTTTCGGCCTTGAGGTCCACCTCATCATCGGCCAACCGGCAGAAGGCATAGAGCGCAAGGGCCGGATCACGGACCTTGGCCGGGAGCAGTTTGGAGGCCGCATGGAATGACAGGGACCCATGGCGGATCGCCTCGTGGCAATGTTGCAGATCAGCAGCTGCGATCATTTGACGACCTCCGGGTCCGGGACGAGGGTGCTGAGCACTTCGGCGGTTGAAATCACGCCCGGCACGCCCGCACCGGGATGGGTGCCCGCGCCGACCAGATAAAGCCCTTTGGCCTCCTCGGAGACATTATGCGGGCGGAACCAGGCGCTTTGCAGGATACGCGGTTCGATGGAAAACCCCGACCCATGCGGGCTGAGATATCGGTCGCGGAAGGTTTCAGGGGTAAAGACGACCTCGGTGCTGATCTTATCCGCGAGACCGGGCAGGAGTTGATCTTCCAGCACCTTGAGCATCTTGGCCTTGTAACGCGGCTCTTCGCTCGCCCAATCCACGCCATTGTCATGGCCCAGATGCGGCACGGGGCTGAGCACATAGAAACTGTCATCCCCTTCCGGCGCGACTGATGGATCGGTCACGGATGGACGGTGGACATAAAGGCTCATGTCATCGCAAAGCTTGCCCTTGATAAAGATATCCTTGAGCAGACCTTTATAGCGCGGCCCGTTCAGGATGGTGTGATGACCAACGTCCTGCCATTCATTGGCGGTGCCTTTGGTCCCGAAATACCACACGAACAAGCTCATGGAATAGCGCGTCCGCGCAAGACGTTTGGAGGTCCAGCGCCGCCGCTTATGATTGCGCATCAGGGTGTTATAGGTATGGCCGGAATCCGCGTTTGACACGACCACATCCGCGCCCATTTCCAAACCGGACGCCAGCCGCACGCCGGTGACGGTGCCATCTCGTACGACGATCTCATCCACCTCGGTGTCCATCAACAACGTGCCGCCCTGATCCGCGATCACGCGTCCCATCGCCTGCGCCATCCCTGCCAGACCACCCATGGCATAATGCACCCCGAACTCCTTTTCGAGGTAGGCCACAAGGATATACATCGACGTCACATGCAGCGGGTCCCCGCCAATAAACAGCGGATGGAAACTCAACGCCATGCGCAACCGTTCGTCTTTTACCCGGCGCGCCGCATGAGCGTAAACCGAGCGGTCCGCCCGCAGCATGGCAAATGTCGGCAGGACTTTGACCAGATCCCACAGCTTGTGCATAGAGCGGCGACCCAGATCCTCGAACCCGAACCAATAGCGTTTGGCACTGTCTTCCAGGAATTTATCAAACCCGGCCAGATCATCCGGGGCCAGTCTCGCCACCTCGGCGCGCAGCTTTTCGGTGTCCTGCTGGGCCACAAATTTAGTGCCATCCGGCCAGCGGATTTCGTAAAACGGCTCCAACGCCTTCAGCGTTACATCCGCATCGAAATCACGCCCGCAAGCGGCCCAGAGTTCCCGGTATAATTGTGGAACCGTCACGATGGTCGGCCCCAAATCAAAGCGATGCCCGTCCTGCCAGATCGCGGATCCCCGCCCTCCTGGCACATCGAGCTTATCGATCACTGTCACCCGGTAACCTTTGGCCCCCAGCCGCATGGCCGCCGCCAGACCACCAAGGCCCGCGCCGATCACGATGGCCCGGTCACGCCGTCCGTTAACGGTTTCAACAGATTCGATTGTATCTACACGTGTCATCACACTCATACAGTAGGTGTGTCTAGTTCACTTGACAATTGTGTTCTTCCAATTCCGGTCTTTGCGTGTCAGAATTACCTGACACAATGGAGCGAACCCGCGCGCAATGACCAAAACACCCGTTGTATCCTTGAGCTTTTTTCGATTCGCCCGCCCGGCGGCGCGAATGTGGGCATTGGCGATGATGGGCGCTGCACGCATCGCTCTGCCAAAAGTGCCCGGCATCGGATTTTGGAAACTCTGCGGGTCCGGCACTGGCGAAGGGTTCACGCCGCTGCCCAACACTGCGGTTTACGCCATTCTTGCAAGCTGGCCCGATGAAGAAACAGCGCGCGCCCAAACCAGCGACGCGGGTATCTTCAACCGGTACCGCGCACGCGCGACAGAGGATTGGACGATATTCCTTGAAACCGCATCGGCGCGGGGCAATTGGTCGGGACGCATGCCATTTGATGCCACCGAACGATCCATTACCGGCCCCCTTGCCGCGCTGACGCGGGCCACCGTCAAGCCGTCGGTCGCGTTGAAATTCTGGCAAAAGGTGCCCGACATCAGCCGCATGATCGGCTCGGACCGCAACGTCGCCTTCAAGATCGGCATCGGCGAGGTTCCCCTGTTGCATCAAATCACCTTCTCCATCTGGCCCGATACCGCGTCGATGGCCAAATTCGCCCGTATCAACGGACCGCACGCCGAGGCCATTGCCGCGGTCAGGGACGGAAACTGGTTCTCCGAAGAACTCTATGCCCGTTTTGCCATCCTCGGTGAAACCGGCTCCTGGGGCGGGAAAAGCCCCCTTGAAACACTGGAATTGACTGCATGAAGACGCCCTTCCCCTTCTCCGCCATTGTTGGCCAAAACGCGATGAAACAGGCGATGATCCTGACCGCCGTGGACCCCGGCATTGGGGGCGTTCTGGTGTTTGGCGATCGTGGGACGGGCAAATCGACCGCCGTGCGCGCGCTTGCCGCCCTGTTGCCCCCGATCAAAGCTGTCCAAAGCTGCCCGGTGAATTCCCCAAAGGCGGCGGAGTGTCCGGAGTGGGCCGAGTTGGGCTCAAAAAAACTGGTCTCACGCCCAACCCCGGTGATTGATTTGCCGCTGGGGGCCACAGAAGATCGCGTCGTGGGCGCGCTGGACATCGAACGCGCGCTGACACGCGGCGAAAAGGCGTTTGAGCCGGGTCTGCTGGCGCGCGCCAATCGCGGGTATCTTTACATCGACGAGGTCAACCTACTGGAGGATCACATCGTTGATTTGCTGCTGGACGTCGCGCAATCCGGCGAGAATGTCGTGGAGCGCGAAGGGCTGTCGATCCGCCACCCCGCGCGCTTTGTGCTGGTGGGCTCCGGCAACCCCGAAGAAGGCGAATTGCGGCCCCAATTGCTGGATCGCTTCGGGCTTTCCGTCGAGGTGCGTTCGCCAAATAAGGTGGTCGAGCGGGTTGAAGTCATCAAACGGCGCGACGCCTTCGAAAGCGATCACGATGCCTTTATGACCCAATACGGGGCCGAGGACGCCAAGATCCAGAAAACCATCCTCAGCGCGCGCAAGAAACTCGCGAAAATCCATACGCCTGAGGCTATCCTACACGATTGCGCAGTTTTATGCATTGCGCTTGGCTCGGACGGGTTGCGCGGTGAATTGACGCTCTTGCGCACGGCACGCGCGCTTGCGGCCTACCGAGGTGACAAGGTTCTCACCCGCGCGCATCTGCGCGATATCGCGCCTTCCGCCCTGTCTCACCGTTTGCGACGTGATCCGCTGGATGAAGCCGGTTCGGGCACCCGCGTCATGCGCATCGTGGAGGAGGTGCTGGGGTGAGCACCGACGCCGAAAGCTGGGAACGCGCAGCGGTTGCAATGGCTTTGCTGCGCTTTGCACCGGGTTATCTGGGCGGCGCGATCATCCGAATGCGCGCCAGCCCCACTCGCGACAGGCTGATGCACCCTTTGAAGGGTCTGGACCTGCGCCGCTTGCACCCGACGATTGCAGATGAACAATTGTTTGGGGGGCTCGACCTTGCTGCCACGCTGGCCGTCAGTCATCTCGTGCAAAGCCGGGGGCATTTTGATGCGCCCTGCACGGCCCTTCTGGTGATGGCCGAGCGTTGCGGATCCGAGCTAGGCGCCAAGCTTGCGCATCAACTTGATCGGGACATGGGTCATTGCATCATCGCGTTGGATGAGGGCGTGGATGCGGATGAGGCCACACCTGCGGCCCTTGGTGAACGCCTGCCGTTTCATATCGCGCCGGACGGTCGGATGCCCGCCGGCTGGGCGCTGCCCGCGGCTGTCGCGACCCGGTATGATCCCACGACTGTGATCTGTTCGAGCGAGGATCTGACAACCCTGACCCTCGTGGCGGCCCAGTTCGGCATCGACAGCATGCGCGCGCCTTTGTTGGCCCTGCGCGTGGCCCGCGCCCATGCGGCATTTCAGGGGCGCGGCGAGATCGACCATGGTGATCTTGAAATTGCCGTCAGCCTCGTGTTCCCCCACCGCGCCACGCAAGTGCCCCAGGAGCCGGAAGCGGAAACGGAAGACGCAACACCGCCCCCCCCAGAACCGGAGACGGAGGACGCAGGCAATACGCAGGAGAGCTTGGATTTGCCAGAGGGCGACATGCTCGTGGAGGCGATCAAGGCGTTGCTCCCGCCCGATCTGCTTGCCGGGCTCGTGGCCCCCGGCACATCGCGCCAATCTGGTGGGGACGGTGCCGGTCAGAAACGCAAAGGCAACCGGCGCGGGCGCCCCCTGCCCTCGCGGCCCGGCCGGCTTGATGGTCAAGCCCGGATTGATCTGGTCGCCACCCTGCGCGCCGCCGCGCCCTGGCAACCGATCCGCAGACGGCAGCAGCCCAAGGCCAGGGGTCTGTTGATCCGCCCTGCCGATATCCGCTTGAAACGGTATCAGGAACAATCGGATCGCTTGTTGATCTTTACCGTGGATGCCTCCGGCTCTGCCGCCATGTCGCGGTTGAACGAGGCCAAGGGCGCTGTGGAATTGCTCCTCGCACAGGCCTATGCCGCGCGGGATCATGTGGCGCTGGTGTCTTTTCGCGGCACGCAGGCCGAGGTTTTGCTGCCCCCCACGCGCTCGCTGGTGCAAACCAAAAGGCGGCTGGCGAGCCTGCCCGGTGGGGGCGGCACACCGCTCGCGGTCGGCCTGCAAACCGCCGCCCTTCTGGCCGCCCAGAGCCGCAGTAAAGGGTTGACCCCGACCATTATCGTACTCACCGATGGGCGGGCGAATGTTGCGCTGGATGGCACGCCAAATCGCGCGCGGGCGGGCGAGGATGCCGAGCAAATGGCCCGGATGATCCGGTCCCAGGGCGCGCGCACGCTGGTTATTGATATGTCCGTGCGGCCCCAGATGAGCCTGCGCACATTGGCGGGTCACTGTGATGGTCAGTATCTTGCTCTGCCGCGCGCCACGGCGCAGACCCTGACGGGTGCCGTAAGCGCCGCTTTGGAGGCATAAAACATGCGCTGGCCCGCACCCCCGGATTGGCCGAATGCGGATATCTCGCAGCAAATCCTATGCGCACCGCATCGCTGGCATGTGCAGGAAACCGGTAACGGACCCACGATTTTATTGCTGCATGGTGCCGGCGGCAGCACACATTCCTTCCGTGCGCTGATACCGCTTTTGGCCCGGTCCCATCATGTGGTCGCAATTGACCTGCCCGGCCAGGGGTTTACCCAGCTTGGCGCCCGGCATCGCTGCGGGTTGGACGTTATGGCGACGGATATCGCCAAGCTGTGTATGCAACAAGGCTGGAAACCCCGCGCCATTATCGGTCATTCCGCCGGAGGGGCGCTGGCTCTTGAACTATCGCAAAACCTCTCGGACGCGCAGGGCCTTGCGCCTTTGATCATCGGGATCAACCCCGCGCTGGACACGTTCGACGGCATTGCGGGCGTGCTGTTTCCCGTCATCGCCAAGATGCTCGCAGCCCTGCCCTTCAGCGCGCGTTTCTTCTCGGCGGCCTCCGCCAACCCTGCTCGGATCGCGGCGTTGATTACAGGTACGGGCTCCACCCTTGATGCAGAAGGTCTGGATCTTTATCGCAGGTTGGTGGCGGATCGAAACCACGTTGATGCAACCCTTTTAATGATGTCGCAATGGGACCTTATCCCACTGTCCAGGCGGATTGAGACCCTGCAGGCGCGGACCCTTTTCATTGTCGGTGAAAACGACAAGGCCGTCCCGCCCAAGGTTGCCAGGACCGCCGCGCAGCGGATGCCGGATGCGCGTTTGGTTGAGATTGCAAGCAATGGCCATCTGGTTCACGAGGAAGCACCGGGCACCGTCGCCGCCCATATTCTGGAATTTCTTGGCGATTTGAAGTGATATACCCCTAAGCTGGAAATGCCGTTCTGGCGCGTGCCACTGCTCCAAAATCCCCATTTATAAAGGACGCCCACCGCAGATTAGATTGGAGAAAGCAGATGATTGAGCGATTGAACTATATGGCCATCAACGCCGCTGCGATTGCCGGCATGGCCAAAGCCAAGAAAGATATCACCGCGATTGATCACAGGCTCAGGGCGATGGTTGAGTTGCGCGTCTCTCAGATCAACGGGTGCGCCTATTGTGTTGACCTCCACACGACCGAGGCGCGCGCGGCGGGCGAAACCCAACAAAGGCTCGATTGTCTGACGGTTTGGCGCGAGGGGCCGTTATATACGACCAGCGAAAAGGCTGCCCTTGGCTGGGCCGAAGCCCTGACGCTGGTGTCCGACAAGGGCGCGCCAGACGTTCTTTTTCACAACTTGCAAGCGCAGTTCACGGATGCCGAAATCGTCGATTTGACGCTCATTATCGCGCAGATGAATGCTTGGAACCGCTTGGCAATCGGGTTTGGTCACCAGCCCGATATCCGGGACAATTGACCTCAGGCCATCCCACGAAAAAGCCGCCGCTCCAAGGAGCGACGGCTTTTTGCTTAACCTTCGAGGATCAACTCTGTGGGCCGACCGATGCCAGGTAGGCCGCGACGTCTTCGCCACCCTTTTTGAGCTTGAATGCCATACGTGATTTGGCCTTCTTGTCATCCAGCGTCGTGCGCAGGAAGTCGCGCGGGTCCGCGATATAGGTGGCCAGCGTCGCTTCGTCCCACACCAGGCCTGCTTCGCCAGCAGCGACCAAATCATCGCCGTATTTGAAGTCAGCCGAGCCCGCCGTGCGACCAATTACACCGTAAAGGTTGGGGCCGGTCTTGCCGCCTTTTACGATCTCCGTGCCATCGTCCGCGACGATCATGTGGCAGGACTTGCACTTGTTGAATGTCTTCTCGCCTTCGGCGGCGTCACCGGCTGCAAATACAGGGGCGGCAAAGCTGATTGCTATGATGGCTGCAAATGTACGTATCATCGTTATCTCCTTAGTTGCTTGCGTTACAACGTAGGAGATAACGACGAAAGTCAACAGTCACATTGCCGCAACTTTACGCGACTGCGTGGGAAATTGCGCATTGTTTCCAAAGCTCTTTGAGCGCCAGAACAAGATGTTCGATGTCATCAATGCTATGCATCGGGGAGGGCGTGAAGCGCAACCGTTCGGTCCCTTTTGGCACCGTCGGATAGTTGATCGGCTGCACGTAAATGCCGTATTGCTGCATCAGGTAATCCGCGATCATGCGGCATTTCACCGGATCCTTGATCATCACGGGAATGATGTGGCTTGGATTGTCCAGATGCGGGATGCCTTCCTGATCCAGACGCTTGCGCAGATAGGCGACGCGTTGCTGTTGCAGTTTGCGTTCAACATCAGATGTCTTGAGATGCTGGATCGAGGTCTGCGCTGCCGCGGCCACAGCCGGGGGCAGTGCCGTGGTAAAGATGAACCCGGAGGCAAAGGAGCGGATGAAATCGCACAGCGCCTCGGAGCCGGTGATATACCCGCCCATGACGCCGTAAGCCTTGCCGAGCGTCCCCTCAATGAGGGTGATACGATCCGCAAGCCCTTCGCGCTCGGAAACACCGCCACCACGCGGGCCATAAAGGCCAACGGCATGGACCTCATCCAAGTAGGTCATCGCCCCGTGTTTTTCGGCGACCTCGATGATTTCCTGCATGGGGCAGATATCACCATCCATTGAATAGACCGATTCAAACGCAACGATCTTTGGCGCATTCGCGGGCAAAGCCGAGAGTTTACGATCCAAATCTTCAGGGTCATTGTGACGCCACAGCACCTTATTGGCGCGCGAATGGCGGATGCCTTCGATCATCGAGGCGTGGTTCAACTCGTCCGAGACGATCACACAATCGGGGATCCGTGCGCCCAGCGTGCTGAGCGCGGCCCAGTTCGAGACATAACCGGAGGTAAAAAGCAGTGCTTGCTCTTTGCCATGCAGGTCGGCCAGTTCGGCTTCCAGCAGTTTGTGATTGTGGTTGGTCCCGGAGATGTTGCGCGTGCCACCGGCACCGGCACCACAATTGTCAATCGTCTCCTTCATGGAGCGGATCACATCCGGATGTTGCCCCATCCCCAGATAATCATTGGAACACCAAACGGTGACCTGATCGGGACTGTCTTCATCGTGACATTTGGCTGACGGAAAGGCACCGGCCTTGCGTTCAAGCTCTGCGAATATTCTATAGTTTCCGTCGTCCTTCAACTCATTGAGTTGTGCCTGGAACAGTGCATCAAAGTCCATGATGTCCCCCTTGGTGTTCGAGTGGTGTTGTTTTTGGTGTGGATTGTTTGGGCGCGGGAAGCATCCAGCGCCATAGTTTTTCATCCGGGATCGGCAGAACCATCACCCAGTGTTCGAGAAGTGCCAGCGCCGTGATGGCGGTCAGCAGCGTAAAGCCAATGATCTGGCCGTCATTTGTTGCGCCGTGTATCCGCTCCAACCAGCAGGCGGTCGCAAAGGTCAGCGCACTGACCGAAAACGGAAACAGCCAGTTCATGGCTCTGATCCGGAAGTAAGTCGCAAGATGTATCAGGGCGGAGGGGAGGAAATCAACGTTGATCCTAGGTACCCCGAAAAAGAGGTTCAGCTTGGCCGAGATGCGCGCAAAAAACAGCACGGCAAAGGTCCAGACACCAAAGGTATTGGGGGCATCCCAGCCGATCATGAAGAGCGCGATCAGCGTGGCGACAAGCAGCATTTCGTGATAGGCCAGCGTGCCCCAGGCGCGTATGAAACGTTCCCATTCGGGCGTTTTAGGCGGCAGGGGATAGGTATTGGGGCCGGTGATGACGCCCGTCAGGAATGCCAGTTCGATCCATCCCCAGATGCCAAGGGCCGCCAGAAAGGCGATGCAGGCCCCGGTCGTGGAGGTGTCCGAAAGGCTGATCCAGAAGCCCCAGAGGCCGAGGATCAGCATCGGCAGGCCGAGGATCACGGTGTTGAGGCCCGCACCAGCGCCGCGCCGATCCGCATATTTCACAGACATAAGAATGATGCCGGTGGAGAACCACCAGACAAACAAGGCCAGAAGGGATGCGGACAGGATCGTCATTTTCAATAGGCCGGCTGCATCAGGGTTTCGGTCGGTATGGCATGCTTTTTCGCCGGGATGGTGATCAGCGAGATGAACGCAGAAACCGCACGCGCCTGTGCACCGATTTTGGCAAAGAAACGTCCGTCTTCCTTGGCCTGTGCCAGATCGGCGTTGGCCTTTTGCATCTTCTCCAACCCGCGCTGCCAGCGGGGGTGTTCGATATCGAGCGTGATCGGATAAATCTGCTTGGTCAGCTCGGAGGTCTTGGTGAACACCTCATGGGCGTACCAATCAGGATCAACCCCCAAGGCGGCGTGGAATTTGGGACGTTGGTGATCACGCACATACATCGTGGAATAAACCGCCGTGAGGAAGAATTTGATCCAATAGACGTTGATCCCGCTGGTCAGTTTCGGATCGGTTTTCATCAGCAATGCGAAAGCCTCGCCGTGGCTGAACTCATCGTTGCACCATTCCTCAAACCACTTGAAAATGGGGTGGAAGCGATGCTCCGGGTGCGCCTCGAGGTGGCGGAAAATGGTGATGTAACGCGCATAACCGATCTTCTCAGAGAGATAGGTCGCGTAATAGATAAACTTTGGTCGGAAGTAGGTGTATTTCTTCTTCTGCGTCAAGAACCCCAGGTTCACCGCAACACCGGCTTCGCGCAGCGCATCATTGATGAACCCGGCGTGGCGGGCCTCATCGCGGGCCATCAATTGGAACAACTGCGTGATGTCCTTGTTGTTCCCGCGCCGTTTCATTTCCTTATAGAGAACACAGCCCGAGAATTCGGCGGTACAGGAGGAAATCAGGAAATCGATGAACTCCTTTTTCAGGCCGGGCTCCATCCCGTCCCAATCCACATGGTCCCAATCTTCGTTTTTCTTGAAATGGCCCTTGTTGGGATCGTTGACCATCTGCGCGATCAGCTTGTCCCAGTCTTCGCGCACGGGGGTGACGTCAATCGCGTCCATCTCGTCGAAATCCGTGGTGTAAAAACGCGGGGTCAGCAATGTGTTTTGCATGGCCACTTCGGTCGCGGAAACACTATCAAGGACCGATTGCGCTTCCTGAACCTTCAGGCTCTCTTCGGCATCGGTGATCTCGGAGGTATGTTTGACTTTCGCCTCTTTGACATCAGCGGCGCGGGGGGTTTGGACGTTCATAGTTTGACCTCCTCAGAGAAGGAAAATTCGCAAAGTTCCATGACTTCGAAATCGCCCGTGAGGCGGGTCCAGAGCTGTTCGAGTTTACTGGCGCGGATGATCGTGGCCTCGCGCTCCTCAGAGACGATTTCTCCGAAGGGGGCCATGATTTCATCGCCGTGCACTTGCACTTCGTCACCTGGATAGATGACGGCACCGTTATTGAAACGCACATGCGCATGCAGGCTTTCGAACTTGTGGCTGATTTCGACAGTGCAAGGCGCACGCTCGAAGTCTTTCGTAAGTAGTCCCATGGGTGGCTTCCTTCCGTAGGGATTAAGGTTGGTCCAGCAGTCTGGCGAAGACGCGGGAGTTGGAGGCACCGAAGCCCATAAGCTCGGCAGACCATCCGGTGACGGGGTCGAAAAGAGACAGGCGATTGCCCTCTCTCAACTGTAATAGAACAGGGGCGCTTGTGTCAGCCTTTATCTTGCCGCGTTCGCGCTCAATAACGCGCTGCACACCCGCGACAAATCCGCCTTCTTCCGCGTTCAAATCGGCGATCAGCGTGCCATTGGCGTCCAATACGCGCGCAGCTCCGGACATGTCACCATGCAGGAAAATAGCCCGTTCGCGGATGACCTCCGCCACAGGAGGCGCATTCTGGATCGGCCGGTCCGTCACACTGGCGAAAACAACGATCATCAGAACACAAGCGACGAGACCAAACATGATACGGACCAGAAAGCGAGGCACCAGATCTTCGGGCTGGGCGTGGATGCGGGGCTGGGTTTGCATGGACATGGCCTCTACTCCGCCGCGACTGCGGTTTGGGTGATCGGACGCGCGACCTTGGGGATGGAGATGCGCGCTTCTGCGGCCTCAGATAACAGGGCCGCGACCTTTTCAGCTTCCGGGATACAGCGCAGGGCGGGTTGCGCTTCTTTGAAATGCCAGGGACGCGCATGGGGCCAGCACACAAGGTAGCTCAGGCGCGTGTCGCCCATTGTATCGAGCGCAATCGTGCCGGTGCCGCGTTTGCGCAGGTCGAGCATCGCGTTGTTGATTTGCGTATAAGGCACGTTGAGCGTCACGGTCAGCGCCGCCCCGATGCGCAGCACGACGCGCGCATCCGTCACCGTATACATTGTTGCGCGCGCCTGCACATAGGCCACCAGCATCAGCATGCCACAGACAACAGCGCCCAGAATCACGAAGGGCACGGCGGAGCCAATAGCTTGCCCCAGCGGCATCAGATCGACAACAGAGACGAACCGCCAGATCGCGAGCAAGGCGAAATAGCCCGCCACCCATTTCAGGTTGAGCGCCTCGATGGAGAGCGCCCACCAGTCAGGGCGGCCCTGCCAGAGGATCTGCTCCCCCTTGGGCGGTTCAGCAGGCAGCCCCTCGATGGGTTCGATTTCAAAATCGTCATGCCCGTAGGCCTGTGGTTTATGCGTCTGAGACATGGCGAGTATCCCCTTTTGCTGTTACGGTTTGGATGCGCGCGGTGGGCTTAGGCACCGCCGCGCGCGTTGGATCGGTTCAGAGTTTCGGATCGGCACGCGTGCCGGCATAAAGTTTGCCGCCACCGTAATACCCGGAGATCTTATCCTCTTCGAGCAGCGTCACCTGACGCGGGCTGGCAATCGTCGGGATGGTGGCAAAATGCTTGCCAAAAAGCGCCAACACATCGACCTTGTCGCGGCGAATACGGGCAAAGGTCATGGGCATCAGGCGCGTCCCGGTGCCCCATTTGCTGTCCAGTTCCAACTCGAGATAGCGCACCAGCTGTTCCGGCTCATCAAGCCACATATCGACGATCTTGCCGACAATCTCACCGTCTCCTGCGACGACCGGCAAGCCACGCGGATCACGGCCCGCGGCAACATGGAACCCTTCGGTTCCAGCCATCGGCACGATTTTTGGATGACCATGGCCATCAAGTTCGGGGTGATCCTTGCGCGGGGCCCATGAGGCGGGGCCAACACCGTCCAGCATCGGATCGCCCGTGGGTTCCAGCGGGAAACCGTTGCCGGAACCGACACGCTTCATCGGGATGTTCTCGCGCTCGGGGGTCTGACCGCTGGGAACGCTGACTTCACCGCGCCCGTGGGGCAGTTTGAAGGTCTTGTCGCTCGGGATGGGCCACATGCTGGGATTGGAGGACTTATTGCCCTCATCGTCTTCCAGCGGGTAGCCTTCGCGCATATTTTCGCGCTGGATGTAAATGATCAGGATCGCGAAGAATGCGTAAAAGAGCCAGAGCGACAGGCTCGCCAGATCAAATTCGCCAAAGAATGTTCCAGTCATAACGTTTCCTCCTGAAACGGGGTCATGTTGGGAAGTCGGCAAGGCCCATCGGGCGATTGCCGTTTTGCGGTGAAGTCGAGGGGCCTGCATGGCGTACCAGCGGGCCAAGGATGATAAGCGTGACGAAAAGCAGGCCAATCTCAGTGTGATAGACAAAAGAATAACCAACGGCGGGCGAAACCATGCCTTCGCCCCAGGCACCGGACATGGCGATGGAATCGACCCAATCGCGCATGGAGCCACCAATGGCGATGGACAAACCAGCCGCCGTCGCCTGCGCCGCGCCCCATGCGCCAAGCGCGAGACCGCGCCCGGCCTTTGAAGTTTCCGGCAAGGTCATGCAGGCCGTGAGGGTCGCCACGGCGAATAAGCCGCCACCGAACCCGATAAGACCCGCACCCGCAAAGAAGAGCTGCGGCGAATTCATCGGAGCGGCAAAAATGACAATGGAGAAAGCACAAACCCCGGCCAGAATTCCCCCGGCCGCGAGGCGGAAGGAATTCGACCCCGAGGCCAGACGTTTGCCAGCCAGGGCGAAACCTGCAAGCGCGCCCAGCGACCACATCGCGGTCAGCAGGGTCGTTGAAGACACCGAAAGACCGAGAATTTCACCGCCGTAAGGTTCCAGCAAAACATCCTGCATGTTGAACGCCATGGTACCCACAAAGATGCAGGCCAAAAGGCGCCCGGCCTGCCCACCGGCCATGAAATCATTCCAGGCATCGGCAAAACGCGGGCGCGGGGCGGCGCGCTCTTCGCGGCTCATCGGTTGCAGGCTTTCCTGTTTCCAGAGCGCGATGAGGTTCAGCACGATGGTGACAACGGCCGTGGCCTGCACCACCTGAATGAGTTTGATTGAGGTGAAATCGCGCAGCAGAAATCCGATGATCAGCGAGGAGATCCCCATGCCCACCAGGAACATAACATAGAGCAGCGCGACAACGCGCGGGCGGGTTTCATCCGTGGCGCGATCAGAGGCAAGCGCCAGTCCTGCGGTTTGGGTCATATGCATGCCCAGACCGGTCATCAGGAAGGCAAGTGCCGCCAGCACTTCTCCCGCAAAGGGCACCTTGATATAGACGTCACCCCCCAGAACAAGCAGCGCGGAGGGCATGATCGCCAACCCGCCAAATTGCCAGAGCGAGCCGAACCAGATGTAGGGCACGCGCTTCCAGCCAATGGCCGAGCGGTGGGTATCCGAGCGAAAGCCCAGCAACGTACGGAAGGGCGCGATCAGCACCGGCAGCGCGATCATCACCGCGACGATCATCGCGGCCACGCTGAGCTCGACGATCATCACCCGGTTCAGCGTGCCCAGCAGCAGGACCGACGCCATGCCGACCGAAATCTGGAACAGCGACAAGCGCAGCAGTTGCGAGAGCGGCAGCCCTTCGCTGGCCACGTCCGAAAACGGCAAGGCGCTCAGGGACAAGCGTTTCAGACCTGATGCAATCGCACTCATTGCGTGCGCACCTCCATCGCTTGCGAGATGTAAAAGCCGGAAGACACACGATCCACCGGTTGTACCTGTCCGCGCAGGCCTTGCGCCTCTGCGGCGCGCGTCAGTGGGGCATGTGCATGCGGGATCATCACCGGGCTGCGATCCGAGCGGGGGAAAAGCTTGCCCGCATACCACATCGCCATCAACATCCGCGTGCGCGGCGCGACGGTGAATACAATCGTGGAACTGGTACGTTTTTCCAGCCCAAACAGGGCATTGGCGATATCCGCCGCATCATAATAAATCAGGCTGTCCATCGCGATCACATGATCGAAATGACCCAGCTCCGGGCTCAGCATATCGCCGGATGTAAATGTCACCTGGGCACGGCGCTCATCTGGCAGGCGCCGCTCGGCGATCTCCACCAGCGAGGGCGAGATATCAATCGCCAGCACCTCAGCCCCGCGCGCCGCCAACTCCGCCGTCATCTGACCGGCACCGCAGCCGGCATCCAGCACGCGCTGACCCGAGAGGTCCGCAGGCAACCGGCTCAACATCAAAGCGCGCATCTCATCACGCCCGCGTCGCACAGTTTCGCGTATTTTCGAGACCGGCGCATCAGAGGTCAGCCGCTCCCACGTGCGGGTCGCAGTCTTGTCGAAATAGGTTTCAACCCGGTCACGTGTCGCATCATACCGGGGCCGTGCAGGCTCCGGTATATCGCTCAATGTGGCAAAACTCACGTCGTCACGCATCAATCAAACCCAAGCAATTCAAAGATTTCACGGTCCGGCAGGGGTGCCGGGGCCAATGGTTCGGTGCCGTTCCAGAGCGTTTCGGCCAGACGGATATATTCCTTGCGCACCTGTACGACTTCTTCGTCATCGGGCATTTCAAAGAGCGTCTTTTTCTTCAGACGCGACCGGCGGATGGCATCCAGATCGGGCATATGCGCGATGCGGTTGAAACCCACCGTGCGGCAATAACGATCCACCTCGTCGGTGTCCTTGGAGCGGTTGGCGACACAGCCCGCCAGACGCACTTTGTAGTTCACCGATTTGGCCTGCACGGCGGCAATGATCCGGTTCATCGCATAGATGCTGTCGAAATCATTGGCCGTGACGATCAACGCCCGGTCTGCATGCTGCAAGGGTGCGGCAAAACCACCACACACCACATCGCCCAGAACATCAAAGATCACCACGTCGGTGTCCTCTAACATGTGGTGCTGTTTCAGGAGTTTGACCGTCTGGCCAACCACATAGCCACCACAACCCGTGCCCGCAGGCGGGCCACCGGCCTCGACGCATTTCACACCGTTGAAGCCTTCAAATACGAAATCTTCGGCGCGCAGCTCTTCGGGGTGGAAATCGACCTCTTTGAGGATGTCGATCACCGTGGGCACCAGCGTGCCGGTCAGGGTAAAGGTGCTGTCATGCTTGGGATCACAGCCGATCTGCAAAACGCGTTTGCCCAGCATTGAAAAGGCGGCGGACAGGTTCGAGGAGGTGGTCGATTTGCCAATGCCACCCTTGCCATAGACCGAAAAGACCTTGGCCCCTTCGATTTTAGCGGCGTCATCCTGATGCACTTGCACGGATCCTTCGCCATCCTGACCCCGCAGGGAGGGAGGTGTTCTATCCAATGGGCTCATATCAGTTTCCTTTCAAAGGGGCGCACACCCCTTGGGTTTGGTCGTCTATCGCGAAAGGGGTCATTGTGCTGCGATCCCTTCCAATTGGTCTTCCAGCGCGTCGGCAGCCTCTTGCAAGGCGGCCAGCGTATCGGCGTCGGGGGACCAGTAATTGCGGTCATTGGCTTCCAGCAGGCGGTTCGCCATGCGGCTGGAGGCGGTCGGATTGAGATCGGCAAGGCGCTGGCGCATTTCTGCGTCCAGTACGAAGGTCTCGGAAATGCGCTGGTACACCCAAGGGTCAACCTGACCTGTGGTCGCCGACCAGCCCATCGTATTGGTCACGGTGGCCTCGATCTGGCGCACCCCTTCCGAGCCATGCTTGAGCAGGCCCTCAAAGAATTTCGGGTTCAGGCTGCGCGAACGTGTTTCCAGTGCGACCTGATCCTTGAGCGTGCGGACCTTGCCCGCGCCGCGTGTCTGATCGCCGATGTACACAGCGGCGTCCGACCCTTTGGCACGTTTGACGGCGCGGGCGATCCCACCCAGCGTGTCGAAATAATGATCAACCGTGGTCACACCCAGTTCGACGGATTCGAGGTTCTGATAGGCCACATCCACTTCGGCCAGCGTCGATTGCAACAGCGCGGCATTCGCGGAGGCCTTGCCGTCCGTGCCATAGGCGAAACTCTTGCGCGCCTCATAAGCATCGGCCAATTCATCCTCATCGCCAAAGGCGGAACTGTCCACCAGCGCATTGACGTTGGAACCGTAGGCACCTTCGGCGTTTGAGAAGACCCGCAGGGCAGCTTCCTGCATCTCGCAGCCGGTTTTTTCACAGTAAGCCACGGCATGGGCACGGATGAAGTTTTGTTCCAGCGGTTCGTCGGCTTGCGCGCATTTAAGCGCGGCCTCGGCCAGCATGCGGGTTTGCAGCGGCAGCAGATCGCGGAAAATGCCCGAAAGCGTCATGATCACGTCAATGCGCGGGCGCCCCAATTGGGCCAGCGGGATCAGATCCGCACCGGAAATCCGCCCAAAACTGTCAAAGCGCGGCGCACACCCCATGAGGGCCAGCGCCTGTGCA
The DNA here is from genome assembly GCF_014337925.2 of Roseobacter fucihabitans. Taxonomy (NCBI): domain Bacteria; kingdom Pseudomonadati; phylum Pseudomonadota; class Alphaproteobacteria; order Rhodobacterales; family Roseobacteraceae; genus Roseobacter; species Roseobacter fucihabitans. The sequence continues at coordinate 257,342 of NZ_CP143423.1, read as the reverse complement.
ATCGGCCCGCCGTCCGATTTGATATTATCGCTGCCCCAAAGTACCAAAGCCACCGTGCGCGGCATCGTCTTATGCGTATCCAGCAACAATTGCGCCTGTTTCGCGCCGTCCTGACAAGCAAAGGCCGTCGGCATCCGGAAGGGATCAAAGGCGTGAATATTGCGCCCGGTGGGCAAGACGTCAGCGGAACGGATGAGATCACCACCCGGCACCGGCTTGATATAATGACCCGATAATGCGCGGCAAATGGCGTCGAGTTCGGTTTCTTCCTGCAACATCTGATTTACGCGCGCCTTCGTTTCGGCATTCGCGTGGTCCATGATGTCGAGGTATTCCGCCCGCGCCGCATCGCTGATTTTCTGGCCAACGATGTGCAGCCCATCCGGGATCAACGCATCCTCGGTTTCGAGCAGTTTGAGCCAAAGCTGGTCCGGCGTGATGCCTCCCATATCAACGGCCTCGGCTTGTTCGGAAATCAGAGTTTCAAGCTCTGCACGCTCAACCGCATCCGGCGTCAATCCGCGCCAGCGCGTCAGGCTGTCCTTGAGGTCGGCCATACCTTTATAGAGACCCGATGCAGCCAGCGGTGGCGTCATATGGGTAATGGTCACAGCCCCCGAGCGGCGCTTGGCAAGGCTCGCCTCAGAGGGGTTGTTGGAGGCGTAGAGATAGACGTTTGGCATCTCGCCGATCAACCGATCCGGCCAGTCTCGCGCGCCCATGCCGGTCTGCTTGCCGGGCATGAATTCAAGCGCGCCATGCATGCCGAAATGCAGGATCACGTCGGCTTCAAGCGTGTTGCGCAGCCACAAATAGAAGGTCGCAAAGGCATGCGTGGGGGCAAAGCCCTTCTCAAAGAGCAACCGCATCGGGTCACCCTCATAGCCGAACGTGGGTTGCACCCCAACGAACACATTACCGAACTGTTTGCCCAAGACAAAAACGCCGCGCCCATCCGATTGAACACGACCGGGGGCCGGTCCCCAGACCGCCTCGATGGCGGCCAGATGGGTTGAAGTTTTCACAATCGTATCGGCGCTCACATGGGCGGCGACATTGGCCTCCTGGCCGTATTGTGCGGCGTTGCCTTTGAGCACTTCCTCGCGCAGATCATCAACAGTTTCGGGAACAACGACGTCGTAACCCTCTGCTTTCATGTGGTTCAACGTATTGAAAAGGCTTTCAAATACGCTCAGATAAGCCGCAGTTCCAACGGCCCCCGCATTGGGCGGGAAACCAAAAAGAACGATGCCAACCTTTTTGGCAGCGTTTTCCTTGCGGCGCAGCTGCGCCAACCGGAGCGTTTTTTCCGCCAGACTCTCGATACGTTCGATACAGGGTGCCATTGCCTTGCTGTCAGAGACACAGGCGCATTGATGCGTACAGCCCTGGCAGCCCTCGGTCCCGTGACGCCCCGCAAAAACGGTGGGATTCGTTGCACCGTCAAGTTCGGGCAACGCGATGAGCATGGTGGTTTCAATTGGCCCAAGACCCTGTTCGGAACAGGCCCATTGCGCCAGGGTCTGAAATTCCAGCGGATGAGCGGCGATATAGGGCACATCAAGATCCGCCAGCACCTCAATCGCGGAAACGTTGTCATTATAGGCAGGCCCGCCCACCAGGGAGAAGCCTGTCAGCGACACCAGCGCGTCAATCTTGACCCCCTGTTTGTCGCGGAAATATGCGTCAATAGCAGGGCGACCATCAAGGCCCCCGGCAAAACCGGCCAGAACCTTCATGCCGCGGACCTCGAACGCGCGAATGACCGCGTCATAATGTGCCGTATCCGAGGACAGCACATAGGAGCGCATCATCAGCAATCCGACCGTCATGGTCGCGCCTTCCGGTGCAGGCACGGCGGTGGCATCGGTTGTTATGCGGCCCGGCAGATCGGGGTGATAGAGCCCGGCGTCGGGGTATTCGATGGGTGCTGCGGCATCCGCGCTCAGATCCCAGGTGGTTTTGGTCGCATAGCGGTTGAGCAGGAAGCGCACCATCGCCTCGACGTTGTCATCCGATCCGCCCAGCCAATATTGCATGGTCAGAAACCAGGCGCGCAAATCCTGGCTTTTGCCGGGGATAAACCGCAGGATCTTGGGCAAACGGCGCAGCAGCGCCATTTTATCGGCACCCGAAGAGCTTGAGGGTTTAGAGGAGCCGCGCAGCTTCTTCATCAGTTTCATGGTGCCCGATTGCGGTGCCATCATGTCGAGCGAGCCCATGCGGGTCAGTTTCACAATGGCCGCATCCGCAATCACGCCGATCATCGCGTCACAATGATCTCGCCGCGCTTCCAGTGCTGGAAGGATACGCGCGACATGCTCTTCGAGGAACAACAGGTTCGAGATGATGATGTCACCCGTCTCAATCGCATCGCGCGCAGCCTCAAACGTACCGGGGGTTTCGCCCCATTCGGCCGCCGCATGGATTGACAGGGAAAGACCGGGATAGTCCTGCGCCAGTTTGCCCATGGCGCGCATCGCCGGACCCGCCGCATGACTGTCCAGCGTCAGAATCACGACGCGGTAACCGGGCAAGCGGTCTCCGTTTATCCGGGTTTCATCGCGCATAATGTGCCTTTGCCTCATAAAGAGTATCTACGCTGATCTCACTGACGCCTTTTAGCGATGCGTAGGTTTCGGTGTTTCTGCGCGCCTTGCCGCGTACAAAAAACGGGATTTTCTTGAGTTCTTTTTCGGCCGCTTCCAACCAGATGGCGGCATCCACGGGCGTGTTGGTTTCGGGGGCCGGCGTTTGGTCCGCAGCAGGTTTGGCCGCATGACCACCGTGATGGGACGGGCCAGCGGCATCGTTGAATTCGAAATCGTCGCGGAACATGTGCAACAGGTGCTCTTCGAGGCCCATGACCAGCGGATGGACCCAAGTATCAAAGATGACATTCGCGCCCTCGATCCCCATTTGCGGGGAATAGCGGGCGGGGAAATCCTGTACGTGGACGGGCGCGGAAATCACGGCGCAGGGAATGCCCAGACGCTTGCCGATGTGACGTTCCATCTGGGTGCCGAGAATCATTTCGGGCTGCAACGCTTCGATCACGCGCTCGACTTCGAGATAGTCATCACTGATCAGCGCCTCGACGCCATATTCCTTGGCCAGCGCGCGCAACGGACGCGCCATTTCCCGGTTGTAACAGCCCATGCCGACGACTTCGAAACCCATCTCATCGCGCGCGATGCGGGCGGCGGTGGCGACATGGGTGCCATCCCCAAAGAGGAACACGCGTTTGCCGGTCAAATAGGTGCTGTCAACGGATTTCGAATACCACGGCAGGCGCAACCGGCTGTCATCGAGGTAGGGTTTGACGCCTGTGATCTCGGCCACTTCCTTGACGAAATCGCGCGTGGCACCAACGCCGATCGGCACGATTTTAGTGAACGGCTGACCCAATTCCCGCTCCATCCAGCGCGCGGCGGTCTCAGCCGTTTCAGGGTACATCAGCACGTTGAAATGCGCGGCCCCCATGCGTTTGATATCCGTCGGGGAAGAGGTCATCGGGGCAACAACATTCACGCTGATGCCCATGTCCGATAGCAGGGAGGTCAGTTCGGTGATGTCGTCGCGGTGACGAAAACCAAGCGCGGTGGGGCCGATCAGGTTGCAGCTGATCTGTGCTGTGCGCTCCATCGGTTTGGCAAGCGCGCGCACGATCTGAAAGAAGGTCTCATCCGCGCCAAAATTCTCCTTGCGCTGATAGCTTGGCAGTTCCAGCGGGATCACCGGCACGGGGATGTCCATGGTTTCGGCCATGCCGCCGGGATCATCCTGGATGAGTTCGGCGGTACAGGAAGCACCAACGATCAGAGCTTCGGGCTTGAAGCGCTCATAGGCGTCCAGCAGGGAAGTTTTGAACAGGTTGGCCGTGTCAGAGCCAAGATCACGCGCCTGAAATGTTGTATATGTGACCGGCGGACGGTGGTCGCGCCGCTCGATCATGGTGAAGAGCAGATCCGCATAGGTATCGCCCTGTGGCGCATGCAGAACGTAATGCAACCCTTTCATGCCAGTGGCAACGCGCATCGCGCCGACATGGGGCGGGCCCTCATATGTCCAAACCGTCAGCTTCATGGCAACTGATCCATTTGCATATTTTCAGAACGATGAAAGATCATTCGGCGGCCTCCAGTTTCAGGAGATCGGCGCGGCGGACCGGGCGAGAGAAAAGGCCTGCGAGATCGCCCGCTTGTTCGAAGAAATGCACTGGGGTGAAGACAAGTTCGATGGCCCATTTGGTGGCCAGACCATCGGCTTCGAGCGGATTGGCGAGGCCAAGGCCGCAAACCGTCAGGTCGGGGCGGGCGGCGCGGCACCGGTCGAGTTGCAGATCAACATCCTGCCCCTCGGAGAGGGTTGGGCCTTGGGCGAGCATATCGAGGTCTGGCCCGACAATACTCTTGTGGATGAAAGGCGCACCCACCTCGATGGCGGTCATACCGCATTCACGGGTCAGGAAACGCGCCAGAGGGATTTCCAATTGGCTGTCCGGGAAGAAGAAGATAGATTTACCGTTTAGGGCCTCTGACGCCTGGGCGATGGCTTTGCGGGCCCGTGCGCGGGGTGCTGCTGTTACACGTTCGAATGTTTCGGCATCAACTTCAAATTCATCAGCGATGGCGCGAAGCCAAGCGGTTGTGCCCTCTTCACCAAAGGGAAACGGGGCAGGCAGATGCCGCGCGCCACGACGCTCGAGGGCGGCGTGCGTGTCACCCAAAAACGGCTGCGTGAGCGCAAAAACGGTGTTGTCGCCAACGCCCAGATCAATATCCGAGCGGGGGGCGGGCAGCACTTTGATCGGGCTGATCCCCATCTCAGAGAGCAGCGACACCGCCTGTTCCTCGACAACATCCGGCAAAGCGCCGACCAGCATCAGTTGACGCGTGTCGGTTTTGGGCAAAACCGGCACCATGGAGGCCAGACAGGCGTCTTCGCCTTGGGTAAAGGTGGTTTCAATGCCCGAACCGGAGAAATTCAGCACACGCACCGAGGGGGCATAACGTTCCGTCATGCGCTCAGCCGCGCGCGACAGGTCCAGCTTGATGACTTCCGAAGGACAAGAGCCTACGAGGAACAACTGTTTGATGTCCGTACGGCGCGCGAGGAGTTGATCAACGACCTTGTCGAGTTCCGCCTGTGCATCCGCCAAACCGGCAAGATCAGTTTCCTCGAGAATCGCTGTTCCAAAACGCGGTTCGGCAAAAATCATCACGCCCGCTGCGGATTGCAGCAGATGCGCGCAGGTGCGGCTGCCGATCACGAGGAAAAACGCATCCTGCATCTTACGGTGCAACCAGATGATTCCCGTCAGACCGCAGAAAACCTCACGCTGTCCACGCTGCTTGAGAATCGGTTCATCCCGGCATCCGCCGGAGACGGGAAGACGCGGCAATTCAGTCATACGCTGACCTCCCCGGATTGGTACTGAAGCCCTTGCGCCTGGAGTCGCGCAGCGCGTAATTTCAAGATGAATTGCGCAGCATTGATGATATAGGCCGCGTAAGCTGCGAGCGCCAAAAGCATCAGCGAATAGGGCGCGAGCATACCTGCAAACAACGCCCAGACATAGGCTGTGTGCAGCGCGATCACGGCAAAGGAAAAGACGTCTTCCCAAAAGAAGGCAGGGGCGAAAAGGTATTGACCAAAAACAACTTTTTCCCAAATCGCGCCGGTAATCATTATCAGATAAAGGAACCCGGTCTTGACCAGAATGGACAGCGTCGCCGCCTCATATCCATGCCCGCTCCATAAGTAGCGCACCACCAGGGCCAGGGAGACCAGAAACACCAGAAACTGCAGTGGGGCCAAGACGCCCTGAATGAGCGTCCATACGGTCGCATCGCGCCGCTTGCGCTCTTCGGCTGTATAGAGACCTGTTGTTGTGGATTTTTCCACCGCTTGGTTTTGCATCGTGCTGATGACCTCTCCCGTCTTCTCGATTGAAGGTAGCTGTTTTCTCGGAAAAGTGTCAACTATAACTTACACATTGACGTCATAGATTTCATCGATTGCTTTTTAGGCTTTTTGCAAAAAACACAGTGATAATCATAATATATTACGAAAATTGGGGAAATCAGGTCTACTCTGATGCGGAAGCACGGCATAAAAATGTCAATTTGATTTGACATTCTGGCGTTCTAGGCAGAGGTTTGATGCCATCAGCGACAAAATTGACGCTGTAGTCCGCACATAAGAACAAAGAAACCCGTTCGCCCAGGTGGTAACATGCCGCAAGATGATCAATCAGGGACGTATGACCGCCGCGAATTCGCTGCGACACCTACTGATGTGCTTGCCGGACGTGTGATCTCCGCCCTGAATGAAACGAAATTGCGCAACAGCGATGGCACGCGTCAGATCCTCCTCGATCTTCTTGTGTGCTCAGTTTTATCCGCAGACCCATTTGAAGCGAAACAGATGTTCGCTGAGCTGCGCGGCCATGGCCTGAGCGCGGATACGATTCTGGATATCTATATTCCAAACGCTGCCCGCGACCTTGGGCAAAAGTGGGTCGAGGATAAGATCAGCTTTGCGGCGGTGACCATCGGTACATTGCGTTTGCAGTCTCTGCTGGATCAGGTTGTCCTGCACCCCCACTTTGAAAGCAATGCTGCCACCAAACATTTGCGCGCCATCGTCGTCTTGCCGCCGGGTGAGCAGCATTTCCTGGGTGTGAATGTCGTCGCCGCGCAGCTGCGCCGCATCGGCTGTGATGTGAGTATTTCATTTGATGAAACCCCTGAGACTCTGACGTCGCGTGTTACGGAAACCCAACCCGATGTTGTTCTGATTACCTGTTCGCGCAATGAATCGCTCTCAACAATATCTGCCACTGTTAGGGCCATCCGTCGCGCGGGTGCGAGAGATCCCCTGATTGCTCTGGGGGGGGCCATCACCCGAGATACGGAAAATCTTGAGGAACAGACGGGCGTGGATTTGGTTTCAAATAGCGCGAAAGCAGCGGCCGCAGCCTGCATGCGACGCAGCAGAATTTTGGCACCAAGATGACTTCCGGTGGGAACAACTTCTGGAGCAGCGGTGCCGTTCCACTGATTGAGCCGGAGTTTCTGGGCAGCATCATCGGTGCCGCGTCGGATATCGCATTGGTCATCTCTGCCGAAGGTTATATCCTCTCTGTCGTGCTGAATGCTCAAAGCGAGTCATTCGGCAATCTAAAGCACTGGGAAGGCCGGCCGGTCGTCGACTTTCTGACCCGTGAATGTGTTCCCAAATTCGAAGCGGCGCATGCGGCCTATATGGCCGGTGAAGTTCCGCGCAAATCTCTGGAACTGAACCACAGCGACAATGCCGTCTGGCAATACCCCGTCCGCTATACGTTCCACCGCTTCGGGCATGAAAACGCGGCCCTGCTTTTGGGCAGGGATCTGCGCCCTATCGCAGAGACACAACAACAGCTCGTGCAAGCGCAGATCGCGCTGGAACAGGGATATGAAGCGCGTCGTGAATTCGACGCCCGGTTCCGCATGCTTTTGGCCCATTGCCAGGAAGCGGTTGTTTTTGTCCCCGTGCAGTCGGGCAAGATCGATGACGCCAATGAGGCCGCAGCGGCTCTGCTTGGTCTTAAACTTGATGCTCTGAAGGGCAGCAGCTTTGCCCAGCAATTCTCGGATCACTCAAATATCGGTCTCATGGACAGCCTGATGAATGCCACGCTCTCTGAGGATGGTGGTCAGGTCACACTGCGATCGTCACGCGGCTCGGGTAATCTGATCGTACGCCCGGTGGTTTTCCGTGCCGGTGGGCAGCGTGTTCTGTTGTGTCGCATCTCTCGGGACAATGAGGTCTCGAACGCACCTGACGCGGCGGCGACGCAGGCTCTGGATCTGTTCCGCTCCGGCAGCGACTCGATGTTGTTCATGTCCGACAAGGGCATGATCACCTCCGTCAACGAGAGCTTTCTTGATCTGGTCGGTGCCGTGCATCAATCCGATGTCGTCGGCCGGAGCCTTTCGGATTTTCTGGTCAGGGGACAGATTGATCTCTCCGTTCTGACCGATCAGCCTGAACGATCTAGGCGCATGCGGGTGTATTCGACCAAATTGATCAATGATCTGGGCGCACGTCTGACTGTTGAGATTTCAGCGACCCATCTGGATGCGGCGGATACTTCCGTAATCGGCTGTGTCATCCGGGACGTCAGCCGCGTTGAAGCCGCCCGGCCGCAATCAGAAACGCAAAACCAAATGACCCCGGAATCCGCCCGTAACGTGATGGATCTGGTCGGATCGGCCTCGCTCAAGGATATTGTAGCCGAAACCACAGACGTTGTTGAGAAGATGTGCATACAAACCGCGGTTGAGCTGACAAACAACAACCGTGTGGCGGCAGCGGAAATGCTCGGCCTGTCGCGGCAAAGCCTCTACGTGAAGCTGCGCAAATTCAGCCTGCTGAATAAAAACGGCTGAAGCTTCGCCTTAACGGTTCGTTGACCCTCTTGCGTCGACTCAAAGTGTCAGTCATAGTTTACACATGACTGTCACAACAATAATACAATCTCGCCGTTTTCCCGAACCCGTAGCCGCGCTGCGGCTCATCAAGCCCATCACGTGGTTCCCGCCAATGTGGGCCTATGTCTGCGGTGTGATCTCTTCGGGTGTTGCGCCTTCCGCGCATCTGGGGCTTGTCATTCTGGGCGTCATCCTCGCCGGTCCTGTCGTATGCGGCATGTCTCAGGCCGCGAATGATTGGTGCGATCGTCATGTGGATGCCATCAACGAACCGGACCGCCCGATTCCCTCCGGGCGCATCCCCGGCAAATGGGGGTTGTGGATTGCGCTGGCGATGTCCGCCTTGTCCTTGCTGGTCGGTTGGCAGTTGGGTCCATGGGGTTTCGGCGCGACCGTGATCGGTGTGCTCGCCGCCTGGGCCTATTCCGCGGAACCCGTGCGCCTGAAACGTTCCGGCTGGTGGGGTCCGGGGCTCGTCGGGCTGAGCTATGAAAGCCTGCCGTGGTTTACCGGGGCCGCCGTGCTGAGCGCGGGTGCGCCGGGCTGGCCCATCGTCATCGTCGCGCTGCTTTATGGTATCGGCGCGCATGGCATTATGACCCTCAATGATTTCAAAGCCTTGGAGGGTGACCGGCAAATGGGCGTCAACTCTCTCCCGGTCACGCTTGGCCCTGAACGCGCCGCCAAAGTCGCTTGCACCGTCATGACCATCCCGCAGGCCGGGGTCATTTTGTTGCTCGCCCATTGGGCGCTGCCCTATCACGCGGCGGCGGTCATGGCTCTGGTTCTGGTGCAGCTTTGGGCCATGACCGTCCTGTTCAAGGACCCCAAGGGTAAAGCCCCCTGGTATAATGGCACCGGCGTTTTACTTTATGTCAGCGGCATGATGGTCACGGCCTTCGCGCTGCGCAGCATGGGGTCCGGGCTATGACCTTAAGCTGGTTTGCCATCGTCAGGATGGGTCTGGTGCAGATGTGCCTCGGGGCCATCGTCGTGCTGACCACCTCGACGCTGAACCGCCTGATGGTGGTGGAACTGGCCCTGCCCGCTGTTTTGCCGGGCCTGCTCGTGGCGCTGCATTACGGCATCCAGATCACGCGGCCCAACTGGGGCTTTCTGTCCGATACGGGCGGCAATCGAACGCGTTGGATCATCCGTGGCATGGCCGCGCTCGCCGCGGGTGCAATGCTCGCGGCCTACGGCGTGGTCATCATGGAAACGCAATTTGCCATGGGCATGGTGCTGTCTGTCGTCGCCTATGCGTTGATCGGCCTCGGCGTCGGGGCCTCAGGCACCTCACTGCTGGCTTTGCTCGCAACGGCCACGGCACCCACCCGGCGCGCGGCGGCAGCGACGATCACCTGGCTGATGATGATCGCCGGTATCGCAATCACCGCGGGCGTCGTCGGCGCGCAGCTTGACCCCTATTCCGCAACCCTGCTGCTCAAGATCGTGGCCATCGTCACCGGCGGCGCGTTTGTTTTGACCTGCATCGCCGTCTGGGGCATCGAGGCCCGCGTGGACGCGGCCCCCGAAGTCGCGCCCATGCCCTTCCGCGAAGGCCTCGCGGAGGTCTGGGCCGAACGCAAAGCACGCAATTTCACGCTTTTCGTCTTTCTCTCCATGACCGCCTATTTCATGCAGGAACTGATCCTGGAACCCTATGCGGGTCTGGTGTTCGACTTCACGCCCGGACAATCCACCTCGCTCTCAGGCGCACAAAACGGCGGTGTGTTCATGGGCATGGTGCTTGTGGGCGTCATGGCCACGGGCTTCAAGATCGGCTCGCTGCGCGCCTGGGTCATCGGCGGATGCTTTGGCTCGGCTGCGATGCTGGTCACTTTGACGCTCCTGGGGCAGGTCGGCGTGGGTGCGCCCTTGATGGCGGCTGTCGTTGGTCTTGGTTTTTTCAACGGCGTCTTCGCGGTTGCTGCGATTGGGTCGATGATGGCGCTGGCAAGCGACGGACGCGATGCGCGCGAAGGCACCCGCATGGGTCTTTGGGGCGCGGCACAGGCGCTGGCCGCCGGGTTCGGCGGTCTGGTCGGCGCAGCATCCGTTGACATCATGCGCGCCGGTGTCGCCACCAGCGACGCGACCGCCTTTGGCACAGTATTTCTAATCGAAGCAGCGCTGTTTATCGCCGCTGCATATATGGCACTGCGGGTGATGGAACGCCCCGCCGCGCTGCACAGTTCGTTGGTTCCGGGAGAATGACCATGTATGATGTAGTAGTGGTTGGCGGCGGTCCGTCCGGTGCGACGGCGGCTTTGGATCTGGTGCAATCGGGCCATAAGGTGGCCATGATCGACCGCGATGGGCGTATCAAACCCTGCGGCGGCGCGATCCCCCCCCGTTTGATGGAGGATTTTGACATCAAGGACGACCAGCTGGTCGCCAAGGTCAACACCGCCCGGATGATTTCGCCCAGCGGTCGTCATGTGGATATCCCGATTGAAAACGGGTTCGTCGGCATGGTGGATCGCAAGGATTTCGACCCGTTCCTGCGCGCACGCGCCAAACAGGCAGGCGCGCATTGTTTCACCGGAACTTTCCTGCGCATTGAGCGGGAGGGCAAAGACCGTTTCGTGCTGTACCGCGACAAGGAAAGCGGTGAAGAACGCAAGTTGCAAACCCGGCTGATCATCGGTGCGGATGGCGCGCGCTCCAAGGTGGCGCGCCAGGAAGTTCCGGGCGGGGATAAGATCCCCTATGTGCTGGCCTATCACGAGATCATCGAGGCCCCGGCCGCGACCGAGACCTATGATCCGACGCGGTGCGATGTGATCTATGATGGCAAGATTTCGCCCGACTTTTACGGCTGGATCTTCCCGCATGGTGGCACCACCAGTGTCGGCATGGGCACGATTGTCACGGACGTCGATCTCAAACAGGCCACTGCCGACTTGCGGGCCTCTGCGGGGCTGAGCGATTGCAGGACCCTGCGCCGCGAAGGTGCACCTATTCCGCTCAAGCCGATGAAATTCTGGGATAATGCCAATGACGTGGTCCTTGCGGGGGATGCGGCGGGCGTTGTCGCGCCCTCATCCGGTGAAGGGATTTATTACGCGATGGTTGGCGGGCGCGTTGCGGCCACAGCGGCGGCGGCCACGCTGGCCAGTGGTAAGATCGCAAACCTCGGGTTGGCGCGCAAGCTGTTCATGCGCGAGCATAAGCAGGTCTTCAAGGTGCTGGGCGCGATGCAGAACGCCTATTATCGCAGCGACGAGCGGCGCGAGCGTTTCGTGTCGCTGTGTCACGACGTCGACGTTCAGAAATTGACCTTCGAGGCCTATATGAACAAGAAACTGGTCGCGGCCCGGCCCATGGCGCATCTCAAAATCGGCATAAAAAACCTTGCCCACCTGAGCGGTCTCGTGGCAACCACGCGCGTATGACGATCATGATCCCCGCCTGGGTGGATGGCACGCTGACACCTGTTGAAAAGCTTGAGGCGCACCTAAAGGGTTTGCGTCACAAGGCCGTGTCGGTGTTCGTTCTGGACGGGGATGCGGTGCTGATGCAGCAACGCGCGATGGGCAAATATCACACGCCGGGCCTTTGGACGAATACCTGCTGCACTCATCCTGAGTGGGACGAGGCGCCGCTTGATTGCGCCATCCGGCGGTTGGAAGAAGAGATCGGGGTCACGGGCTTGGAGCCCCTGCACCGGCATCATCTGGAATACCGCGCCGATGTCGGTGGTGGGCTGATCGAGCATGAGGTCGTCGATGTCTATGTCGCTGCTGCGACGCCGGATTTGATAGTGACGCCCAATCCTGACGAGGTAATGGCCGTTGAATGGGTCCGATTTGGCGCTCTACAAGCCCAGGTGGACGAGACACCGGAGAGATTTACCCCCTGGCTGCGCATTTACCTGCGCGATCATGCAGAAAAGATTTTCGGCGCGCTGGCGATCTCCTGAGGGGGTGCCCGTTTTTGGTGGTGAAACCAAGCGGCTCGGATCATGTCCCTCGGTTTCTCGGAGCGCTCATCGGTCAGGGTAAAGATTGTTTCTTCGGGTCCGCGGTAAACGGACATGATATTGCCATGAGTGAGGTTGTCGTCGTTGCAGGTGATCGCTTGGAGAAGTTCGACGTCCTCGCTCAACATTTTGGCGACGCAGTCGATGGTGCAGACGTGGGTCACGGCAGCCATCAGGCCGCCTCTGAATGAGAAGCGGTCAGCGGCACCCATTTCAGAGGCCGCAATTCGTCGAGCCCGTCAATTTTATGATCATGAATGCGGTTGAAAACGTCGGCGAGGTAGGCCGTGGATCGAGATCGTTGAGCTTGGTTCGTTTAGACGCTTCGTACCCCCAGACTGGCCCACCCGCCTGATCTTTGCGCTTTGATCGAAGACATCGCTTACGGGAAGCGCCGTGTGACCGATATATTTGCCGATCTGGGTCAGGCCCCCAGCCGGCTACCCGCGGTAAGGGGGCCGGACCAAAAACCGGCTCTGGTTGCAGGCAACATCTGATATTACGTGTGTCTGTCAGGTGGTCTGCGAAAAAGTCACCGGGGCGAGTTACGACGATGCCTTCCTCGCTACTTTAGCGATTGGCGCAGCTAACCGCGCGGATTTTGCCGATTGGACTCCGGTGCAGGAAGCCGTGTGGGCCAAGCCCGACCCGATCTATAAAACGCACTACGCGCTGTTTCGCCGCCCCTATGAGCAGACCAAGAATATCGCGAGATATCTGGTATGAGGTCCGCTGTGCGGACAACTTGTGCATTGAAATGCGAATTCACAACGATGTAACAATAGGTTTATGTTGTGATCCAATTTGAGCTTAACCCATTTTTTGGAGTGGCGCTAAAATGCAATATTCCGACCTCAAAATCGAAGTGACTGACGGGCACGTGGTGCTGTCAGTCACAGACACTGAAACGTTTGACTTTATTGAGGATATATTAGCCGAGAAGCACGGTTTGGAGTGGTCTTACATGGCAACTGATGAAGTCGACGGGAAGCCAATCTACACCGCGCATTTTTTAGAAATGAAGGATCCTAAAAGACTTCAGATTATCGTTAATGACATAGATCAAGATGAGCTCCAGCGGATTTGGAATCTAAACAATTAAATGTCTCTTCGGGGCTCTTGCACTGAATCGCTACGCGATAGGGGCGATTATGATTGGTGTTGCGTTGAAACGCGATTTGTTGCGCGGGTTTTGATGTTGGGTGTGAGCTGCCGATCGAAGTGATTTTGCCTTGATCGACAGAGGGTCTTCCCACGCAAATTCAATAATCGATACCTTTGGCACCCCTACGAGCACGCATGGTTTTTGACATACCGGTGCGCAATTTCGGCCCTGCGTTTCAGATTATTAATTTGCGCGCCTGCAAACATTTTGCCTCCTGGCTCGGGCGCTCACCAGGGACGGTGACCCCGGATCACGCAAAGTACTTCCAGCAGCATCTGGTGGAAAGCCGTGTCAGTATCTGCAAGCGTACCCAAACGATGACCGGGGTGAAATTCCTTTTCCGCGTGACTCTTCGGCGGCACGATCTGGTGGCGCATATCTTCAGCCCTACCCTCGCACGTCTGCGCGATCAAAAGCAGAAGGTGCGCGAATTGAACATTCCGGGGTAGTCAATTGTCATTTGACCTAACCTAAAGCAAGCGGCTCATCCCGCGCGGTTTTTCCGGTTTTCCTTGATCTGTGGTGGGTGACTTGCCGAGTTCACCCTTGCAGTCATTTTATGGGCATCCCAGAGATGTGGCGGCAAATCCAACGCTTGCTTCAGCCACCCTTTAGCGAGACCTGCTTTATCGGTGCGGACTACGGTGTCGTGCACCGATAGGCTCAACTGGGAGGAATCATGTTCAGCCGTGACCCTCAGGAGATCTCCCGCTACCGCGGTTTCCACGCGGTCCAGCAAGAACGCCGTCCGTCCCCAATGGACTTCGGAATGCAAGTCATTTGTCAACACAATACCCGGTGCAAGCTCCATCTCAAAGCTCACAAATACAGCATGGACTTTGCCCGCGCTGAAACAGGCGAGATCCTGTGTCCTCCGTGCTGGATTAACATTTGGCTTCGTAAAATCGAACTTAAAAAGGTCCGAGGTCGGCCCCAAAGGGGTCATCCCGCAGACCGCAAAATCATTTGGGGTAATTTGCGCAACCCGGGCAAAGGAGTGAAAAGCGCTCAGATCAAAACCTTCGGCTTCCTGGGGTCGCCACAGCTCTGCGAGATTGTCGCTTTCCACGAGTTGCGCCATCAGTGTTCCGCGTTCAGGGATCGTCCTGGCTTGTGGTTTGGCAAGCGCGATCATTGCATGTGTGAGTGTTGCGAGCGCACCTTCTCCGAGTAACACGGTATCGACAATCTCTGAAATCACCACATCCGCCGGTTCGGGAATATCCACCCCAACCACAAGATCATGTGACATTTTAGGGATGACCGTGATGCGATCACCCAGGCCGTTCTGCGCAATGACCCTTGTTGCAGCCTCCGCAATCAGGGGCTGCTGCTCGCAGGTATAAACGTGTTTCGCCCCAGCGCGCGCCGCCAGCATTGCGGTCAAACCCGCCCCACAGCCAATATCGAGGACCACATCACCGGGCTGCACCTTCATGTCAATGGCCTTGGCATAGGCGCTATTGCGCCCCTTGTCAGCGAGCATGGGAAAGTGCCACCGAGGCACGAACATCTGATGCAACCGCTCCTGCAGGATCTGCGCTTCATGGTGGTGGGGGGCTATCTTGAGAGTGTCCGAGAGAAGCTGGGATGTGCGAATGCCACCGTCGACCAGGGGTTCAAGTTTTGCGAGACGGATAAGATTTTCGGCTTCTTGCGCGCTTTGATCCTGGGGCTCTTGGTAATTTTGCGAAGGCTGCTTTAATTTTCTTTCGGCCAATTTCTATTTTTCCTCATTTGAAGCAAATACTGCTGATCGGCATACTCGCTGCAAACATCTAAAAATTGGTAAAGGGAAAGAAGCTTTCCACTTGGTTTGTGCAAGCAGCTTCCTTTGAATACGCCTCTTGGTGGTTGATACGCTTGACTGGGAAGTAAGCGGCCAAACGATCCCGGTGCGTGGCTTCGTCAGCGTGAACTGTTGCGCCATGCTCGACGTTACGCTGTCACCATCCACAAATCCCGATGGACAAGTCGCGGTTTCGTACCGCCCCCGGTGCTCGTTTAGCCGGAATGCGACGGCCATGTTTAACGCTCGGATTACTTGCTCTGTTTCACATGTCGTTTTGTAAACACCATTCAGAAATGTCACCAAGGCTGCAAAGCAGAAGTGTCACCATAGCGAGGGACGGCAGCAAGGCTTGGCAGCCCGGAGACCTCAAATATTTCAGGGCTGAAAAGCCTTGCGGGGGTTAGTGGAAAAGCTGGCGCTTTTCTTTCTTGGTAAGGAAGGCGGCGAGGCCTTCTTCCTTCACAGTCTGCTCGAACTGTTGCCAAGCGAGGCCGTCTGCGATGAACGGATCATCAAACACTATTGAGGTTGCGAACCCATTGACAACCTCCAGGATGCAGCTTGGATCGATATCCGTCTTGTAAATCTCGACTGTCAGAAAATGCCCGTGGTTCTCTACATCCGCGCACAGGTCCGGAAAAATCACTTCAACATCATCATCAGCATTCATGCGCCAAACTTGGGGCTATTGCGCAGCTTTCGCAATTTTTCTTGGCCCGCGATCCAGACGGTCGTCCTGGCCGCCGTCCGTTTGGTTTATAGCCCATCTTCTCAGAGTTCGTGCGAACCTTCGGCTTTGGAGGTGGTGAGGCCTGCATCTCTTTGATGTGTTCGAGAACCGCGCTTAGCTGCGTGGAACTGATTGTTCGGCGCGCATCCGCGCGACTTGTGCCGGATCGCCGCTGCGCCATCCTGCCGGTATCGCTTCGACAGCCGAAAGATTTGCCGCCGTGTCAGGTCAAGCATGTTCGCAGCAGTGTCGGCGCTCAACCGACCATGATCAACCTGCGCCAAAACTTCCACTCGGTTCAACTCACGCCCGCTCATCATCATCCATCCCATGTCGGCTCGTTCTCACATCGTTTTGCGAGTAGAGTGACACTTCTGCTTTGCTCAGGGCTGACATTATCGCTTTGCGCGGGCACGTTGGCATTTTTCAAAATATGTTATGTCAAAAGAAAACCACTTTGACCATCAAAGCGGCACCTTGTTACACGAGCGCGTCTTGCGGCGCTTCCATTTTTCGTATACCGATGTATACAATTATAGCCCGCTAATCGTAACGTCAGTTACAAAGCGGCTAATGCCATAGAAAATTCAATAGTTGGGGCAGCCATGAGCTTGTACACAGCCTACCTCGAAGACATCGAAAAACGCAAACAGCAGGGTTTGCATCCCCAGCCAATCGACGATGATGAGTTGACTCGGGAGATCATCGCGCAAATCAAAGATGAAGGACACGCTGACCGAGCGGCTTCACTAGACTTCCTGATTTACAATACGCTGCCGGGCACGACCAGCGCCGCCAAAGTAAAGGCGCAGTTCCTCAAGGAAATCATCCTTGGCAATCCGGTCGTTGAAGAAATCTCTCCCAGTTTCGCATTCGAGCTCTTATCGCACATGAAAGGGGGGCCGTCTGTGGAGGTTCTTCTTGATCTCGCGTTAAGCGATGATGAAATGATCGCGCGGCAAGCTGGCAGCGTGCTCAAAACACAGTTTTTCTTGTATGAAGCGGACACGGACCGTCTCAAAGCGGCATTCAAACGGGGGAACGCCGTCGCAGAGCACATCTTGCAAAGCTACGCGAAGGCTGAGTTTTTTACCAAACTTCCCGACATAGACGAAGAAATAAAGGTTGTGACCTACATCGCGGGCGAAGGCGACATTTCCACCGATCTACTGTCTCCGGGAAATCAGGCGCATTCAAGGTCGGACCGTGAATTGCACGGCAAATGCATGATCTCACCCGAAGCGCAGGCGGAAATTCAAGACCTTCAGAAGCAACATCCCGACAAACGCGTGATGCTGATCGCAGAAAAAGGGACGATGGGTGTCGGATCCTCGCGTATGTCTGGCGTCAATAACGTGGCCCTGTGGACCGGTAAAAAGGCCAGCCCCTATGTGCCTTTTGTCAATTTCGCCCCTGTCGTTGCGGGCACAAATGGCATCTCGCCCATTTTCCTGACCACGGTTGGCGTGACCGGTGGCATTGGTGTTGATTTGAAAAATTGGGTCAAAAAGGTTGATGCGCAGGGCGCACCGATCATGAACAACGATGGCAACCCGATCCTCGAACAAAGATATTCGGTTGAAACCGGCACCGTTCTCACCATCAACACCAAGGACAGGAAACTGTTCGATGAGACGGGTGAGCAAGAGCTGGTGGACCTGGCTGCATCCTTTACCCCGCAAAAGGCCGAGTTCATGAAGGCCGGCGGATCCTACGCGATTGTCTTTGGCAAGAAGCTGCAAACTGTTGCGTGCCAGATCCTGGGAGTGGAACTGAAATCCGCCTTCGCGCCCTCAAGAGAAATCTCGCATCCTGGCCAGGGGCTGACGGCAGTCGAGAAGATCTTCAATGCCAACGCCTTGGGCGTCACACCGGGCACAGTTTTATATGCAGGGTCGGACGCGCGGGTCAGCGTGGACATCGTAGGCTCGCAGGACACAACCGGCTTGATGACCTCGCAAGAGCTCGAAGCAATGGCCGCCACAATCCTGTCGCCCACGGTGGCCGGTGCCTACCAATCGGGCTGCCACACCGCGTCCGTTTGGGACCTCAAAGCGCAGGCGAACACGCCCAAGCTGATGGCATTCATGCATAAATTCGGGCTGATCACCGCGCGTGATCCCAAGGGCGTCTATCATGCCATGACGGACGTCATACATAAGGTTTTGAATGACATCACGGTTGATGACTGGGCCATTATCATCGGCGGAGACAGCCACACGCGAATGTCCAAAGGTGTGGCCTTTGGCGCGGACTCAGGCACGGTCGCGCTGGCTCTTGCGACGGGCGAGGCGACGATGCCGATCCCGGAATCTGTTAAGGTCACCTTCAAAGGCCGGATGGCCGAGCACATGGATTTTCGCGATGTGGTCCATGCAACACAGGCCCAGATGCTTCAGCAATTTGGCGACAACGTCTTTCAGGGCCGTATCATCGAAGTCCACATCGGCACCTTGCTTGCGGATCAGGCCTTCACCTTCACCGATTGGTCCGCCGAGATGAAAGCAAAGGCCTCCATTTGCATCAGCGAAGACGCAACCCTCATCGAATCCCTTGAGATTGCCAAAGACCGCATTCAGATCATGATTGACAAAGGCATGGATAACGATGCCGAGATGCTCAAAGGCCTGATCGCGATCGCCGACAGGCGTATTTCGGAGGTTAAATCCGGTCAGAAACCCGCGCTAAAACCCGATGACAATGCGAAGTATTTTGCAGAAGTTGTCGTCGATCTGGATGTGATTGACGAGCCGATGATTGCTGATCCCGATGTGAGCAATGCGGATGTTTCCAAACGCTACACCCATGACACGATCCGGCCAATTTCATACTATCGCGCCGAAAAGAAGGTCGATCTGGGGTTTGTCGGGTCCTGCATGGTGCATAAGGGGGATGTAAAAATCGTCGCTCAAATGCTGCGCAATCTGGAGGCGGAATACGGCGAGGTTGCCTTCAAAGCGCCTTTGGTGGTCGCGGCCCCCACTTACAACATCATCGATGAGTTGAAAGAGGAAGGCGATTGGGCGGTTTTGCAGAAATACTCTGGATTTGAGTTCGACGACGCAGCCCCCAAAGGGAAGGCACGCACGGAATACGAGAATATCCTGTATCTCGAAAGGCCGGGTTGCAACCTGTGTATGGGCAATCAGGAAAAGGCAGCAAAAGGCGACACGGTGCTGGCAACATCCACGCGCCTGTTCAAGGGCCGCGTCGTCGAAGACGCGGATGACAAAACGGGCGAGTCCTTATTGGCTTCCACGCCTGTTGTCGTTCTGTCATCAATCCTCGGCCGCACACCGACCCTTGAAGAATATAAATCGGCCGTAAAGGGGATAGATCTGACCAAGTTTGCCCCACCACTTGCAAAACCAAGCGGGACATCGTCGGCTCATTTCTGAGAAATTACGGGCGGGGCTCGCTTTGTGTTTGATCAATAGCGCTGTTGCGTATCTGCACTTTGTCTGCTCCGCCCGCTTCATATTATCCGTGCATGCCGCCCTATTCACCCAATGAGTGGCCTTGCCCCAAAAACCCGAGCCGCTCCGCAGTCCCGGCAACGTTCATGCACAGGTATCGTCTAAATTGCACGAGGCTCCAGCAGTTCCGTGAGGAACGGATTTGGAAACCGGCGCGTCATTGTCACGGCAAAAAAGGTCTCGCCGATGCCGGGCAGGCGCTCTGCTTCCACAAGGCTCCCATTTGTCAATTCATCCTGCACAACGATGGGCGGCAATACCGCCAGCCCGACGCTGGCACGCGCAAGCAGTCGCATCATCGCCATGTCATCCACTTCTGCGGCAATCTGAGGTCTTATGCCCAGACGGTCGGTCCAGGCATCAAAGCCGATCCGAATGCCGGTATCGGCGGTGGGCAAAATAACCGGCTGCGTGGTCAGAAGGTCGCTCACGCTGAGATGCGGATCAAGCCGGTCTGGCGTGCCGACAAGGCTTACTGGTTGTTCCGACAGGCGATGTGACACAAAGGAGGTCATCGCATCCTGAGCGGGCGGTTGGTTGATCAAAACGACATCCAGGTTCAGCAATTCAAGCCCCTGCAAAAGGTCTGTGCTCGTGCCTGAACGCAATATCACCTCGACATCTGGCCGGTTCAGGATCGGGCGCAGGAATTCCATCTGGAAGTTTCGCGACAAGGTGGCCAGCGCACCGATGCGGATCGCCTGACGGCTTCGCCCCTTTTGCTGCAAGGTGCCGATCAATTCACGCCCTGCCGCAAAAATCGCATCCGCGTGATCAAGCGCGATACGGCCAGCCTCCGTCAGAACAAGCTGGCGCCCACGCCGCTCAAATAGGGCATGGCCCAAATGGGTTTCCAACTGCTTGATCTGAACCGACACCGCAGATTGTGACAGGTTCAGCCGCTCTGCGGTGCGCGTCAGATTACCGTCATGCGCGACGGCCCAGAAATAGCGCAGATGGTGATAGTTGAACTCGCTCATTCATCTATTAAACAGAACGATAATGAGTAAACAATGAATTTTATTATGACATCCGAATTTGATAGCGCTGTGCTAGCGGTTTTTCAGCGTCAAGGAGATGTCCCCCGTGTCCATTGCCACCCTCATGTTTTTGCCACCCATCGCATTAATCATTGCGGCTTTTGTTGCGTTTCGCGGACCTGACATGCGTCCGGGCACGCTGTTGCGGATGATTGAAGTCCTAGCGCTTGCCGCTTTGGCGACTGCCTTCCTGTCCTGTGTTGCCCTAATGGCCAAAGGGGCAGGAACATCCGCTCTTGTGGGGTTGGAAGGCATGGGTTTATCGGCGCGCCTGGATGCCGTCAGCGCAACCATGCTGCTGCTGGTGACTTTTGTGGGCTGGATCGTGGTGCGCTACAGCGCGAATTACATGGATGGCGAAGCGCAACAGGGACCCTTTACCGGCTGGCTCTGCGCGACGCTTGCCTCGGTGATGGTGTTGGTGATTGCGGGCAATATCCTGCTTCTGGCGGCGGCCTGGATCGCCACCAGCCTCTGTCTGCACCAATTGTTGCTCCATTATTCGGACCGCGTCGCAGCACAGCGCGCGGCCCGCAAGAAGTGGATTACCGCGCGCCTGGGCGATGGCGCTTTGCTCGTCGCTGTCGTCCTGATTTTCGTGCAATATGGCACCGGGGACATCGCGGATATTCTCGCAGCGGCCCGTATGGGCGAAGGCCATGAGGCCGCAGGATGGATTGCCTCTGCGCTGGTGCTTGCCGCGATCCTGAAATCCGCGCAATTCCCGATGCACGGGTGGTTGACCGAAGTCATGGAGACACCCACACCCGTCTCCGCATTGCTGCATGCGGGGGTCATCAACGCGGGTGGGTTCCTGTTGATCCGCTTTGCCGATGTGATGCTGCTGGCACCGGGCGTGCTTGCCGTTCTGGTGATGATCGGCGGGTTCACCGCGCTCTTTGGCGGGCTGGTGATGCTGACGCAATCGGCGGTCAAGACCTCCCTGGCCTGGTCCACCGTGGCGCAGATGGGTTTCATGATCCTGCAATGTGGTCTGGCACTGTTCCCACTGGCCTTGCTGCATATCGTGGCCCATTCGCTTTATAAGGCGCATGCTTTTCTGGCCTCCGGAACAGCCGTCGATGGGGTCGCCGCGATCCGCAGGCCCGGCCCCGTGGCAATCCCCAATGCCTCCGCGGTGGGGCGCGCCTTTCTGATTGCGCTGGTAATTTACGCGGCTGTTGCTCTGATCTTTGGCTTCACCGGTAAATCCCCGCAAGCGATCGCGCTTGGTGCGATTTTGATCTTCGGTGTCGCGTATCTTCTCGCACAGGGTTTGGCAGATGCTGCCCCGCGCGTCTTGACACAGCGCACCGCCGCTTTCTCGGTTGCGGCGGCGGTGGGTTACTTTGCGCTGCAAACCGGGGCGGAATGGCTGATGCAGGGCACCTTGCCGGCCACACCGGCACCCGGTCCGCTGGAATGGGCGCTGATCGTGCTTGCGATCCTGAGCTTTGGTCTGGTGGCCGTGGCACAGGCGATGTTCCCGCTCTGGGCCTACCATCCGGCGGCGGCGGGCATGCGGGTACATCTATCCAACGGTCTTTATGCCAATGCCGTTTTTGACAAGCTGCTGGGTGGGTGGTCCACCAAGCGGAGCCTTTGAGTGATGTTAAGGAATGAACAGATGACTGCTTCTTTGAAAATCTCCCCCGCAACGATCACCAAGGCCAGCGACACGGCTGCCCGCGCCATTCCCCCCGTCTGGCCTCTGGCTTCATCGGTCGCCGTGAACCCCTATCTGGGTCAGGCACAGGAAACGCTGGCGCAGGTTGGGGCGCGTTTGGGGCGCGTGGGCGGGGTCCCCGTGACGATGCCGCGCAACTGGTACAAAGAGCGGCTCGAGGACGGCACGATCACCGATGCCGACATCACCGCCGCCCTTGCGCGCCAGACATCGCCAAACCTGCCCGATCTTCAGTCGCTAAAGCAATTGGCCGGCGCGCAGGCCGCTGACCCGACACCCTTGCCGAGCATCGCGGATCTTGCCGCAGAGGTCTGTGGCATCGATTGGCCGGGGATCATCGCGGATCGGTTGGGGCTCTGGGCCGCGGGTTATTTCGATCAGGGCCAGGCACTTTGGGCGGCACCGCGCCGGCGGGGTGCCTATGACGCCTGGCGTCAGAATGCGACCCATGACCTGACCCCGGAAATCGCCGGGCTGGTGAGTTTTGCGCAATTCGTCGCCGAAACGCCGGACACGGCGCGCGAGGCCATGTCGGGCAGTATCAAAGCGCTGGCGCTGCCCGAGGCGGCCCTCGAAACCTATCTGCATCAATTGCTGTTTACTCTCGGCGGCTGGTCGCAGGTCGCGCGCTATTACCTGTGGCAGGCCGAACTGGCGGGCACGGATGACAAGACCATCACCGACATGCTGACCATCCGGCTGATCTGGGAAGAAGCGCTTTTTGCGCAGTACAAAGACCAGATCGCGCAGAAATGGGAAGATGTGAAAACCGCCCATGCCGCGCCCGTGACCCCGGATGCGGACCTTGTCGCCAACGCCATTCTGCAAGAGGCATGGGAACGTGCGGTACAGCGCGATCTGGCACAAACCTTGGCCGACCCGGCACCGCAACTGACGGATAAAAGACCAGCCTTGCAGGCAGCGT
Source organism: Roseobacter fucihabitans (assembly GCF_014337925.2). Taxonomy (NCBI): domain Bacteria; kingdom Pseudomonadati; phylum Pseudomonadota; class Alphaproteobacteria; order Rhodobacterales; family Roseobacteraceae; genus Roseobacter; species Roseobacter fucihabitans. The sequence continues at coordinate 234,062 of NZ_CP143423.1, read as the reverse complement.
TTTGCATCGATGTGCGCTCGGAGGTCTTTCGCCGCGCGCTGGAAGCGGTGAGCCCTGATATTCGCACGCTTGGGTTTGCCGGTTTTTTCGGCCTGACCGCGTCCCACAAGGGTTTTGCATCGGACGTCGCAGAACACAGGCTGCCGGTGCTGCTCAATCCGGGCGTCACATCGGTCACGCAAACCGATAACGTTGAGGCAGAGCAAACCGCCCGCTTCACGGCCCGCGCCAGCCGCGCATGGGGCCGCTTCAAACTGGCTGCGGTCTCCTCCTTTGCCTTTGTGGAGGCGACGGGGCCGATCTATGTCGGCAAACTGCTGCGCGATACGCTGAACCTCGCGCCCAATGAGGCACCCGGCGGACCGGCACCCCGGCTGGACCCCGCGCTTGATCTTGCCGCCCAGATTGATGCGGCGGAAACCATTTTGCGGGCGATGTCGTTCACAGAGAATTTTGCGCGCCTCGTGGTTTTGGCGGGGCATGGGGCGAATGTGGTCAACAACCCTTTCGCCAGCGGTCTGCATTGTGGCGCCTGCGGGGGGTATTCCGGCGAGGTCAACGCGCGGTTGCTGGCCGGGCTGCTCAACAGTGCCGAGGTCCGTGCGGGTCTCGGGCAGCGCGGTATCGACCTGCCCGAGGACACGTTGTTTGTCGCGGCCCTGCATGACACGACGACCGATGCGATCACGCTCTATACTCAGGATCATCCCTGCGACGGTCACGCGGATGATCTGCGCCGCGCGCAAGAATGCTTCGCGGCTGCGGGCAGCCAGACGCGGGGCGAGCGGGCGTTGCGTCTGCCGCGCGCGGCAGGTCAGGGTGACATCGATCTGCGCAGCAGGGATTGGGCGGAAACACGGCCCGAATGGGCGCTGGCCGGGTGCAAGGCGTTCATCGCAGCACCGCGCCATCACACAGCGTGCAAAAATATGCAGGGCCGCGCGTTTCTGCATGACTACCAGTGGAAAGAGGACAAGGGTTTCGGTGTGCTCGAACTCATCATGACCGCGCCGGTGGTCGTGGCAAGCTGGATCAGCCTGCAATATTATGGCTCAACCGTTGCCCCGGATACCTTTGGCGCGGGCAATAAGCTGCTGCACAATATCACCGGCGGTATCGGCGTGGTTGAAGGCAACGGCGGAACGTTGCGCGCCGGTTTGCCCTGGCAATCGGTGCATGACGGCGAGGATTACGCGCATGAGCCGCTGCGGTTGTCAGTTTGCATCCAGGCACCGCGCGAAGCGATGAGCGATGTGCTCAAGCGCCATGACGGTGTACGGGATTTGTTTGATAATCATTGGCTGCACCTCTTTGCGCTGGATGAAGAAGGGCGGATGGCCTGGCGCTATGACGGGGATCTGGAATGGTCACAGATGGCTGTTGATCCGGCTCCGCCCGCGGAGCTGAAGGCGGCGAGCTGACCCTGTCAATTGCTTGCTTTGATCTGCACCGCCCGCTGTGACATATGGCAGGTGGTGCAGGAATTAGGGGCCACGAAGGGCTTATGATGTTCTGCGTGTCGGTTTTCGCGCCAAGGCGATATCGGCCAATGTTGATCTGTCCAGATCCGCCAGAAAAACCGCCTCGGCGGCGCGCAGGCGGGATTTGAGACCACATCTATCCTCCAGCGTGCACGTGTTTTGCCCCACGGCAAGGCATTCGACCAAGGGCTGATCGCTCTCCAGCAGTGAAACGACGGAGCCGAGCGGGATGTCTCCCGGCGCTTTGCACAAGCGCGCGCCGCCCTTGCCGCCACGCTGTGTCTGCACAATTCCGCCGCGCGCGAGGCGTTGCATAATCTTGCTGAGGTGATGGCGGGACAGGTTGAACTCTTCGGCCAGATCGGCCGTTGAAAAGGCCTGCTCCGGCGCGCTGGCCATGCGCATCAGCATCCGCAAGCCATAATCAGTGAAGGATGTCAGCCGCATTTATGAACCGTGCAAATGAATAAGTATTTACAATACCAATTAACAGGCGTATCGCCAGATGCAAGGCAGAAGAATCCCAGGACCCTCAGGATGAGCAGCACAGCCCAACAAATGCGTGCATGGACCGGACCGGCTCTTTTGACATATGGGTTCCGCCCTTTTTTCCTTGGCGCGGGAGTTTGGGCGGTCATCGCGATGCTGATCTGGTTGGCGCTGCTGTCAGGTCAAATCGCACTGGAAACCGCGTTTGATCCAGTGTCATGGCACGCACATGAGTTTCTGTTTGGCTATCTCACGGCCGTCGTTGCGGGGTTCCTGCTGACCGCTGTGCCCAACTGGACAGGGCGTCTGCCAATCGTCGGCTGGCCGCTGGCGGGGCTTTTCGCCTTGTGGGTTGCTGGGCGTGTGGCTCTTACTCTGCCGGGCACGCTCTCGCCGTTTCTGATCGCACTCATCGATCTTGCAATGCCGTTCACGCTTTCCCTCGTGCTTGCGCGCGAGATCATTGCGGGGAAAAACTGGCGCAACCTCATAGTGCTCGCAATGCTGGCCGTCTTGATGCTGGGCAACGCGGTATTCCACTGGGAAGCGGCCCAGGGTGAGTATGCCGCGCAGGGCTACGGGCTGCGTATCGGTCTTGGGGCGGGCGTGATGATGATCGCGGTGATCGGAGGGCGGGTCGTGCCATCCTTCACGCGCAGCTGGCTGGTGAAACAGAAGGCGGATCAGCTGCCGTCCCCCCCGATGCAACGTTTTGACAAGATCTCCCTGCTGGCCTTGCTGATCGCACTCCTGACATGGGTGGCAACGCCAGCTTCCCTCCTGACCGCAGCCTGTCTCGCTGTTGCTGGCCTGTTGCACGTGATGCGCGTTTTTCGATGGGCGGGCGTGCACACGCGGGCCGAACCTCTGGTGAGCGTCTTGCATATCGCGTATCTGATGCTGCCGCTTGGCGCATTGGGCCTGGCGGCAGAAATCGCTTTTCGCGAAATGTCCGGTTTGGGTGCGGTCCAACATATCTGGATGGGTGGGGCGATCGGATTGATGACTTTGGCGGTGATGACCCGCGCGACCCTTGGCCATACCGGACAAGCATTGCACGCAGGCACCGGTACGGTCCTTATCTACGCCGCAGTCGTGATTGCCGTGCTTTTACGGGTCGCCGCAGGGGTATTCGTGACCAAGGCGACGGTGCTATTCGGGGCGGCGGCAATCTTCTGGATCGCCAGTTTTGCAGGCTTTGTCGGCATCTATGGCCCCCTTTTGCTGCGATCCAAGCCGGTTGGAAAAGGCCAGGCGTGACATGACGGTATGGGGCGAATTTATCGCAGCCTTTGGCGTGTTCTTCCTCACACATTCCCTGCCTGTGCGGCCTGTGGTGCGAACAAGGCTTGTTGCCTGGCTTGGGCAAACAGGCTTCACGATTTCCTATTCGCTGCTCTCCTTATCTGCGCTGGCCTGGGTCATCGGTGCTGCGGGGCGCGCGCCATATGTCGTCCTGTGGCGTTGGGCAGCATGGCAGAATATCATAACCCTTATTGTCATGTTGTGCGTTTGCATTCTGTTGGCCCTGAGCATTGGTCGGCCAAATCCCTTTTCTTTCGGGGGCGCGCGCAATCAGGCCTTTGATGCGGCCAAACCCGGCATCATTCGGTTCACACGACACCCGATGCTGCTGGCGCTTGGGCTTTGGGCCTTCGCACATATCCTGCCCAATGGTGATGTGGCGCATGTCTTGCTGTTCGGGCTTTTTGGCTCTTTCGCTGTGCTCGGTGGCAAGATCATTGATCGGCGCAAAAAGCGGCAAATGGGCGCGGCATGGGGCGACCTCCTACACCGCGCCAAGGGCGCAAACACCTCCTTTGGCACGGAAAATCGCGGTAATCTTGCACTTAGGCTCCTTGCTGGTCTGATCGCTTTTCTGGCGCTGCTGGCCCTTCATCCCGTGCTTTTTGGCGTCGGCCCCCTGCCTTAGGATCACATATCGGGTGCAGCCCTGCGGGGGTCGTGGTTTCGCTGGCCCTTCCTTGACTTTAGTCAAGGCACCGCAAGGCAAGCTTGCACAGAGTGCCGTGAGGGAGGCGCTACATGCTTGCAATCCGAAGCCTGTTTGCGTTTTGCCTTGTGCTCATCGCGGGTCTTTCCATGGGTGTCAGGCCTGTGGCTTCGGACACGCTGGCAACCTTTCTGCCTTCTCTTTCCGCAAGCGAATTTGCAAAAGACGCCGACGGCTTCGGCGCGATCGACCCGGAAACAAAAGTCGCCCCGATCCTGCGCGGGGGGGAGACTTTGGGGTATGCCTTTCTGACATCGGATTTTGTCGGCACGACCGGATATTCCGGCAAGCCCATCCATGTGGTCGCCGCGATTGACATGAACGCGAAGCTGATGGCGGCGCATCTGGTCAAACACTCCGAGCCAATCGTTTTGATCGGGATTCCAGATCGCAAGGTCAAGGCGATGACTGAAGGATACAGCGGTCTTGATCTGAAGGCGGAAATAGAGGCCGGCGGCTCCGGGCATGAGTTAGACATCATTTCCGGCGCGACCGTGACCGTCATGGTGATCGATGACAGCATCGTGCGCGCTGGGATCAAGGTGGCACGGATGCTGTCGCTGGGCGGGTTAACCGTACAGATCGCAGGGCCAAAGCGAAAGATCGACCGTTCAAGTGAGGCCACATCCGATTGGATGACGCTGGCGGGGGATGGCTCGGTCCGCACCCTCGCGCTCGACATTGGCCAGGTCAATCGCGCCTTCGAGCAGAGCGGCGATGAAAAAGCGATTTCCCGTCCTGAAAAAGGGGCCTCCGAGGATACATTCATTGAAATGACCGCCGCCATTGTGTCCATCCCCGAGATTGGGCGATCGCTGCTGGGGGCGGCCGAATACGCCAATTTGGTGGGCTGGCTGGAGGAGGGCGAGGAGGCCATTCTGATCACCGGGCGCGGGTCCTATTCCTTCAAGGGGTCGGGCTATGTGCGCGGCGGCATTTTTGACCGGATACAGCTTATCCAGGGCGACCGCGCCGTGCGCTTTTTTGATCGTGATCACAAGCGGTTGGGGCGGCTTGATCCGGCGGATGCACCCGCTTTTACAGAGCTTGACCTTTTCAAGATCGGCGCGGATGTCGAGTTCGACCCCGCAGAGCCTTGGCGTCTGCAACTTCTGGTACAGCGCGCGACCGGTGCGGTCAGCAAGGCGTTCATCACGGCGAATCTGGGCTATCAACTGCCCGAACGCTTCATCGAGCCTGCCCTCGTGAACCACCCTCTTGTCGAGGATGAGGCCGCGGCCAAAACTGCCCTGTGGCAACGCGTCTGGCGCGATAAAACGGTTGAGATTGGCATCCTCGCAGCGATGCTCGCCACGCTCACGGTGATCTTTTTCTTCCAACAACAATTCACCCGAAACGCGCGGGTGTTCTACTGGGTGCGCACCGGTTTTCTGACCATGACGCTGGTGTTTCTGGGCTGGATGATGAACGCGCAGCTTTCTGTGGTGAACCTGCTGGCGCTTGGGGGCGCGTTGCGCTCGGGCTTCAGCTGGGACGCGTTTCTGCTCGATCCGCTGGTCTTCATCCAGTGGTTTGCCATCGCGGCGGCGCTGCTGTTTTGGGGCCGTGGGGCCTATTGCGGCTGGCTCTGTCCCTTCGGCGCTTTGCAGGAGCTGTCCAACAAGATCGCGCGCGCCGTGAAAATTCCGCAATTTGACTTGCCCTGGGGTCTGCATGAACGTCTCTGGCCGATCAAATACATGATCTTTCTGGGGCTTTTCGCGGTATCGCTGACCTCCCTGCCACGCGCCGAAGCATTGGCCGAAGTCGAGCCCTTCAAGACCGCGATCATCCTGAAATTTGCGCGCGAATGGCCCTTTGTAGTCTTTGCATTGGCGATGTTGGGCATCGGGCTGTTCATCGAACGGTTCTATTGTCGCTATGTCTGCCCCTTGGGCGCGGCGCTGGCGATTCCGGCCCGTATTCGCATGTTTGACTGGCTCAAACGCTACCGGGAATGCGGCAACCCGTGCCACTCTTGCGCCAATGAATGCCCGGTGCAGGCGATCCATCCCACGGGCGAAATCAACCCCAATGAATGCGTCAATTGCCTGCATTGTCAGGTGCTGTACCAGTCCGAGGACAAATGTCCCGTTGTCATCAAACAGATCAGACGGCGCGCAAAAAGCGCCGCCGGGACGGAGGCGCTGGACGCTTTTTCCCGCACCAAACCAGTTTCAGAACCCAATTGAGAAGGAGAAAGACCATGTCACAAGAGGAACGCAAAGCGCAGATGCGCATGAACCGTCGCCAGTTGATGGGCGCAACCGCCGGCGGCGCGGCACTTGCTGCCGCCGGGAGCGCGGGTCTGCTGGGCAGCGCGACACCCGCCCACGCCGCCGAGGGGCATTTTAACCTCGCGCCGGGCGAATTGGATGAATATTACGGCTTCTGGTCCTCGGGCCAGTCAGGTGAGATCCGGATCCTGGGCTTTCCGTCCATGCGTGAGTTGATGCGCATTCCGGTGTTCAACCGCTGCTCGGCGACGGGATGGGGCCAGACCAACGAGAGCCTGCAGGTGCTGACCGAAGGCCTCCTGCCCGAGACCCGCGAGATGCTCTCAAAACGCGGCATGAAAACCTACGACAACGGCGATCTGCACCACCCGCATATGTCGTTCACCGATGGCACCTATGATGGGCGTTATATTTTTGCCAATGACAAGGCCAACACGCGGGTCGCGCGGATCCGGTGTGACATCATGAAATGCGACAAGATCATCGAGATCCCCAATGCGCAGGATATTCACGGCATGCGCCCGCAAAAATACCCGCGCACAGGCTATATTTTTGCCAATGGTGAGCATGAGGTGCCCTTGGTCAATGACGGCTCGATCCTGGATAGCCCCGAGGAATACGTGAACATTTTCACCGCGATTGATGGTGATGAGATGAAGGTCGCCTGGCAGGTGATCGTGTCCGGCAATCTCGACAATTGCGACGCGGATTATCAGGGCAAATACGCCTTCGCGACCTCCTATAACTCGGAGATGGGGATGAACCTCGCCGAGATGACGGCCAATGAAACAGACCATTGCGTGGTGTTCAACATCAAAGCCATCGAGGCCGCCGTGGCCGCGGGCGAAGGGCAGATATTGCAGGGCGTGCGCGTGCTGGATGGGCGCAAGACCGCCAATTCGCAACTCACCCGCTACATCCCGATCCCCAACAGCCCGCATGGCTGTAACGCAGCCCCCGACAAGCAGCACATTGTCATCAACGGCAAGCTGTCACCGACGGTATCGGTGATCGACGTGACGCTGGTGGATGCGCTATTTGAAGGGGCCGATCCGCGCTCCTGCATCGTGGCCGAACCCGAACTGGGGCTGGGGCCGTTGCACACCGCCTTTGACGGCAAGGGGAATTGTTTCACCACGCTGTTTCTGGACAGTCAGGTCGCCAAGTGGAACATGGCGCGCGCCATCGAGGCTTACGGCGGCGCGGATGTCGATCCGATCATCTCCAAGGTCGATGTGCATTATCAGCCGGGGCATAACTCGACCTCCATGGGCGAGACAGCCGAAGCCGATGGCAAATGGCTGATTTCCATGAACAAGTTCTCCAAGGATCGGTTCCTCAATACCGGGCCGTTGAAACCGGAGAACGAACAACTGATCGACATCTCCAGTGACGAGATGAAGGTTCTGCATGACGGGCCGACCTTTGCCGAACCGCATGATTCCATCATCGTGCATGCCTCCAAGGTCAATCCGGTGAACATCTACAGCCGCGATGATCCCTCTTGGGAAGCCGCGCGCCAACAGGCCGCCGCCGATGGTGTGGATCTTGAGGACGGCCACCCCGAACCGATCCGGGATGGCAATAAGGTGCGTGTCTATATGTATTCCATCGCACCGGAATTCAGTCTGGAAAAATTCACCGTGCAACAGGGCGATGAGGTCACGATCTACGTCACGAACCTCGATGACATCGATGATGTGACGCATGGGTTCTGCCTGTCCAACCACGGTGTGGCGATGGAGGTGGGACCGCAGGCGACGGCGTCGATTACCTTCACCGCCGACCGTCCGGGCGTGCATTGGTATTACTGCCAGTGGTTCTGCCACGCGCTCCATATGGAGATGCGCGGCCGGATGTTCGTCGAGCCAAGGGCGAGCTGAACCATGGGGCTGCTCAGGGCGTTTCTTTTCTTTTTGATCTCTGCGGGCATGGCGCTCGCAGGGACGACGCCTTTGCAGCCCATTATCGATGCCGCAGCGCCGGGTGCGGTGCTGCGCTTGCAACCGGGCCACTACGCGGGCCCGCTGCTTTTATCAAAACCGGTGCATCTGATTGGCGGTGCGGGAGTGCATGTGACGGGACAGGGTCAAGGCTCCGTCCTGACGCTGGATGCCAAAGATATCCGGGTGCAGGGGCTGCATGTGACCGGCTCCGGGGACAGCCATGAGACCAAGGATGCCGGGATCACCCTAACCAAATCGGCAACCGGTGCGGTGGTGCAGGGCAATCTGCTGCAAGGTAACCTTTACGGTATTGACGTGCACGGTACGCGCGATGCCTTGATCACGGGCAATGTGATCGAAGGGCGACAGGGCCATCGCATGAACCAGCGTGGCAATGGCGTCTATGTCTGGAACGCGCCCGGCACGGTGGTGGAGGGCAATGACATCCGCTGGGGGCGCGACGGGATTTTCGTCAATACCTCCAAACGCAACGTCTTTCGTGGCAACAGGTTTCGTGACCTGCGTTTCGCCGTGCATTACATGTATGCCAATGACAGCGAGGTGTCGGGGAACCTGTCCATCGGGAACCACCTGGGCTTTGCGGTGATGTATTCGCGCCATGTGAAGGTGCTTGACAATGTCTCCGTCGGGGATCGCGATCACGGCGTGATGCTGAATTTCACCAACCGCTCCGAGGTGCGCGGGAATTACGTGCAGGAGGGCGCCAAGAAATGCCTGTTTGTCTATAATGCGCATAAGAACAGGATCACGGACAACCGCTTTGAACGCTGCGGCGTGGGCATCCATTTCACCGCTGGCTCCGAGCGCAATGACGTCACCGGCAATGCCGTTGTCGGTAACCGGACGCAGGTCAAATATGTCTCCACCAAATGGCTCGACTGGGCGATTGCGGGGCGGGGGAATTACTGGTCCGATTTTGTCGCGACTGATCTGGACGGCAACGGGATCGCGGATGGCACCTATCGGCCCAATGACAGCATCGACCAGATGCTCTGGCAGCAACCCGCCGCGCGCCTGTTACTCGGCTCGCCCGCCGTGCAGATGGTGCAATGGGCGCAATCGGCCTTTCCCGCGCTGACCCCCGGCGGCGTGATGGACAGTGCGCCGCTGATGCGTCCGGTTGTGATTGATGTGCCGGTCTGGGGGGCGTCCCATGGCGGATGATCTGGCCCTCAAGGTCAGCGGGCTGACGCGGCGGTTCAAGGGGGCCGACGGCGTTATTGATGTGTCGCTAAACGTACAACCGGGGGAGCGCGTTGCCCTTCTGGGCCATAACGGGGCGGGCAAATCGACCCTGATGAAGGGCGTTCTGGGGCTCTTGCCGCTTGAGACTGGATCAGTGGCCATTGCCGGGCACCGGCTGGGCAGCCATGGCGCGCGCGCGGCGGTCGCCTATCTGCCCGAGGCGGTGGCGTTCCATCCTGCCCTTTCAGGTCGCGAGCAGATCCGATTATTCGCGCGGCTCGCCAAGGTGGACATGCGCGAAGCGGAGGTCTTACTGGAGCGCGTGGGTCTGTCGGGTGCAGCGGACCGGCGCATCGGCACCTATTCCAAGGGAATGCGGCAACGGCTGGGCATGGCGCAAGTGTTTCTCGGTAAACCCGCGCTGGCGCTGCTGGATGAGCCGACCAGCGGGTTGGACCCCATAGCCCGGCATGACCTTTATGCGCTGATCGACGCGCTGGCGGAGCAAGGCACCGGTGTGGTCATCGCCAGCCACGCGCTGACCGAGATCGAAGCGCGCACCGACCGTATCGCCATTCTGCGCAAGGGTCAGCTGGTGGCGGATGCCCCGCTCAAGACGCTCTTTGCCCGTGCGGACATGCCCATCCGCATCCGGGTTGAGGCCAAAAATGACGCGGGCGCCGTGTTTGATCGATTTGGCGGGCGGCGCATCAACGGCGCGCGGGTCGAATTTGCGGTCACGCAGGAAAACAAAATGGCGCGTTTGGCGGAGGTCACGGCGTTCGGTACAGAAATCGCAGATGTCGAGATCATCCCGCCCACGCTGGAAGACCTCTATCGTTTCTATTCCCGATCGGAGGGTAGGACATGAGCCAGATCATTGCCCTCGCCAGCGTCGAATTCCGCATTTTGCAACGCAACCGCTGGCTGATCATCGCCACGGGTCTGTTATCCGTGTTTGCTCTGGCCCTGACGCTCGCGGGGGCCACCACCTCCGGCGCGCTGGGGGTGGATCTGTTGACCGTTTCGGTGGCGTCGATGACGACACTGGCGGTCTATTTGGTGCCGCTGGTGGCGCTTTTGATCTCTTTCGAGACAATTGCGGGGGACGCGGAGCGCGGCTCTCTGGCGTTGGTGCTGACCTATCCGGTGTCGCGCGGCGCGCTTTTAGCGGGCAAATTCCTCGCGCATCTGGCGGCATTGGCCATCGCGGTCTGCATCGGGTTCGGGCTCTCGGGGCTTATATCGCTTGCGCTTGGCGGTGCGGGACCCGCCAGCGGGATCGCCCTGCTGCGCTTGATGCTGGGGGCGATTCTTTTGGGGGCGGCGTTTATTGCCCTGGGCTATGTCGTTTCAAGCCTCAGCCGGTCGGTGGCCGCAGCCGCGGGCGGGGCCGGGTTCGTCTGGCTCGTTCTGGTCGTGCTCTATGATCTGGTCCTGCTAGCGCTGGTCGTCTGGGACAATGGCGGGGTGTTCAGCCGGGAAATCTTCCCATGGGCGCTGCTGGCCAATCCTGCCGATGCCCTGCGGCTTTTTGCCGTCACGGGGTCCGCAGATCAGGCGCTGGTGACAGGCATGGGGGCAGCGGCGGCGGCGCTGCCTGCGCAGGGTGCACTGCTGTCCCTGTTGTTCTGGCCGGTGGCCGGATTGCTGCTGGCGCGTGTTGTTTTTGGACGGAGGGTGCCATGAGAACTCTGATTTTGCTTTGCGCGTTGGCGTTGACCGCCTGCAAGGAAGATATCGCCGAAGCACCCGATCCAATGCCGCTCACGGCAGAAAACCTCGCGCACTACTGCATGATGAACATCTCCGAACACCCCGGCCCCAAGGCGCAGATTTTCCTGAGCGGTCTGCCGGACCCAATCTTCTTTGCGCAAGTCCGGGACGCCTTTACCTATATCGCCAGCGCCGAGCAGGACGGCTATATCACGGCCATCTACGTCAATGACATGGCCATCGCGCCCTGGGCCACACCGGGCGCAGAGAACTGGATCACGGCCAGTGATGCGCATTATGTGATCGGTTCGGGCAAGATGGGCGGCATGGGCGCTCCCGAACTTGTCCCGTTTTCCACAAAGGCCAGTGCAGCGTCCTTCAAAGCCGATTACGGCGGGCAGATTTATAGAATGGATGATGTGCCACAAGACGCATTTCTCGCCCCCGTAGACATCACATTCTCAGGAGAGGAAAACGGATGAGCACGCGCCCCCTTTCACGCCGCAGGTTTTTGCGGATTTCAGCGGCGGTTCCCCTCTGCGGCCTATCGCGCAACGCCCTCGCCGCAGCATCCACCACCTCTTGGCGGGGCCAGGCCTTAGGGGCACAGGCGCAGATCATCGTTGCCGGTCTCGATCCAGCGGAAGCGGCACCCGTCTTCGCACAGGTCCGCGATGAAATCGCCCGACTTGAGACCATCCTGAGTCTCTATCGGCCCCACTCCGAGTTGAGCCGGCTGAACGCAACCGGGGCGTTAATGTCGCCCTCCGCTGACCTGTTGGAGGTGCTCAGCCTGTCAAAATCGGTTTGGCAAGCCTCAGGCGGCTCTTTCGATCCCACGATCCAACCGCTCTGGATCGCGCGGGCCTTGGGCGAACCTGCCCCTGCCCCATCGGGTGATTTTGGCGATGTTGTGTTTTCTGCAAAGGCGGCACGGCTCAAACCCGGCTCTGCTCTGACGCTTAACGGCATCGCGCAGGGATATATCACGGACCGTGTTGCAGAGCTGTTGCGCCGCCTCGGGTTACAGAACGTGATTGTGGATGCCGGCGAACAGCGCGCCTGGGGCAGCCGTCCCGAGGGGGGGGCCTGGCGCGTCGGAATTGCGGATCCATCGGGGACGGTCGTACGAAATTTGACACTCAAGGACCGCGCTCTGGCCACATCCTCGTCGCGGGGGACGGTTTTGACGGACGGGCGAGGACACATCATTGATGCGCGCAGTGGCCTCTCGGCCCAGCTTTGGAACACGCTCAGCGTGACCCATGAAACTGCCGCCCTTGCGGATGCCCTGTCCACGGCAGCTTGCTGCCTTAATACGCAGGAAACGGAGGCCATGCTCGGGCATTTTCCTTCCGCCAGCCTGGCGTATCGGGGATAGAGAAACCCGCCGTCGGGTCAGGTTTTTGACAGCATAGCGCGCAGCACATCAGACTCCTCAATCGTGGTTTTCTGTCCGCGTGACGTGACGCCAAATTCCTTTAGTTCGGTAAAGGTACGCGACAATTGCTGAGGGCTGGTGCCGATTTTGGCGGCAATGAGGGATTTGCTGAAAGGCAAGGTAAAGGCCTGCCCGTCCGGGGTACTCCTGGCGTGCTCCAACAGAAAGTTCGCAAGCCTTTCACGGATCGTAAGCGTTTTGAGCGATTCCACATCGTCAATGAGAGTGTGAAGCTTTCGAAATACCGAAGCAAGCGCCTGCGCCAGTAAGGCACGGTTGCTCTGCATAATATCGAGCAGCATTTCTCCGTTAATCGTCAGCACTTTGAGATCGGTCATGGCCTGCGCAGAGGCAGGATAGATTTTGCCCAGAAAGGCCGGGGCCTCTGCCAGACAATCGCCTCTGTGGAAGGTTTCGATCAGCGTATGCGTACCATCGCACTCATCGCGCGTGATCTGCGCCCAGCCATCCAGAATCAAAAATAGATTATGCGCGCGCTCACCCTGCTCGAACAGATACTCTGAACGCCCCAAATTCAGAATTCGGCCACTTGCCATGACACTGGAAAGTTCATCTTCGTTCATCGCCGAACAAAGCGTCGAATGCCGCAGCGCCTCCCGATCATGATCATTCAGAAATGCAGCGTCCATTGCTCAGCCTTTCGCTTTTCGCTGAGTATATAAGTTACACAATTGGCCGGAATCGTAAACATCATCAAACGGCAAACTGTCACTTATTTTGTACAGTTTTCCGTCCTCAATTGAGAATCCTCAAAGACAGGGTTTTGTTAACATCTATGCTCAAGCGGCAGTTGAATTCTCCAGGATAAGGGGAATCGCCTGATCACGCGTTGTTAGCCACCTCGCTTTGGAAGCTATAGAAAGAAACACAATGGGGACAATATTTGAGATCGCCGGGCGCGCTCCGATCTTTCGAAACCTACCGCCAACAGATTTGGAAAGACTACTTTACAAGTCATCCGTTCGTCATCTTGATCGGGGGGCTTCGGTATATTTGCAGGGGGAAGAAGCACACAGCCTGTATGTTGTGTTGGAAGGATGGGTCAAAACCTATCGCATGACGCCTTGCGGGAACGAGGCCGTGATCGGCATCTTTACCAAATGCAGCAGTTTCGGCGAGGAAGCAGCCCTTGGAGATCAGAGCTTCATGGCAGGCGCGGAAGCCGTCTCCACGGGTATGGTTTTGCAAATTGACGCACGGGCGCTGTCCCAGGCCCTGTCGGGGAATATGGTGCTGTGCCAATCGGTTCTATCCGGCGCGATGGAAAGCAACCGGTCGCTGGTTGAGCATGTGGAACAATTGAAATCACACACCGGCGGGCAGCGCATCGCCGATTTTCTGCTGTCGCTCTGCGCAGGTAAAACCGGAAACTGCACGGTGATACTTCCATATGATAAGGTGCTGATTGCGGCATGGTTGGGTATGAAACCTGAATCTCTGTCGCGCGCCTTTCGGCGTTTAAAAAGCTACGGCGTGACGATCCAGAAAGATCATGCCATTATTGCTTCTGTGGAACGGTTGGCCGAATACGCCGATGAAGATCCCGCAGAATCCTGGAGCGCAAAACATGAACGCAAAGCTGAACGCCGTATTGGCAGCAATTGACATCGCCAACCGTGCCGATCCGACCCTGGAGGCGGATGAGACGGGTACAGAGCAGCCGGAGGCCTATCTCTACGGGGTGCGCATGACTTCTGAGCTGGACCGGTTGTTTGGCGAAACCGCCAGTGACGTCCTGCGAATTGCAGCGCGTGGCCAGCATATCGAACGGTGGTTGCTCAAGCGGGCGGAATACGCGCAAGGGCGCGCCGGTTATTTGCAATGGCGGCGCGATCAGGGGCAGGCCCATGGTGCACGTCTGGCCGGGTTGATGCAGGACGCCGGTTATGCGCAGGAGGCCTGCGACCGGGTTGGCGTGTTGTTGCGCAAAGAGGGCATCAAGCGAGATGCAGAGGTGCAGCAGTTGGAAGATGTGATTTGTTTTACTTTCCTGAAATGGTATTTCGGACCTTTCGCGGCCAAACACCCTGAGGATAAAGTGCTCGACATCGTCGGCAAGACAGCACGCAAGATGTCGGATGCGGCGCGTGCGCGGGTGTTGAGCGAGTTCGACTTACCGGTGCCGCTTGCGGATGCTGTGAAAGCCGCGGCCTAAACCGCCAGAAACAGCAGCAGCAGCAGGACAACAAAGCCGAGCAGCCCAAAAAGGATGCCGCCCGACCACCCAGGCACGCCGCGCAGTTCCAGATAATCCAACAGCACCAGGCGCGCCTTGAGCCATGCCGCCAAGAGGATCAGACTGCCGGCGATTTTCGGCGGCAGCGCGCTAAAATGCAAAGCGGTGCCGAGGGCGGTGAGGGCTGCAAGAACTACCCAAGCACGGATCAGATGCGCTCGGGTCATAGCAGGTAAATCACTGGAAAGAGCAGTACCCAGACCAGATCGACCATATGCCAGAAGGCGACACCGGTCTGGATGATCCTTGGCTGCGCCTGCCAGCCGACCAGTGCCAGCATGACGATGCCCGCGACCACATGGGCCGCGTGAAAACCGGTCAGCAGGTAGTAAAAGGTAAAGAAGCTATGGGTCTCGAACGTGATCCCGGCCGCAGATTTTCCGGCGTATTCGACCCCCTTGAGCCATAGAAAGACCGCCCCCAACATGCTTGCCGCCAGAAGCCACATCCTGGCCGCAGGTTTGGTCACCGAAATCGTCGCAAGGGCGGCAAAAAGGCCCGACGTGACCAAAACGATGGTGTTTACCCCCGCCATCCCCACCATGAGCGTGCTTTGAGCCGCAGCAAAACCGGCGGGATCGGTCAGGCGCACGGCCATGAAAGCCGCAAGCCCTGCGCCAAAAACCGCCAGTTCAGAGAAGATCAACACCCACATCATGAGCTCGCCCGGCAGGCCTTTGGGCGCAGGGCTCACCCGCCGTCGCCGACCAGTTGTCGATAAAGCGCAGGCAGCGTGGTGATGAGATGTTCGGGTTGGGCAATGACCGCATAGCCACCGGGCCCAAACAGGCGTGGAAACCAGCTTTGACCCTTGGGATCGACGGTTATGCCAAAGACGGATTGGCCGCGCATCCGCGCTTCAAGCACCGCTTTACGGGTGTCCTCGATCCCGTGACGCCCTTCATAATGGTCGATGTCGTTGGGTTTCCCATCGGTCAGCACCAGCAATAATTTGGCCGTCTGCGGTGGGGTTTGCAGATCCGCCGATACATGCCGGATCGCGGCCCCAAGACGAGTATAGAAACCGGGCCGCAGGCTGGCCAGTTTACATTCGACCTTGGCGCTCATGGGTTCGGTGAAATCCTTGCACCGCTCAACATAGACGCGATCCCGGCGCAGCGAGGAAAACGCATGGATCGCCAGCGGATCACCGCAAGCGTGCAGCCCCCAGGCCAGCGCGGTCAGCGCTTCGCGTTCAATGTCGATCACGGCGCGACCCGTCACCGCGCTTTCGGTGCTGCGCGAGGTGTCGATCAGGATGGAGACGGCGAGGTCGCGCGAGGAGGGCCGTGTCTGGCACCACAGGCGATCATGGGCCGACCCGGTAGCGGCAAGATCGGCGCGCGCGCGGATGACAGCGGAGAGGTCCAGCGTGTCGCCGTCGGGTTGTGATTTCAGCGTAACGGGGCGCGGGCGAAAGGCCTCAAACTGGCGGCGCACGTTGCGGATACGGCGCTTGGCGGGGGCGTCCTGCGGCGCGGGCGCGGCGGCGGGTTCGGTTTCAGAGGCGTAGACGCAGCAGTGATCGGGCAGGTAGCTTTGGCTTTGCACGTCCCATTCATCATAGGTGTGCTGGCCCGAGATCGCTTCGCGGTTCACATCCGAAGGAGCCAGATCGAGGTTCAGTTTGAATTTGCTGGCGGGGGCCTTGGAGATGTTGGTCAGCGAGAGTTCGTCGAGATCATCCATCGCCTTTTTGGCCGCCTCCAGATCATCGTCATCGGTGCGCCGGTTCAGGTTCAGGAAATCGGCAAAGCTGAGGATGGCTTCGAATTTATGCAGGATCAGGCTGTCGCGCCGCTCGGTCTGGTCGGCGGCTTTGCGTTTGCCCTTTCTGGTGGTTTCAAGCGCTTCCTCCTGGCCCGTGTCAGCAGCCTCTGGCGCGTCATTGGGCGCGCAGAACGCATTGGGATCACCGGGGAGCAACCGTGGCCAGAGCGGCACGGGCCGCAAGGGACGGTAGTTGCGCGGGGCAGCACCGGGGGGCGGTTCCGGCGCATCGCCTTCGCCCAAGACATACCGCGCGAGGGCTTCGGCGCTGGCCTCTGCGCGGGGCAATGCGGTACGGGGACGCGCGGCGAGATGCGCATCCTTCAGCGCCACAAAGAGCGATTTGAAACCAGGGCATTGCGTCAGGGCGCGCAGCACCATTTCCTGCCCCGCATGTAAATAGGCGATATCGGCGGCCAGCGGGTCATCCAGCGTCTCGGGGATATCGCGCAGGCTGGCCGTGCAAACCGTCAACCAGGTATAAAGCCCGCGATTGAGCGCCCTATCCGCAAAGAGATCAAGGGTGATCGGCAGGCGCAGGATCCCGCCGTCAAAGCTCGCCTGGGGCGCATGTTCCGCCCATGTGCCAAGCCTGCGCCGCCAGCTGAGACGGTGGTGGCTGGCCTCTGCCATGGCGGGGCGTATCTCGACGGATGCATCGCCCCCCAGACCCCTGAACAGTACCGCCAGACGCGCGATTTCATCTTCAAGATGCACGGCCGCTTCCGGGTAGGCGGGTTCTGGTGCATCGAAATGGCTGGCCCAACGGTGCCAGATCTTCCCGATGGTCTCTTCCGGCTCCCAGGGTTCCAGCGCGTCCGACATGGGTCAGCCAAAGATGGCCGTAACGATGTCGGACAACCCCTGTTGCACGTCCGCGTCATCGGTCAGCGGTTCGATCATCGCAGCATGGATCGCTTGCGTCATGGGCATGCCCTTGGCGATCAGCGTGGCGGTATAGATCACCAACCGCGTTGAAACGCCTTCCTCAATGTCTTGCCCCTTGAGCGCGCGGAATTTACCCGCAAGACGCACAAGGTTCTTGCAGCGTTCAGGTTCCAGCCCGCTTTCCTGTGCCACGATCCGGGTCTCCTGATCCAGAGGCGGGAAATCGAAACTGGCGGAGAGGAACCGTTGCCGCGTCGAGGGTTTCAGCGTTTTGAGGATGTTCTGATAGCCGGGGTTATAGGAGGCCACCAGCATGAAACCGGGCGCTGCTTCCAAGGTCTCCCCGGTGCGATCAATCGGCAGGATGCGCCGGTCATCGGTCAGCGGGTGCAGCACGACGGTCACATCCTTGCGCGCCTCCACGACCTCATCGAGGTAGCAGATTGCGCCATCCCGCACCGCACGGGTCAGAGGCCCATCGGCCCAGACGGTATCACCACCCTTGAGCAGGTATCGCCCGATCAGATCCGCCGCAGAGAGATCATCATGACAGGCCACCGTATAAAGCGGGCGACCAAGGCGCGCAGCCATATGTGACACGAAACGGGTTTTGCCGCAACCCGTCGGCCCCTTGAGCAGAAGCGGCATGTTGGCGTGATATGCCGCCTCGAACAGCTCACATTCCGACCCTTGAGGCATGTAAAAGGGGGCGTCAGCCGCCCCCTTGTCGATTGGTGTATATGCCATGTTCATTCCGCAGGCACTTTCGGTGAAGCGGAAATCAGTTCCTTGCGCGGCATGGCCACCGCATAGATGAACAAGAGCGCCCCAAGAACCACCGCGATACCGGAGCCAAAGCGCATCCAGTAGAAGATCGCAAGCGCGTCCTGTACATCCATGAAATACTCACCCTGAACGCGCTGTGCATGGGTTTGAACCGTACCTGCGAAGGTCAGCACGAAGGTCATGAAGGTCATACCCCCCGCCATCAACCAAAAGGACGCCATGTTGAGCACCTGATTATAGGGATCACGCTGGCGCAGGATCGGAAATGCATAGCTGAAGATCGCGAGGTTCAGCGAAACGTAAGCGCCAAAAAACGCGAGGTGACCATGCGCGGCGGTAATCTGCGTGCCGTGGGTATAGTAGTTGATCCCGTGCAGCGTATGCATGAAACCCCAGACGCCCGCGCCAAAAAACGCCAGCGTGGCACAGCCCAGCGACCAGAGCAAAGCAGCCTTGTTGGGGTGGTCCTTGCGACCCTTCCAAACCATCACAAAGGCAAAGGCCATCATGCCGAAGAAAGGCACCACTTCGAGCGCGGAGAAGATCGAGCCGATCCACAACCAATAGCCCGGCATCCCGATGAAATAATAGTGGTGCCCCGTGCCGAGAATGCCGGAAAACAAGGCCGTCGCGACAATGAGATACAGCCATTTTTCCACGATTTCGCGGTCCACGCCGGTCAGTTTGAGCATCAGGAAGGCGAGGACGGAGGCCATGATCAGCTCCCATGTGCCTTCAACCCAGAGGTGCACGACGAACCACCAGTATTGCTTGTCGAGTGCGAGGTTCGACGGGTTGTAAAAGGCAAAGAGGAAGAGCAGCGTCAGCCCCCAAAGGCCCAACAGCAATACGTTCGTGATCGCGGTTTTGCGACCCTGCAGCACGGTCATGGTGATGTTATACATGAAGATCAGCGCGGCCACGACGATGCCCAGTTTGACCCAGACGGGTTGTTCCAGGAACTCGCGCCCCTCCTTGCCAAGCAGCCAGTTGCCCTCAAACAGGTTGAACAGATAGGTCACGACGACGCCAGCCGTGCCAAGCACCATGATGGCAAGCTGGATATAGGCCAGCAGGGGCGAATGGATTTCGCGCTCGGATTCCTCGGGGATCACAAAATAGGCCGCCCCCATGAAGCCCAAGAGGAGCCAGACAATCAGCGAGTTTGTGTGCAACATGCGCACGATGTTGAAGGGCAGGATTTCGGACAGGAAATTGGGGCTGACATAGATCCAGCCCAAAAGCAGCCCCCCTGAAACCTGAACAGCGAAAAGCGCGAGAGCTACGGAGAAGTAGACCAATGCGATGGATTGAGATTTGTATTTCATGGGTTTTCCTTATCCTGCGTCGTTGGGGGGCCAGTCCTGATTGCGGATCGTGTTGGTCCACAAAAGGAACTCGCTCAGCGCGCGGTATTCGTCGTCCTCAAGGCCAAAGTTCGGCATCTGACGGCGCCCTTCAATGCCCGTGGGCATGGCGTCCATCCAGCCTTTGAGGGTCTCAAAGGCGGCTTCAGGATCGTCCTCAACACCCCAGCGGGTCATCACATTGCCAAGCTCAGGGGCGAAATAGGCACCTTCCCCAAGGATCGTATGGCAATTGACGCAGCCATGGCGCTCCCACAGATGCTTGCCGTGGGCGACCTCATCCGTAAGGGTCGCCGCATTCGTGGAGGTGTTGACGATGTAATAGTGCGAATGCACCGACAGACCGACGAAGATGAGAATGAAAAACAGTGACCCGCCATAGAATATGTTGCGGGCCATGGAAGTCGTGAGAACGTCACGCATCCTTTGCTCCTTTTGATAGCAGGCCAATAGGAACAAGAGTGGTCAAGGCGGCGCGCGGCCGCCTTAACGAAAGTCAAGCAGCCCTCAGTTGAAGGTCGCCAGATAGGCAATAACGTCCGCCACGTCGTCTTCTTTGCGCAAACCGGCAAAGCTCATCTTGGTCTTTGGCAGGTATTCTTTGGGTTTGGTTAGAAACGCGGTCATTTCCTCTTCGGTCCAGACGAGACCGCCTGCGGCCTTTTCCATCAGCGCATCGGAGTATTTGAAATCGGCATTGGCCCCTGCGGCCGCGCCAATGATGCCGTTCAGAGCCGGTCCGACCTTGTTCTTAGCGTCTTCGCCCACGGCGTGGCAGGCCTTGCATTTGCGAAAGACCTTTTCGCCACTTGCAGCGTCACCCGATGCCAGCGCGGGGGTCGCGATCGTCAGGGCCAGCAGGCCGATTGAGAGTTTATGGAACATGTATTTATCCTTTCAGATCATGTTTATGCCGCGCGATTGCGGCGTTTGAGAACCGTACAGGTGTGCGGCTCGTGGAAGATCATCTGACAGCGCAGGCAGAGGATGCATTCATTGGGATTGATTCGTCCCAGCGGGTCAATTGCGCCAACCGTACAATGTTGTTCGCACAGGCGACATTCACGACCACATTGCGGGCGACGACGCAACCAGTCAAAGATTTTTAACTTCGCCGGGATCGCGAGAGCCGCACCCAGCGGGCAGAGATAACGGCAATAGGCACGCTCAACGAAAAGCCCCGCGAAAAGGATCGCGCCCACAAAAAGCAGAAATGGCCAACTGCGCATGAAACGCAAGGAGATCGCCGTTTTGAAAGGCTCTGCTTCGGCCAGAATGAGCGCGTCCGTCATGGAGTAGAATGACAACCCCAGGATCGCGAGAAAGAGCGTGTATTTGATGACCCAAAGCCGTTCATGCACGGCAGGCGGGACGGTGATTTGTTTGATCCCAAGACGGCGCGCGGCCTGGTTTGACAGCTCCTGCAATGCGCCAAACGGGCAGAGCCAGCCGCAAAATACCCCCCGGCCCCAGAACAACAGACCCAACGCGGTGAACCCCCAGAGCACGAAAATCAACGGCTCCATCAAGAAGACGTCCCATTTGAAGCCGTTCAGCAGTGAATGTGCGAAGGCGACGACCTGCACGACGGAAAGCTGCGCGCCCAGAATGAGCCCGAGCCAGACAAAGGTGACGGTTAAAAATGCCGTCCGGGTCCAGAGCCAAAGGCGCGGGCGTTTCACGAAGGCGTCCTGAAAGAGCAGGATCATGAACAGCGTGCCCAGCATCAAACTCAACCCCAGAACCGACCATTTCTTTGTCACCCATGCCGCGCGCCAGACAAGCGTGGGTGTGGGTAGTGCGGTGGCGGGTTTCAAGAATGCCTCACCAAGGGCCACGGCCACGGGCATCTCAAAACTGGCCGCGCCGCGCGTGGCGATGATTGTCAGCGTGAACGGATCGGCCAGGTTGATTTGATCGCGCGGGATTGCGAAAAGGCTCGCCTCTTTGACGTCCGGCGCGTCACCGGGTTCGAACTGGTCCAGCCGCTGGTAGCCGTCCGAGCCCGGCACGAAGCGTTGCCCGTTCTGTTCCAGCACGATGCGCTCAAACACCCCGGACCTGCGCCAAGCCGTGCCACGATGGGAGTGCAGCCCCCGGCTGGCCACAAGCAACGCGTCGTGATCCGCAGGCAGCGCGGCCATCACGCGGTGAAAACCCGCCGCGCCAAGCAGGTTCTGCCCGATCGTCGCGGGGTCCAGCACGCTGACCCAGACCTCCAGGAACGTGCCGTCTTTATCGGGGATCGGCGGAGATGCATCCGGCAGCGCCGCGCGGGCATCGCGCAAGGTGACAGAGCGCGTGGCAAAGGCGTCAAGACGGCTCAGGGCCGCCCAATTGGCCGATTGAAACCGCACACGCTCCAAGCCCCCATGATCCGCATGGGCCAGCACCCGCGCGGTATGCAGGATGGAATCGCGAATGACGCCTGTGGAAACGGTCGCGCGGCTGATGATATCGGGGGGGCTGCCTTCCATCCCCTGCGGACCCATGTTCAGGCCCGCGAACCGGTTAACGTAATCCGCGATATCCTGATCCGAAATCCCCAAGGTCAAAATCGGCTCGGCATGGGCAATCAGCCTGGCACCGGTAATGATGCCTGAAGCATCCACACCGACCAGAATATCCAGCGGTTTGCCCGAATACCCCGTCGAGCCCAGGATCTCCCAAGTGGAGCCGATTTTGCCCAGCACGCGGCCATCAACGGCGGATGTCACCTGCCAGACCGGAAGGGGTTCAACCTGTTCTTGGATGCTTATTTCAGGCTCTTGGAGGCCCAGCAAATCACGGGCGTCACCAAGGTCGAGCCCACTGTCCGCCCATGCAGAAACCGCGCTCAAAAAGAACGCAATCACAATAAACAGCGCGCGGTTTTTCATGCGGGTTTTCTCCCTGAAACCAACCTTGCAGGGCATGGCGGGCAATCGTCTTGACCAAAGTCAAGGCTGGAACGTGCCCCTCTCGCCCAGCCTTACACACATAGAATTTTCCAAAATTGGAGCCGAAATATGTCCCTTTCAATCCTCACACGTTCTGTTGCCGTCGGTGCTTTGTTATCGCTCACTGCCAGTTTTTCGCTTGCACAGGAAAAGCCAGCGGATCATGGGGATGACGCTTCGGCGGCCTACCAGCCTTCCCTGACGACTCTGGGTCAGATTGAGGTCGAAATTCCAGGTCGAAAACCGGGCGATCCGGTGATGACGCCCAGCGAATATCAATCCTCGAATCAGATTTACTTCCAACGCTGCGCGGGCTGCCACGGTGTGTTGCGCAAGGGCGCGACAGGCAAGGCTCTGACGACGGACATCACCCGGCCAAACGGGTTTGAATATCTGCGCGACTTCATCACCTATGGCTCGCCTGCGGGCATGCCCAATTGGGGCACCTCGGGCGATATGACCGAAGAGCAGGTGGACGCCATGGCGCGTTATCTGCTGCTTGAACCTGCCGTGCCGCCGGAATGGGGTATGGCGGAAATGCGCGAAAGCTGGAGCGTGATCGTGGCACCGCAAGACCGGCCCACGGAAAAGATGAACGATATCGATATCGATAATCTCTTTTCGGTGACGCTGCGCGACGCGGGCCAGATCGCCCTGATTGATGGCGCGAGCTATGAGATCAAAACGATCATCGATACCGGATATGCGGTTCACATCAGCCGGATTTCTGCATCCGGGCGTTATCTGTTCGTGATCGGTCGCGATGCCAAGGTTGTGATGATCGACCTGTGGATGGAAAACCCCGGTCCCGTTGCCGAAATCAAGGTCGGCTCGGAAGCGCGATCGGTCGAGACCTCCAAGTTCAAGGGCTTTGAGGATAAATACGCCATTGCAGGTGCCTATTGGCCGCCGCAATTCGTGATCATGGACGGTGACACGCTGGAACCTCTGCGTATCAAATCAACGCGCGGCATGACCTATGATGAACAGGAATTCCATCCCGAACCTCGTGTCGCGGCCATTCTGGGATCGCATTACAAGCCTGAATTCCTCGTCAATGTGAAAGAAACCGGTAAGATCATGATGGTGGATTATTCCGACATCGACGCGCTGAAAATTACCGAGATCAACGCGGAACGCTTCCTGCATGATGGCGGGTTGGACAGCACGCAACGCTACTTCCTGACGGCGGCCAATGCGCGTGGCAAGATCGTTGTGATCGACACCAAGGAGAGCAAGAAGGTCGCGGTGATTGAGACCGAAGGCGAAACACCGCACCCCGGTCGCGGTGCCAATATCAACCACCCAACCTACGGACCCGTATGGGCAACATCACACCTTGGGGATGATACCGTCGCGCTGATCGGGACAGACCCCGAGGGCAACCCGGATCATGCCTGGAAGATGGTGCAGCAGCTTTATGCGCTTGGCGGTGGATCGCTCTTTGTGAAATCGCACCCGACATCGAACCACCTCTATGTGGATGCGACGCTGAACCCGGATGCGGAAACCTCCGGATCGGTTGCGGTCTTCAAGATCGACGAGTTGGATCAGGAGGAGCCTGAATACACCGTTCTGCCGCTCGTAGAATGGGCCGGGATTGCCGAGGGTCAGCCGCGTGTTGTCCAGGGCGAATTCAACCAGGCGGGCAATGAGATCTGGTTTTCGATCTGGAACGCGGCGGATCTGGAATCGGCCATCGTTGTGGTCGATGACAAGACGCTGGAACTCAAGCATGTGATCAAGGACGAACGTCTCATCACACCGACCGGCAAGTTCAACGTCTTCAACACACGCGCGGACGTTTACTAAGACACAACGCGCCAATGGGGCGTGGCAAGTTTCTCCCGCTTGCCGCGCCCTTTTCAGCCCTTAGGGGGCTGCAAACCATTGAACGAGGACGCGACATGCTCAAGAAAATGAACAGGGGTCAGGTTTTTCTGGTGGGTGCGGGGCCGGGTGATCCCGACCTGCTCACGATCAAGGCGCTGCGGATGCTGCAATCGGCAGATGTGGTGGTACATGACCGGCTGGTGTCGTGCGATATCATGGCGCTGATCCCGGCGGGTGTGCGGCGTATAGATGTTGGTAAAAAGCCCGATCATCACCCCGTCCCGCAATCGGAAATCAATGCGCTGTTACTGAAACTGGCAGAACAGGGCTCCACCGTGGCGCGCCTCAAGGGCGGTGATCCCATGGTGTTCGGGCGTGGCTCGGAAGAGGCCGCCGTTCTGCGCGCCGCCGGAATTGCGGTCAGCTATGCGCCGGGCATCACGGCCGCTCAGGGCATTTCTGCGGCCACCGGCGTGCCGCTGACGCATCGCGGGCTCGCCAATAGCGTCCGTTTCATCACCGGTCATTGCCAGGCCAACCGCCCGCTGGATCTGGACTGGGCTGGGTTGGCCAATGCGCAGACCACGCTTGTGGTCTACATGGGCCACGCGAACATGCAACAGATCGCCCGCGAATTGATCAGCCATGGCCTACCCCAAGATCACCCCGTGTTGGTCGTGGCCAACGGCACCCGCCCCAACGAAAGCCGGCTGGTGACGCATCTGGGTGCCTTGCAGATCAAGCGCGCGACGATCCCCGTTCCCGGTCCGGTTCTGTTCATCATCGGACAGGTCGTCAGCCTTCTGGATCAGACCAACAGCGCGGATACGATCCTGCAAGCACCTGAATTGCAACGGGTGTTGCATGGTTAGAGGCGTGGCAATCCTGTTTGTAATTGCACTCTGTGCGCCTCCTCTCTGGGCGGGCAGCCTATCGCTGTCGCGACAGGAACAGCTCGCGCATCTGATCACACAGGATTGCGGCTCCTGCCATGGCCTGAACCTCACCGGCGGTCTGGGCCGCGCGATAACGCCTGAGGCGCTGAAAGGCCGCACGGTTGAGGGCCTGCAAACCATCGTTCTGGACGGCATCCCCGGCACTGCCATGCCGTCCTGGCGTCCCTTGCTCAGTGAAACAGAGGCCAAATGGATCGCCGCCTACCTATTGGAGGTCAACGAATGATGCGTCTGCTGAGTGCTCTTGTGATATATCTGACGCTGACCCTTGGGGCCATTGCGCAGCTCGCCGTCCATGCGACCGGCGATCTGGGTGTGGTCATCGAACGCACCACCGGCTCCGTTCTCATCGTGGATCAATCCGATATGGATGTGCTCGCGCGCGTTGAGGGTTTCGGTGATCTCTCCCATGCCAGCGCGGTTTTTTCACCCGATGAGCGTTATGCCTTTATTTTTGGCCGTGACGGGGGCCTGACCAAGCTCGATCTGGTCACGCAAACCATCGCAGGTCGGGTGATGCAGGCGGGTAATTCCATCGGCGGTGCCATTTCCGATGACGGACTTCTGGTGGCCGTGTCCAACTACGAACCAGGCGGCGTGCGGGTTTTTGATGCCGAAACGCTCGATCTGGTTGCGGATTTTCCGACAGGCTCCAAAACCATCGGTCTCGTGGACGCACCCGGTGGGCGGTTCGTGTTCTCGATGTGGGACAGCGGTGAAACCTGGATCGCCGATATGTCCGGGGCCGCGCCCGAGGTCACGAAAATCACCGGTATGGGGGTGAACCCTTACGACGCGCTGATCACGGGCGACGGGCGGCGTTACATCGTCGGCCTGTTTGGCGAGGATGGGTTGAGCACGCTCGATCTGTGGTCTGAAACCCCAACCGTTCAACGCGTTCTGCCGGGATACGGACACGGAGAAGAGCCACTTCCGGTCTACAAGATGCCCCATCTTGAGGGTTGGGCGCTGGCGGGGGATCGCTTTGCCCTTCCGGCGGTGGGCCGTCATGAGGTGCTCTGGCTGGATGCGCAGCGCCTGACCGAACTGGGCCGCACGAAAACCCATGGCCAGCCTGTCTTTGCCGTCGCGCGCCCTGATGGACGGCACGTCTGGGTGAACTACGCCCACCCCAATAACGACACGATCGAGGTGATCGAAGCGGCCTCGGGCGAGATCCTGCACACCCTCAAACCCGGTCCTGCGGTTCTGCACATGGAATTCAGCGCGCGTGGGCATCGGGTCTGGGTCTCTGTGCGCGATGCCAATCGCATCGACATTTATGACACGCATACCTTCGAGAAAATCGGCGAAATTCCTGCGCAAACCCCTTCGGGGATCTTTTTCACAGCAAGGGCGCATCGCATTGGGCTTTGAGAGGAACGACATGACGCTGGACGGGCTGGACTGGAGGTTGATGAACGACTGGCAGCGCGCATTGCCGCTGGTGTCGCGCCCTTTTCAGGAGATCGCCAACCGCCTTGAAACATCCGAAGAGCGGATCATCGAGCGGTTGCAGAACCTGCTGGAAACCGGTGCTATCAGCCGGATCGGGGCTACCTGCCGCCCTAACACGCTGGCCGCCAGCACCCTCGCGGCGGTTGCCGCCCCCGCGGATCAGATCGAAGAGGTCGCGGCGGTGATCAATGCCCAGACCGGCGTTAACCACTCCTATGAGCGTGAAAACAAATGGAACATCTGGTTCGTGGCCACCGGACCGACGCGCGCCTTTGTAAATGATATCCTGTCCCGGATCACACAGCAGACGGGCTTGCGCGTGCTGGATCTGCGACTGGAGCGCCCCTTTAATGTGGATCTTGGGTTTGCATTGGATGGGTCCAACAGCCTGCCACAACCGCGCGCGGTTAATACCGATATCGAGATTGGCCAGAACGACCGCGCCATCATGCAGGCCTTGTCCGAAGGCATGAACGCCACGGCCTACCCCTTTGCGGAACTGGCCGCACGGTTGGGCCAAGACGAAGCTGTCATACTGGAACGGGTAAGGGTTTTGGCCGAGGCTGGCATTTTGTCACGTATCGGCGTGATCGTGCGCCACCGCGCTCTGGGTTGGCGTGCCAATGCCATGTGCGTTTTCGTGGTCCCGCCCGAAGAGATCGAGGCCTGCGGTCGCGCGTTAACCGACGTCCAAGGCGTGACGCTGTGTTATGAACGCCGCGCCGTACCGGATGTATGGCCCTACACCCTCTATTGCATGATCCACGGTCGCAGCCGGGCCGAAACGCTCGACGTCCTCAGCCAGGCGCGCGTGGCCGCACATATGGTGCCTTACCCATATCGTGTTTTGTTCAGCACACGTTGTTTTCGCCAGCGCGGTGCCTTGATCAATGTCCCTGTTACAAAAACCGAACCAAACGGCATGCCAACAGGGCCGCAAACAGGTATTTTAACCGGGGGACCCGATGGAGATTGACGACACGGATCGACGCATCATCAACACTTTGCAGACCGGCTTTCCAATCGCGCCGCGCCCTTTCGCCATTGCGGCCAAGGGCCTCGGGTTGCAAGAAGATGAGCTGATCGCACGGCTTGCCCGATTGAAAGAGGGCGGTATCATCACACGGTTTGGTCCGTTTCTGGACGCGGCCGCGATGGGCGGGGCGTTTTGCCTTTGTGCAATGGAAATTCCGCAAGCGCAGTTCGAAGAGATGACCGAAACGGTGAACGGATTTGACGCAGTGGCGCATAATTACGCGCGCGATCATCGGCTGAACATGTGGTTCGTACTGGCCACCGAAACGCCTGAGGGCATCGCAGAGGTGGCGGCGGGTATCGAGGCGGTTACCGGTCTGCCAGTCTATCAATTCCCCAAACTCAAGGAGTTTTTCATCGGTTTCCGGGTGGCGGCATGAGCCTGTCATCCCAGGACCGCGCCCTGATCACAGCCTGCCAGGCGGGGTTGCCGCTGGTGGCACAACCCTATGCACAAATCGCCGAAACGCTTGGCATTCAGGAAACCGATGTAATGGAGCGCCTGGATGAATTGCTCGCGCAGGGCATCATCCGGCGGGTTGGCATTGCGCCCAATCACTACAAGCTGGGGATGTCAGCCAATGGCATGACCGTTTGGGACATTGACGACGCTGAGGCCAAAGAACTGGGCGCGCTTGTCGGTGCCATGGAAGACGTGACGCATTGTTACCTGCGGCCGCGCAAAAGGCCGGTCTGGCCTTACAACCTCTTTGCCATGCTGCATGGATCAACCCGCCAGGAGGTCGAGGAAAAACGCCAGTATATCGCGCGCCTTCTGGGACCGGCAGTGCGTGCGCATGACGTGCTTTATTCCACCGCAATTCTCAAAAAGACCGGGCTGCGATTGTCTGCCAAAGGAGCGAACTGATGTTTCGACTGACACAATATATGGAACAGTTGATCACACCGACCCCGCCACGGCCGCGGCGCGGTCCGGTGCGTCCCGTGGTGATCTGGAACCTGACGCGGCGGTGCAATCTGAAATGCCGTCACTGCTATACGACTTCCTCAGATAATATCTTTCCCGGTGAGTTATCCACCGAGCAGGCGATGGGCGTGATCAATGATCTGGCAGATTTCAAGATCCCGGCGCTGATCCTGTCGGGGGGCGAGCCGCTGTCGCGCGCGGATATCTATGAGCTGGCGCAATATGCGCGCAAAAAGGTTCGCTATCTCGCGCTGTCCACCAATGGCACGCGCATTGACGCCGAGGCGGTGGAAAAGATTGCCGACATCGGGTTCAACTATGTCGGCATCAGCATCGACGGTGTGGGGGCAACGAACGACTGGTTTCGCGGGCAGGAAGGAGCCTTTGATGAGGCTCTGAACGGTGCGCGTCTGTGCAAGGAAAAAGGCATCAAAGTGGGTCTGCGCTTTACGCCCACCGAGGATAACGCCGAGCAATTACCCGCGATCCTGGACCTTTGTGAGGCTGAAGGGATCGACAAATTCTACATGTCCCATCTGGTTTACGCCGGACGTGGCAACAAGAACCGGGGCGAGGATGCAGGCCATGCGCGGGCTCGTGCTTGCGTGGATGTTCTGATCGAGCGCGCATGGTCGGCCCCTCAGGCCGGGCGACATTTCGAGGTGGTGACGGGCAATAATGACGCCGACGCCGTGCGGTTTCTGAACTGGGCCAGCGCGCGTTTTGCGCCCGAAAAAATCGACCATCTGACGGCGCATTTGCAGGCCTGGGGCGGCAATTCATCCGGCGTTGGCGTGGCCAATATTGACCCCACCGGCAAGGTGCATCCCGATACCTATTGGTCCGATTATACCGTCGGCAACGTCAAGACCGACAGGTTTTCCAACCTCTGGACCGGCCCGGACGAGATGCTGGCATTACTGCGCACGCGACCCCGTCCGCTCAAGGGGCGCTGCGGAGCCTGCGCGCATCAATCCGTCTGTGGTGGGAACACGCGCATTCGCGCATTGCAACTGACGGGGGACCCTTGGGAGGAAGACCCCGCCTGCTATCTCAACGATGCGGAAATAGGGCTGGACACGGGCGATGCCTCCCGCGTCGCGTTGCGCAAATTCACCGGGAGGCGACATGATCCGGCGCATAATTTCACTTAGCCTGCTGGCGCTCACACCGCTGAGCGCACAGGGCGAACCCGCCGTGCTTTATGGCACCCATTGCGCGGTCTGCCACGGCGATGACCGTCTGGGCAGCCTTGGTCCCGCGCTGATCCCTGAAAGCCTGCGCCGCCTGAAAGGCGACAAGCTGGAGGCGGTGATTGCAAAGGGACGCATCAGCACGCAGATGCCAGGTTTCAGCGCGCAGATCACAGCGAAGGATATCGCCGAACTGGCCGCCTATCTGCACACACCCCTACCGGAAATCCCGGTCTGGGACGCGGCGCGCATTGCCGACACGCTGGAGGTGAACCCCGATTATGTCGCCCCGGACGCGCCGCAACACGATGCCGACCCGCTCAATCTCTTTGTTGTGGTGGAAACCGGTGATCATCATATCAGCGTGCTGGACGGCGATACATTCGACGTGCTCGCGCGCCTGCCGACCCCGCTGGCGGTGCATGGTGGCCCGAAATTCACCCCCGATGGGCGGTTCACCTTTGTGATGTCGCGCGACGGTTGGGTGCAAAAGATCGACCTGTGGTCAATGCAGGAGGTCGCGCGTCTGCGCGCTGGCGTCAACAGCCGAAACATCGCCATGTCCAAGGACGGCAAATACCTCGCCGTGGCCAATTACCTGCCCCATAGCCTGACCATTCTGTCCACGGCGGATTTATCGGTGCAAAGGATATTCGATGTGGTGGGCAAGGAGGGGGAAAGCTCGCGGGTCTCTGCCGTCTATCAGGCCCCGCAGCGCGACAGTTTCATCCTTGCGCTGAAAGACATCCCCGAGATCTGGGAGATCGCCACCGACCCCAACGCCGACCCCGTCTATGAGGGTTTCGTGCACAGCCGCGAAAAAGGCATGGTCGAGGCCATCGCCTCCTCGGAAGGCCTGTTCGCACGCCGCCGCATCGAGGTCAGCGAACCGCTGGATGATTTCTTTTTCACGCCGGATTACCGTTTTCTGATCGGGGCCGCGCGTGACAGCGACCGCGGCGTCGTGGTCAACCTGAACGTGGGGCGCGAGACGCATGAATTGCCGCTCTCCGGCTTGCCGCATCTGGGCTCGGGTATTTCGTGGGAATATCAGGGGCGCCGCGTCATGGCCACGCCGCATCTGCGCGAGGCCAAGCTGTCGGTGATCGACATCCAGAATTGGGAAATCCTGACACAGATCGACACGGACGGTCCGGGGTTTTTCCTGCGCAGCCATGAAAATTCGCCCTACCTCTGGGCAGATGTGTTTTTCGGACCAAATCGTGACGTAATGCATGTCATCGACAAGAACACGCTGAAGATCGTCAAGACCCTGCGACCCGTCCCCGGCAAAACCCTCGCCCATGTCGAGTTTGACCGCGACGGGCAATATGCGCTGGTCAGCCTGTGGGAGAATGACGGCGCAATCATCATCTATGACGCGCAGACGTTGGAAGAAGTCAAGCGCCTGCCCATGAGCAAACCATCAGGAAAATACAATGTTTTCAACAAGATTACCTTTTCCGATGGCACCAGCCATTAACCGCGCAGTGCTCGTCATATCGCATGGCGCGCCGTCCCATCCGGTGAGCCAGGAGATCGCCGTGCGGGATCTGGCCTGCCGTTTGCAGGCGCTGATGCCCGATACGCAAGTGCGCGGTGCCACCCTGGCGGCCAAGGGGGCGTTGGAGCGCGCGGTTGAGGGTCTTGAAAACCCCATTGTCTGTCCTTGGTTCATGTCGGATGGTTGGTTCGTGGGCACACATTTGCCCAAACGGCTGGCGGCTGCCGGGCTTGGGACATGGCAGGCAACCCTGCCGATGGGGCTTATGCCGGGTATCGGGCAATTGATGTATGATCATCTGCACGCAAGGCTGCGGGAGTTGGGCTGGGCCGAGGCGCAGACAAGCGTCATCCTCGCCGCGCATGGCTCACCCTCCAGCACCAATCCGCGCGCGGCGACCGAAGCGGCGGCGCGTTTGCTGGCGTATCAAGGCCCTTTCAAAGCGATCCATCCCTGTTACGTGGATGAGCCGCCTGCGATCCGCGATGTCGCGAAATCCATCAAGGGTCCGGCCATTGTTCTGCCCTTTTTCGCTGCACGCGCGGGCCATGTCATGGGCGATCTTCCCGACGCGTTGGAAGCGGCAGGGTTCAGCGGGCCCGTGCTCGATCCCGTTGGGGTCTGGCCGGACACACCTGCCCTTGCACTGGCGGCGATTGCCCCCCTGCTCCGGGTTCAGGCCGCATGAGCGAGCCTCGCCCCTGGCCGGTCTGGAAACTGGCGCTGTTGCTCTATCCCTTTGCGGCCGGGGCGGTCGCGATCAACCTGTTCATGCTGAGCCTTTTGTTACCGGTCTTCGGTCTGGAACCACTCGATCCGGTTACCGCCCTGAAATGGTCCATCGGCCTCGGTGTGCCAGCCGCATGGGCCTCGGGGCGTTGGGCGCGCCATTTAATGGATGAGGCAGACGCAGGGACTTGACCAAGGTCAAGGCCATTGCCGCCGCCCGCCGTTTTGATGGTTAAAACCCCACGGGAGACACCTGCATGAACTACGACGCTTTTTTCAATGACCAACTGGAGCAGCTGCAATCAGAGGGGAATTACCGCGTCTTTGCGGAATTGGAACGCGATGCCTGTCATGCGCCATATGCCAAAATGCATGGGCGGGGGCCTGCGCGCGACGTCACCGTCTGGTGTTCAAATGATTATTTGGGAATGGGCAAGGCGGGTTTCGTGCGCCAAGCCATTGCCGATGCGGTTCTGTCAGATGGTGCGGGCGCAGGCGGCACGCGCAATATTTCCGGCACAGCAACACAGCATGTCGCCTTGGAACGCGAGCTGGCGGATCTGCACGGCAAGGAAGCCGCGCTTCTGTTCACCTCCGGGTATGTGTCGAACTGGGCGAGCCTAAGCACATTGGGTGCGCATTTGCCAAACTGCACGATCCTGTCGGATGAAATGAACCACGCCAGCATGATCGAAGGTATCCGCCATAGCCGTGCCAACAAGGTGATCTGGAAACATAACGACCCGGAGGATCTCAACCGCAAGCTCGCGGCATTGCCCCCCGATGGGGCGCGCCTGATCGCGTTTGAATCGGTTTATTCGATGGATGGTGATATCGCGCCGATCGGTGAAATCCTCGACGTGGCCGAGGCGCATGGGGCCATGACCTATCTGGATGAGGTCCATGCGGTTGGCCTTTATGGCCCCCAAGGTGGGGGCATCGCAGAACGCGACGGGTTGGCACATCGTGTGTCCCTGATCGAAGGGACATTGGGCAAGGCCTACGGCGTGATGGGCGGTTACATCGCCGCCTCAACAGCACTTTGTGATTTCGTGCGCTCCTTTGCCAGCGGGTTCATCTTTACCACGGCACTGCCGCCGGCCTTGGCTGCGGGCGCGCTCAGTTCCATCCAATACCTGCGTCGCAGCGATCTGGAACGCAGGCGACAACAGGCCAATGTGGCCAAGCTACGCGCGCGTCTGGATGCCCTGCGTCTGCCGCATCTGGACAACCCCAGCCATATCGTACCGGTTATGGTCGGCGACCCGTTCAAAGCGAAATTCCTCAGTGACACATTGTTGGAACAGCATGGCATCTATGTTCAGCCGATCAACTATCCCACCGTGCCAAAAGGCAGCGAGCGTTTGCGCATCACACCCTCGCCCCTGCACACCGATGCCGATATCGAGCGTCTTGTTGCGGCGTTATCTGATCTATGGTCGCAATGCGCCTTGAACAGAGCGGTGGCGTGACGGTCAGCTCCCCTGTTCGATAACGAGCGAAAGCCGGTCCTTAACGCGCGGAACGTCTATGCTTCGATGCGCTCAAAAGAGGTCATCAATTGGCCCAGTTCTAAGTATCTGTCGAACCGGACCCCGCATCAGGCACAGAACAACTTCAAGAGGGACCGTCCTAAGATGTGGTTATGGCTCCTTGGCTTCTGACCTTTGCCGAACCAGGGACCGGGATCGACATTGCAAAAATGACAACGATTGCATTTGCGGCTGGGTGACGCGCAAGCGCGATGCGCGGCGCAGCGTTGCGGCCCAGCTCTCTGGAAAGCATAAAAGCGGCTCTCCCGTTGTTGCGTAAATTCACGCCCTGCCGAAGCAATCGACACCGTACAGGGGATCCTCGTTACGTTGCGCAAAACGCATCATTTGCCGACCTAGGGTACTTCCAAAAACAGAGCGCGCGTTGGTGACGTTGCGTCGGTGAGCCTGGTCGTCGAGCACTATAGGACTATATCACTTTTCGGGGTTCGCGACAGGTTTGTCCCGGACGCGCGGCAGGCGGCACATTTGGTGGTTACCCATGTGGCAGCGCATTTCATGAGGGAGAAATTAACCCTTTCGCTCCGCAATCAATCGCAAGAGGATGGGCTCATTGCGTGACAGGGTGTTTTCAAAGATGACCAGCCAAACAGATGATTTTGCAGTTCTGATCACGGCGCAGCAGGCCTGGCCGGAAATGGAACGTGCAGTGCTTGCAGCGCGGAGCCGCATCACGGCAAGTTTCAGAATTTTCAATTTCGCAACCCGGTTGCGCAGTCCTGAAGCCCTCGACATCGGGAAGACATGGGCAGACCTGATCCTTCATGTGCTCGCCAGGGGGGTCAGTTTCCGACTGGTGCTCAGCGACTTTGACCGGATCGTCGGACGCCCCCTGCACGAGATGACGCAAAAGAGCCTGAAGCAGGCGGCAGGGATGCGCGAGATACTGTCGCACGACGCTCGCGAACGATTTGAGGTCATTTCCTCGCTGCATCCTGCACAGGCGGGCACCATACCGCGGCTCGCCTTGCTACCGTTCCTGCTGCGCAAGGCCCGCCACGGTGCACAGCGGCTGAACCCCGCCCGGCTGACACGCCCGGCCGTCGGCGTGGATCCGCGTGAAGTGCCCGATATCCACACCGTGACGCATCACCAGAAAATCGCTGTGATCGACGGGGAAATCCTGTTCATCGGCGGGCTTGACCTCAATGAACGCCGGTTTGACACGCCCAGCCATGACCAGCCATCGCGCCAAACATGGATGGATGTGCAGATCATGATGCGCGGTGCGGCCGCCACCGAGGCGGCGCGCCACATTGATGGGTTTCTGGATCAGATCACCGGAGAAGTGGTGCCCCCGGAGAGCAAGCTGATCCGCCGGACTCTTTCTGCGCCCCGCAAGTTTGGCTTCTGGGCGCTCTCACCCCAAACGGTGCTGCGCGAGATTGAGGAGGATTACATTCACGCCTTCGAGACCGCGCACCAGTTCCTCTATCTGGAAACGCAGTATTTCCGATCCACTATTCTGGCGCGTGCTTTGGCGCGGGCGGCGCGGCGAAACCCTGATCTGAGAGTAATCCTTGTGCTGCCCGCACTGCCCGATGATGTCGCCTTCGGACGCAGTTTCGATCTGGACGCAAAATACGGGATGGCGCTGCAATCGGATTGTACCAACCGCATCATCGACGCATTTGGCGAGCGCCTCTGCATCGCCTCGCCGGTTCAAAAACGTCTTGCGGCGCGCGAAGCAGCTTCTGTTCTGGCAGGCTCTCCGATCATCTATGTCCACAGCAAGGTTCTGATCAAGGACGACAGCATGGCTCTGGTCGGCTCCGCCAATATGAACGGGCGATCCATGCGCTGGGATACGGAGGCCGCCCTGCGTCTGGACGAAAAAACGCAGGTTTCCCAACTCTGGCACGCGATCAACGAACATTGGTGGACAGCACCCCCCTCAGAGGCGCGGGCGGTGG
Source organism: Roseobacter fucihabitans (assembly GCF_014337925.2). NCBI lineage: Bacteria > Pseudomonadati > Pseudomonadota > Alphaproteobacteria > Rhodobacterales > Roseobacteraceae > Roseobacter > Roseobacter fucihabitans. The sequence continues at coordinate 198,423 of NZ_CP143423.1, read as the reverse complement.
GGACGGCGGCAGAGTGGTGGTGCCGTGAAGTGGCCCGCAATACGGTGCGCCAACCTGAGAGCCGATCCGGTTTCCTGGTATCGCATGACCCCTACAACATGTCCGATCACAACCAGCCACTGCCAGGCGTCACTGAAAACGTGGTTTGAACCGGATCCGAGCCAAAAGCGTTGGCGCGACCGCCCACCGCTGGCATCGCGCCCGAGCATAGGGATTGTCAGCAGCCCGACAAGCAATGCGGCGATGAGCCCGTACCGCTTAAAAGTTTTTCCAATTTGAGGAACCCTAGCGAAATCAATGCGTTACTTTCCGCCAGAACGAAGGGGTTTAGCGCGATGGTCATCTTTGAAGACAATAGCGGCTCGATGGAAGCTCATCGCGCAGAGTTTTCGTACAGCGCGCTGCGGATCACGCAGAGCGCGTATTATCTACGACGTCAAGAACCGTCACATTGCAGTGTATTTGAAGCTGTCCGGCAATCATATCTGATCAGGCCGACATGGCCCGATGGCGGGAAAGTTAATGTATTGGGTGATCCGCGTGATCCGCGTGATCCGGAGAAAATTGCATTTCGGGACGCGGGTGCGCTGTTATCCGGCAAGCGAAAGCGGACCATAATCGACTTAGCTCAGCCATAAAACGTGTTTATCCGAATGACATGCACCCCTCGGGCGATGGAGCCCGGCGGATTTCTGACAGCGCACCAGATCAATGCTCGACAACAATCATGCCCCGCTGGATGACAATACACGGCCCTGTAAAAATCGGCACCGGCACGATGCGCTCTTCACTCGACAAGTTCTTTTCCGGTTGAGCCGGCTCTTTTATTTCCGGCCGTTGATCGTTGCGCCACCAAATGCCAGCGCGCCGCAAAGCACGGCGCGCTGTTGGCGTTTTCAAAACCACTGCTTTGCCTGTGCAAAAGCGGGTTTGAAATCCCCCATCTCACTCAAATACCGCAAGATCGGTTTTTCGATGAAAGGCTCGCACAGAATTCGATCACGGGACCCTCTGGCCCTCTTGGATTTTGCGCGTTAAAAGCCACAGAAGACAGATGAAGGAGCAGTTGCGTGAACGAAGACCTTCGCGGCCGTCATACCAAAGACGGCATTCGCATTTACGATCAGGCGGATTTTGCCGGGATGCATGCTGCGGGTGCCTTGGCCGCGCATATTCTGGACGAAATCGCAGCGCATGTTTTCGTCGGGCAATCCACCGCCGAGATCGACAAGGTGATCACACAGATGGTTCACGATGCCGGCGCGACCTCTGCGACCATCGGCTATAAGGGGTACAAACACGCCAGCTGCATCTCCGTGAACCACGTCGTGTGCCACGGCATCCCCGGCGAGAAAACCCTCAAGGATGGCGATATTCTCAACATCGATGTCACGGTGATTGTGGAGGGATGGTTCGGGGACACCAGCCGCATGTATGTTGCAGGCAAACTGCCGCGCAAGGCGGAACGGCTCATAGAGGTCACGCATGATGCGCTGATGCGCGGGATTGAGGCCGTTGAACCCGGCAAGACGTTTGGAGATATCGGCCACGCCATTCAGACCTACGTGGAGAGCCAGCGCATGTCGGTGGTCCGGGATTTCTGTGGTCACGGGTTGGGGCGCGTTTTTCATGCGCCGCCCAACGTGCTGCATTACGGTCGCCCTGGAAGCGGTGCCGTGCTGGAGGAGGGGATGTTCTTCACCATTGAACCGATGGTCAATCTGGGACGTCCGGAAACCAAGACACTCGCGGATGACTGGACCGCCGTCACGCGCGATAAATCCCTTTCGGCGCAGTTCGAGCATTCCATCGGCGTGACATCTTCGGGCGCTGAGATTTTCACGCTCTCACCCAAAGACATGTTCCACCCGACCTACTCAGAGGGCTGATCGTCTTTTTCATCCCTGCGCCACAGATGCAGGAGCATCGTGTCGCCTCCCCACGGCTGGATGCAATCGCCGATGAACACAGGGGAGGAGCGTGGTTTCGGCGGCTTTGAAGGGCTGCGCGCGCGGGCCGCCTTTGGCCAGAAGAAGAACGTACCATCTGCAATCATATGTGCAGCCTAACAGATCACGAGGTTGATTTCGACAGCAAGGTGACGTGGGTGTCGCCGTATTTACGCTGATCGACCGGCTCAAAGCCTTGCGTCGCAGCCATTGGCGCTGCTTCTTCCCAAACAATCAATGCGCCCGGCGCAAGCCAGCCCATCGTGTCCGCTTGCGATAGCGCCCTTTGCCCAAGGCCCTTGCCATAGGGCGGATCAAGAAACACCAGGTGGTAGGGTGCCTTATCACACAGGCTCAAATGCGTTGCGTCCCGCTTGATCAAACGCGTCGCGGTTTCGGCCCGCAGCTTGGCGATATTCTGAGCAATAAGGGTCTGCGCGATCCGCCCGTCATCGACAAATGTCACATGCGCGGCCCCGCGCGACAGCGCCTCCAGACCCAAAGCCCCCGTCCCCGCAAAAAGGTCAAGCACGCGCGCACCCGCAATCACATCATGATGCGTCAGAACACTGAACAGGCTCTCGCGCACCCGGTCCGTCGTCGGGCGTAGATGCGCGCCTTTGTCCCCCTTGCCAACACTGGCGAGGGCCGTGCCACGGTTTTGTCCAGCAATGATCCTCACGCGCTCAAAAGCTGTTTCAGATCGGCGGCGGGATCGCGCACAATTGCCGGATCCGCCGTCTTTGCCGCCTCGATCAGGCGTTTACCGACCATATAGGCGCGTGGATCATTCATCGCATCCACGGCCAAAAGCGTCGCGTCGCGGTAATACCAGAAAGACGCCGTTTGCCCCTGCCCGATACGGCTTACGACATCGGTATAGCCTGTGTTGAGCCCGGCGATTTGCAGTTTCACGTCATATTGGTCAGACCAGAACCATGGCTTGGCCGTATATACTTTATCCGCCCCCATGATGTTTTGCGCAATAATTTCAGCCTGTTCGATGGCGTTAGGCACACTTTCAAGCCGGATGCGCCCGTCTTGATAGGGAAAGGACGTACAATCGCCTGCGGCCCAGATACCCGAAGCCGATGTATGGCCATAGGCGTCGACCTTGATCCCGTTTTCGATCTCCAGCCCCGCAACCTCGGCCAGCGCGGTTGCCGGTGCAATACCGACCCCTGCGATCACAAAATCCACATCCAGGCGGGTGCCGTCGCTCAGGAGCGCCCCATCAACCGCGCCCGCACCTGTCAACCGATCCAGCCCGACGCCCTCGCGGATGTCGACCCCGTGCGCGCGATGCAGATTGCGGAAATAATCGCTGGTTTGCGGGGCGGCGACCCGTTGAAGGATACGTTCGCTCATTTCCACGAGCGTGACCTCAAGGCTCAGCTTGGCCGCGACCGACGCCGCTTCCAAACCGATGTAACCCCCGCCAACGATCAAAACCCGCCTGCCCGCCTGAAACCGCGGGGCCATAGCGTCCACATCGGCCAGATCGCGCACCACGAACACGCCGTTAAGCTCCCCGCCCACCGCTGCGGGCAAACGTCGGGGCACCGATCCGGTGCTCAGTACCAGCGCGTCATATTCCAGTGTTTCTTCGCCCAGTGAAACGGTTTGTGCCCGCGCGTTTATCCCCGTCACCGCCACGCCCATGCGCAGGCTGATATCATGATCGTCGTAAAATGCCTGGGGCCGCAGATAGAGCCTTTCCAGAGCCATCTCCCCCATCAGATAGGACTTGGACAGCGGCGGGCGCTGGTAGGGCAAAACCGGCTCGGCACCGATCAACGTGATACGATCCCGGCACCCGTCATTGCGTAGCTTGGCGACGCAGGATGCCCCCGCCTGCCCGGCTCCGATCACGATAATTTGGCGCATGCGTCCTCCGGGTTCAACAAATCTTCTGGCCCCTGCCCAGCCCGCAGCCTATATCCTGATCAACGATAAACGCAATTGCAAGAAAGGCATATGCTATGACCATTTCACAAGGCGACCAACTTCCCGACGCGACACTGGTGGCGCTTGGCCCGGACGGGCCGGCGGCCGTGCCATTGAGCGAAAAGACCAGAGGTCGCAAGGTTGTCATCTTTGCGGTGCCGGGCGCTTACACCCCAACATGTCATTCCGCGCATGTGCCGAGCTTTGTGCGCACCAAGGATCAGTTCGATGCCAAAGGCGTGGATGAGATCATCTGTGTGTCGGTCAATGACCCCTTCGTGATGAGGTCCTGGGGCGAAGCCACCGGTGCTGCGGCGGCCGGGATCACAATGTTGGGTGATGCGGATAGTTCGTTCACCAAAGCCATCGGCATGGATTTCGACGCGCCCCCCGCCGGGTTGCACGCGCGGTCCAAACGCTATGCGATGCTGGTTGAGGATGGCAAGGTTACGCTCTTGCAAGAAGAAGATAGCCCCGGCACCTGTGAGGTGTCCGCCGGGGAATCCTTGCTGGCCAATATGTAAACGACAAAAGGCCCGGAGCAAAATTCCGGGCCTTTTTCCGTCCTGTCCAACCGTCAGGACGCCTGCACGATCGTCGTTGTGGGAAACGGAATGTCGATGTCGCCCGCATCCAGCGCCTCTTTGACCGCGCGTTTCATATCCGCCTGATAGGCAAAGAATTCAGACGCATCCACCCAGACACGCACCAGAAAATCAACAGAACTTGCACCCAGATTATTGACCTGAATGAACGGTTCGGGATCCTGTTTGGAACGCGGATCGGCCATGATGGTGTCGAGAATGATCTTTTCCGCCTTGGCCAGATTGACGCCATACCCCACGCCAAACGTCCATTCCGCCCGCCGCGTCGGGTTGCTGGAGTAATTGGTGATCACATTGCCCCAGACCTGCGAATTGGGAATGATCACCTGCACATTGCTGACATCCGCCAGTTCGGTAAAGTTCAGGTTAATCGCCTTGACGCTGCCCATAGTCCCGCCGACATCGACGAAATCGCCCAGCTTGATCGGGCGGAAAAGGATCAACATCACCCCCGCCGCGATGTTGGACAGGGTGCCTTGCAACGCCAGACCAATGGCCAGACCCGCCGCACCAATGATCGCAATGACAGAGGTGGTTTGAACGCCAAATGTGTTCAACACAAAAAGGAACGTGAACCCCAAGACCACATAGCGCACAATCGACGCCAGAAAGTCAAAGAGCATGTCGTCCAGATGGGCGTGCCTGTTGCCAAGCGCCTTGACGCGCCGTTGCAGCCATGCCGAAATCGTCCAGCCGACAAATAGAATGGCGATGGCGGCAAAGACGGATCCCGCAGCCCCCAGCAGAAATTCCAAGGTCAGCAGATCCGCCAGGGTTTTGCCCTGCCAGATTTCAGTCTGTAGTATATCGTTCACGTCTTACTCCGCCAGGTTATCCATCTTGCGCGCCAGTTTGGCATCGAGCGCGCTGATACCACCCACATCATGGGTGCTCAACACCACATCCACGGTCTTGTAGACGTTAAACCATTCCGGGTGATGGTCCCATTTTTCCGCCCAGATCGCCACGCGGGTCATCCAGCCGAAAGCCTCGACGAAGTTCTTGAAAACGAACGTTTTCTTGATGGCATCGCGCCCCTCCACCATTTCCCAGCCCGTGGCGAAAAGCGGTTCCAGCAAGGGTCCGCGTGTTTCATCGCTTAATTTCTCTGTCATTCCTGTTCCTCGATTTCTGCCCGTTTGAAAGGGCCATATTCCGTCAAAACGTTGATCTCTTCGTCCACCGCATCGCGTTCAGCCTTGAGATAGCTGCCAATCGCATTAGCAAAGCCGGGATCATTGACCCAATGCAGCGACCACGTCGGTGTGGGCAAATACCCACGTGCCAATTTATGCTCCCCCTGCGCCCCCGCCTCGACCCGTTTGAGGCCGCGTTCGATCGCAATGTCGATCCCGCGGTAATAGCACAGTTCGAAATGCAGGCAGGGGTGATGCTCCGCGCAGCCCCAATACCGGCCATATAACGCCTGAGCGCCGATAAAGTTCAACGCGCCCGCAACCCAACGCCCGTTCCGCTCGGCCAACACCAGCGCCATGTCATCGCGCAGGGTCTCCTGTGCAATGTCAAAGAACTTGCGGGTGAGGTAAGGCGTGCCCCATTTGCGCGCGCCCGTATCCTGATAAAACTGCCAGAAGGCATCCCAATGCTCAGACCGCAGATCATCGCCTGAAAACGTGTGGATTTCGCCGCCGAACTCTTGTGCCTGTGCGCGTTCCTTGCGGATGTTCTTGCGTTTACGCGAACTCAGCGAGGCAAGAAAATCGTCAAAATCAGCGTATCCCGGATTGCTCCAGTGGAACTGTTGGGTCTTGCGCAACATCAGGCCAAGCGCCTCGCCCCGCCGCGCTTCGCCTTCGGTACAAAACGTCACATGCAGCGATGAGATATTGTTGGTATCGGCGAGCTGCACGGCGCCCTGGATCAACGCGGCCTGACCTGCCTCCTCAAAACCCGGACGCACCAGAAGGCGGCGCCCCGTGGCCGGCGTATGCGGCACGGCCACCTGCAACTTGGGATAATACCGCCCGCCGGCCCGCTCATAGGCATGCGCCCAGTTGTGATCGAATATATATTCACCCTGGCTGTGGGATTTCACATACATCGGGGCCACACCGATCAATTGATCCGCGACATAGGCCGTCAGGTATTGCGGCTGCCAGCCGGTGCCCGCGCCAACCGATCCGCTGGCCTCCAACGCGCTCAGGAACCGGTGCGTGGTGAACGGATCATTGGGTCGCGCGCCATCAGCGGCTTCCGGGCAGGCACATGCATCCCAATCTAGCGGCGCAATTGCCTGCAACGACGGGATAATCCTGATTTCAAATTCCTGTTCCTGCATCGACCCCTGCCCTACCTTTTCTTAAACTGTGGCCACTGCGCGCAGGTTCAAGCCGGAAACGGCGCGAGGTACTGTTCGAAGGTAATGTTTTGGGCAACCCTGCGGGCGACGGCCTCATCCTGCGGCGATGTCACCGTCCAGCACAGTACTGCGGCCCCTCGTGATCGCAACTCGGCGACACGCGGGCGGCTCAGGTCATGCATGTCGTGGCTGATGAAACTGCACTCGGCGGTATCGTAACCCGAAATGGCGTGCAGGCTTTCCCGCACCTCCACCGGCAACGTACTATCCGCCTCCATGTAGGATTCGGTGACGATGCCGCGCGCGATGTCGGGGCATATTGCGGCCATGTGCTTTACGGAATGCGGATTGAAAGACATCACCGCAACAGGCCCCTCATATCCGTGAAGCGCCTTTGCGACAGCGCCTTCCAAGGGTCCCACATTCGGGCCCATCGCGCCATCCTGATCCTTGATTTCGATCAGCAGCGGCACCTGACCCGAGACGAGCTTTAGCACGTCGCCCAGATCGGGAATGCCCTCATCGCCTCCACGCAATCGCGTCTGTTGCAATTGCTGTGCCGTTTTGGCGCGAACTGGCCCCTCAGCCTCAGCCAGTCGGTCCAGAGCGTAGTCGTGAAACACCATCGCCTGCACATCCGCGCTTTGCTGCACGTCGATCTCGATGCCATATCCCGCCGAAACAGCCGCACGGATCGCCGCGCGACTGTTTTCGGGCCGCCCCTTTGACACATCATGCAACGCACGATGCGCAAGAGGGACCTGAAGGAACGGCTTGGGAAGCGCCACTCTCATTTGATTTCGAAGATTCCTTCGATCTCAACCGCCACGCCAAAAGGCAGCGACGCTGCTGAGACGGCAGAGCGCGCGTGACGCCCGGCATCGCCCAGAGCCTCGACCAGAAAATCGGAGGCACCGTTGACCACCTTCGGCTGGTCGGTAAAATCGGCGGTAGAATTCACGAAGGCGGTCAATTTGACGACTTGCACCAAACGATCAATATCCCCGTCGCATGCCGCCTTGACCTGTGCCAGAAGGCTGATCGCGCAGAGCTTTGCCGCAGCCGCCCCTGCGTCGATTTCCATATCTGCGCCCAGTTTACCGGTCACAAAACCGTCCGCATCATTCGAAATCTGCCCTGAGACATAAAGCGTGGTGCCTGATTTGACGAAGGGCACATAATTGGCCGCGGGCGCGGGCGCGTCCGGGAGGGTAACGCCAAGCTCGGCGAGACGGGAAGCAAAACTCATTTCTGGTGTCCTTTGGTTTGGGTGGTTTGGGCTGTGCCACAAAGTAATGGGGGATTCTTCGTTCAGGTGCAATTTGATGTTGACGCGCTGTGCTTGCATCACCTCGAGCGGCTTGTTTCAAGGGCCCCCCAAACCGTATGGCCGGACACCCCCCGGTGACACCTAAGCACAGTGTTGCGGGACCGGGGTCACATTTACGTGCAATTTCTGCTGTTTTTGATGACAATCGCGCGCAGTTACATGCCGCGTTCTTTACCCTACGCACATAATTTTGCTCATAAATAGCAAATGGTCGCGGGCCTTGTGGACCTTAACGATACTTCCGCGCTACAGTGCCCTGTCACGAAACGGCCACATTTTACTTATTCCTATCATTTGCCCTCTGGGCATTTTCATGGAAACGATTACGTACCAGTTAACTTTTGACAGGATTCTGCCAGTGTCTCTTTTCCAAAAATCCAAGGCGAAAACACGTTCCGCCGTGTTTCTGGCCGCGGCGCTTTCGTTGAGCGCATGTGCCACCTCCCAGGACGTCGCTTCGCGCTCGGACGGGATCAACGACCCCTATGAACCGCAGAACCGCAAGGTCCATGCGTTCAACAAAGGGTTCGACAAGAATGTGTTCCGGCCCGTCTCGCAAGGATACGGCGTTGTGCCTGTAGAAATGCGCAATACGATCAACAATTTTTCTGAAAACCTGGACATGCCCGGCGTGGCGGTCAACAGCCTGCTACAGGGGGATTTGCGCGGGACTGGCCTTGCGACGTTACGCTTTGTGCTGAACACCACCATCGGGCTTGGTGGTTTCTTTGATGCCGCGGATGAGTTGAATATTCCCGCCCACGACACGAATTTCGGCGAAACACTGGCCGTTTGGGGCGTCGGTGAAGGGGCCTATATCGAATTGCCGTTCCTGGGCCCGTCCACACAGCGTGCGACCGCCGGTCTTGTCGTTGATTTCTTTACGAATCCATTGACCTACAACACAATCGATGGGGATGCGCGGATCATACCGCCGACTTCCAAGGGCTTCGCGGCGCTGAACGATCGCGAACGTTTCAGCGACAGCTTTGATTCCGTGCTCTATGGTAGCGCAGATAGCTACTCCCAATCTCGCCTGATTTACCTCCAGAACCGTCGTTTTGAATTGGGTCAGGACGCTGGCGAGGACATCGACCCTTTCGCAGCAGACCCCTATGAGGATCCCTATGCCGAATAATCTGACCCGCAGGCGTTTTTCACTCACTGCCGCCGCATTTGCCATTTTCGCCGCGCAACCGGCGCGCGCATTGACCGAAGCCGGTGCCCGTAAACTGGTCGACCAGGTGGTCGCTGACGTTGAACGCGTCATCGAATCGGGCCAATCAGATGCAAAGATCTTGCGTGAATTCGAAAAGCTCTTTGTGCGCTACGCTGATGTCAATATCATGGCGCAATATGCGTTGGGGGCGGATGGCCGTTCGGCATCCGCGTCCCAGAAACGGGCGTTCAACGATGCGTTCACCGGCTATATCGCGCGCAAATATGGCAAGCAGTTCCGTGATTTCGTGGGGGGCCGGATCGAGGTTCAGTCAGCCCGGCAGATCAAAGCAGGCTATGAAATCAAAACGCTGGCCTATTTGCGCGGGGATGGTCCTTTTGATGTGTCATTTCACATTTCTGACAAATCGGGTCAGGAGAAGTTTTTTAACATCTTCATTGAAGGTGTGAACCTTCTTTTGACCGAACGGAATGAAATCGGGTCGATGCTGGACAGCCGCGGTGGCGATCTCAATACGCTGATCGCCGATCTGAAAAAAACCAGCTAGGGCGTCGCACGCGCGCCACAATCAACGGTCCGACCCGCTGACATTCGGTTCAGGCTGACGCCCGCTGCCACCGCCCAAGATGTCACGTAGCAACCCTTCGAGAATTCCGACCGGGCCGGTACTGCTTCCTTGCTGGCCCGGTGACGGTTCGCGCGCTTCTCCCGCTTGCGAGGGCGTCATCATCGGCAGCGGCTTGATGGGGACCCCTTCATGTACGCGCACCATGGTTTCACGCCAAATTTCTGCCGGCAACCCGGCCCCGGTCACACCGGTAAGAGGGGTATTGTCGTCATATCCCATCCAGACACCGGCGACATAATCAGCCGAAAATCCAACAAACCAGGCATCGCGCGCGGCTTGTGTCGTGCCGGTTTTACCCGCGAGCGCGCGCCCGCCGAACTGCGCGCGCTGCCCGGTCCCGTCGGACACCACTTTTTCCATCATATAGACCAACTGCTGCGCGGCACTTTCCTGAATGACGCGCTCGCCGATCCCACCACCCGTTCCCATCACAGGCGCATCATCGCCCAACAGGCGCAATTCCACGAGACCGTAAGGCGTAACAGATGAGCCGCCGTTCAGAATACCTGCATAGGCACCGGTCATTTCAATCAGCGTGCTCTCTGATGCACCCAGCGCCAGCGCGGGACCTGCGGCCAGATCGCTTTGCAACCCAAAATCGCTGGCAACCTGGCGCACCAAATCGCGCCCGACGAATTCGGAGACCTTGACCGCGGGTATGTTGAGGCTGTCTTTTAACGCCCGGGTCAAGGAAACCGAGCCGTAAAATCTGTTTGTATAATTTCGCGGCGTCCAGGGACCGGAACCGGGAATATTGATGGTCAGCGGTTCGTCCATAACCGTGTCGTTGGGCGAGTAGCCAAGGTCCAATGCTGCGGCGTACACAAAAGGTTTGAACGCCGAACCGGTTTGGCGTTTAGCCTGTACCGCGCGGTTAAAGGCGCCTGAAACCCTGGTTTTGCGCCCACCGACCATGGCGCGCACAGCCCCATCCGCGGACATCACGACGATCGCCGCCTGGGCCTTGCTGCCTGCCCGGATCTTGTTTTCGAACACCCATTTCATGGCGTCGTCCGCGGCACGCTGCATGCGCTGATCCAGCGTTGTTCTGATGATCACATCCTCGGTGGTCTTGCGGGTAAAAAACTCCGGCCCCGATGACATGACCCAATCGGCGAAATACCCCCCCGCGCGCGCTTCGGCGGCTGCGGAAAGTTCTGCCGGATTATTTCGTGCACTGCGCGCCTCAGCCTCTGACAAATAGCCCTGTTCGTTCATCAACCGCACAATTGTCGCCGCGCGTCTTTGCGAGCGCGTGAGATCATTTGTCGGTGCGAACCGCGTGGGCGCGACCAACAGACCGGCGAGCATCGCAGATTCAGCCGGGGTGACATTGGCCGCGGATTTACCGAAATACCTCTGGCTTGCCGCCTCGAACCCGCGCGCACCTGCCCCCAGAAAGGCGCGGTTCATATAGATCGTCAGGATGTCATTCTTGGAGTATTTCGCTTCCATAGCCAGCGCATAAATCGCCTCCGAGGCCTTACGCTTGATTGTGCCGCGCCGACATTCCGCCTCATATTCCGCCTCACTCTGAACGGCGGGATCATAGGGCACACCCAGGCAGAGCAGCTTTGCCACTTGCTGCGTGATCGTGGAGCCGCCGTGGCCCGACAACGGCCCGCGCCCCTCGCTGAGGTTGATGCGCACGGCGCTTGCAATACCACGCGGGCTGATACCGAAATGCCGGTAGAAACGTTTGTCTTCCGTGGCCACAATTGCGTTGCGCAGGTGCGGCGAGACAGTATCTGCTGTAACAACGCCGCCGAACTGGTCGCCGCGCCAGGCAAAAACCTGACCCCTATCATCCAGAAGCGTGACAGAGCCGCGCGCACGACCGTCGAGCAATTCGGTCACCTCTGGCAGCGTGGTATAATAATAGCCAACAGCCAAAGAGAGCAGCAGGCAGACTACGGCCCCAATCCGCCAGGTAATGCGCCAAATCAAGCGCAGAACCCACCGCAGGAGCCTTTGAAACAGCCCGATCAGCCCGCCACGCCGTTTCGCGGGGGTCTTCCGGCGCGCGGTCCTGCGCGGTTTGGATTTCGGCTTTACCGTCGCTTTACGCGGCTTCTTAGGCTGCGCAGCATAGCGTTTATCCGCGACCAGGGGCCGCTTGCCTTTGCGTTTGTCGCTCATAGTGAACCTGCCCGGCCCGTGTTATTTTTTTACAGTGTAGCCTGCTTGGCGATGATTGTTGAGGCTGTCTTAACCTGAAAGCGGATCAATTATGCGATTAAAATTTAGCCGCTTTGCGCTTTTTGATTAAATTTTAGACACACCCCTATGGAATAGCCCCCCAAAAAGGCTGGAAATCCTTCATGCCTGCAAGCTGATGGCGTTTTCTGCAGGCGCATCATTGCAGAGGAATCTGCCAAGGTAAGGGGACACGAGGTGAAACTCATCATTGCAACAATCAAGCCGTTCAAGCTCGAGGAGGTGCGCGAAGCACTTACCGAAGCAGGGGTACGCGGCATGATGGTGACCGAAATCAAAGGCTTTGGCTCTCAATCGGGCCACACCGAAATATACCGCGGCGCAGAATATGCCGTGAATTTTGTACCAAAGGTTAAAATCGAAATCGTCGTGGCGGAAAGCACGGTGGATATGGTCGTCGAGACAATTACGAAGACGGCGCATACGGGCAAAATTGGCGACGGGAAGATATTCGTCCTGAGCGTGGATCAGGCCGTTCGTGTCCGCACCGGCGAAACCAATGAAGACGCGCTGTGAAGCGGCACTTCACCAAAAGGGATAATCACTATGACACATTTTAAGACACTCGCTGCCGCCGCTGCGCTCATCGCGCTGCCGTCGCTGGCGCTGGCACAGGACGCCGCCCCGACCTTCGACGAAATCGGCCCCTACATCATGACAACGCTGCTGTTTCTGGTCGCGGGCTTTCTGGTGTTTTTCATGGCCGCCGGTTTTGCGATGCTCGAAGCGGGCCTTGTGCGGTCCAAGAACGTTGCAATGCAACTGACCAAGAACATCGCGCTCTTTTCTTTTGCTGCCATCATGTATTGGCTGATCGGGTTCAATCTGATGTATCCGGGCGATGGGTGGACGATCTCCGGCTGGGTCGGCCCCTTCTTCTCGCAAACGATCCTGGATCCGGTTGGCGTTTCGGCTGCTGATGCAGCGCTTGATTATGCCTCTGTGGGGTCGGATTTCTTCTTCCAGCTGGTGTTTGTTGCCGCGACCGCTTCGATTGTGTCGGGTGCCTTGGCTGAACGTATCAAGCTCTGGCCGTTTCTCATCTTTGTCGTCGTGCTGACGGGTGTCTTCTACCCGATTTCCGGTTCCTGGCAGTGGGGCGGTGGCTGGTTGTCTGAGGCTGGTTTCTCTGACTTCGCTGGCTCCACGGTCGTACACTCCGTCGGGGGTTGGGCGGCACTTGCGGGCGCGATCGTGCTTGGTCCACGCATCGGCAAATACGGCAAAGATGGCCGTGTGAACCCTTTTCCGGGCTCAAATCTTGCGCTGGCAACCTTGGGGACGTTCATCCTCTGGCTCGGCTGGTTCGGTTTCAACGGCGGCTCGCAGCTTGCGGCTGGCACCGTTGGTGACATCTCTGACGTCTCGCGCATCTTCGCCAACACCAACATGGCTGCCGCTGCCGGGGCCTCCGCTGCGCTGATCATGACACAGCTCACCTACAAAAAGGTCGACCTGACCATGGTGCTCAATGGTGCCTTGGCCGGCCTGGTCTCCATCACGGCTGAGCCTCTCGCCCCGACGCTCTTTGGTGCGCTTTGGATCGGTGCCGTGGGTGGTATCATCGTGGTTCTGGCCGTACCGATGCTCGATAAGTTCAAGATCGATGACGTTGTCGGTGCCATTCCCGTCCACCTGCTTGCCGGTATCTGGGGCACGATTGCCGTTATCTTCTACGGTGACGCCAGCTTTATCACGCAGCTTACTGGGATCGCGGCTTATGGTATCTTCACCTTCGTGGCGTCATTGATCCTGTGGTATATCCTCAAAGCCACGATGGGGATCCGCGTCAGCGAAGAGGCCGAGATCAATGGTCTCGACACCACGGAGCTTGGCATGGAAGCTTACCCGGAATTCTCCAAAGGGTAACCACTTCTGGATAAAACAAAGAAAACCCGGGCCCTGACGCCCGGGTTTTTTGTTTCGGACGGTGACGCCCGGATCATTAGAAACCGACAGGTCTAGACACCCGCATCAACAATCGCCTTTGCCAATATCGGCACAGTATGTTCGTTCAGACCCGCAATGTTCATCCGGCTGTCCGAAACCATGTAAATTCCGTTTTTCTGACGCATTTCTTCGACTTTCTCGGGTGTCGCCCCCAAACGCGAAAACATGCCCCGGTGTTGGGCAATGAAGCCAAAGCGATCCGACCCCGACAAGCGCTGCAATTCGGCGGCCAATTGGCTGCGCAGGCCCAGCATATTGTTGCGTACCTCTTCGAGTTCTGCCTGCCAATCCGCCCGCAGCGCCGCGTCATTCAGGATCATCGTCACCAGCCGCGCCCCATGATCCGGTGGAAAGGAGAAGTTCTGCCGGTTCAGAAACGCCAGTGTGTCCTGATGCAGCTTGCGCGCTTGGACATTTTGGCTGATGGCCATCAGCAAGCCCGTACGTTCGCGGTAGATGCCGAAGTTCTTGGAGCAGCTTGCCGCGATCAAACATTCCGGAACCGAAGATGCCACCAACCGCGTCGCCGCGGCATCCTCCTCCAGCCCATCACCAAACCCCTGATAGGCGATATCGACCATCGGCACCGCGCCAGTGTCATTCAAGACCTCCACGACCGCCCGCCATTCCGTCAGGTTCAGGTTTGCCCCGGTCGGATTGTGACAACAGCCATGCAGCAGGACGACATCGCCCGCCCGCGCCGTTTTGATGTCCTCGATCATCCCGTCGAAATCGACGCCGCAACTGTCTTTATCGAAATAGCGGTAGCGGACAATTTCAACGCCCAGATAGTTCAGGATCGAAATGTGGTTTGGCCAGGTGGGGTCGGACACGAACACCCGTGCCTCAGGCCGTGCCATTTGAATGAGTTCAAACGCCTGCCGCACAGCCCCCGTACCGCCCGGTGTCGCGACCGCCGCGACCGTGTCGCGCGCAACGGCATCCGCCAGCACCAGATCAATCATCGCATCTGCAAAGGCGGGATCACCGGCAAGCCCGGTGTAGACCTTGCTGTCCTGCTGCTCCCAAAGTTGTTTTTCCGCCGCTTTTACGGCGCGCATGATCGGCGTCAGACCCGTCGCGTCCTTGTAGACACCAACACCCAGATCAATTTTTGTCTGGCGTGGATCATCCTTGTACATCTGCATCAAGGCAAGAATGCCGTCAGCGGGGCGGCTTTGCAGTGTTTCGAACATCACGCGTCTCCGGTTGCGACGGGGACAGTCGGGAACATGCCCCACTCGGCCCAGGATCCATCATAGAGGGACCATTGATTATGACCCAGGCGCTCCAGTGCCAGCGCCAGAATGGCCGCCGTAACACCGGAACCACATGAAGTAATGATGGGTTTCGAAAGATCGACACCGGCGGCCTCAAAGACAGCACGACAGGCATCGGGATCTTTCATCGTCTTATCCTCATTCAAAAGGCTGGTGTAGGGCACATTGCGTGATCCCGGAATATGGCCCGCTCGCAGACCTTCACGCGGTTCCGGAGCATCGCCCCGAAACCGGGTCGCGGCGCGCGCGTCCACGATGACATGGTCAACGAGCTTAGAGGCGGAGGACACTTGCGTGACGTCGCGCACCAACTGGTTTTGCATGCGGACCGTCATATGGCGGTCACGAATGATCGGGGGCATGTCCTCCACCGCATGACCCTCGGACTGCCACTTGGGAAAACCACCATCCAGCACCGCGACGTTTGCCTGCCCCATCAGACGGAACAACCACCAGACGCGGGCTGCCGAAAGAAGACCCGCACCATCATAAATGACCACCTGATGGCCGTCGCCCACACCCAACGCGCGCAGGCGGGACATGAATTTTTCGACCGGTGGTGCCATATGTGGCAAATCCGACCGGTTATCACAGATATCTTCAATGTCGAAGAAACGCGCGCCCGGAATATGGCCGGCATCGTATTCTTCCTTCGGGTCTCGTCCCGCTTCCGGCAAATACCAGGAGGCATCAAGCACCCGTAGATCAGGGTCTTTCAAATGTTGGGCCAGCCAAGCGGTCGAAACCAGTGTTTTCGGATCATCGATCATGAGCCTCTCCCTTGCAGTGCGTCTATGCATCTCGGTAACGCCAGCAAGCGACGGTATCAAGCCTGCTGACAATCCCAAGGTGGCCTAAAGCCCACCTTACGGCGCACCACAGGGCCGGATTTCTGCGCGTAGGGTGGGCTTTAGGCCACCTCGGCCGTTATCCGTTGTCTTTCAACAGGCGGGATTTTTGACGCGACCAGTCACGCTTCGCTGCCGTTTCGCGCTTGTCGTGTATTTTCTTGCCCTTCGCCACGCCGATCTTGATTTTTGCCATTCCGCGATGGTTGAAATATAGCACCAGCGGCACCAGCGTCATGCCCTTACGCTGTGTGGCATTCCAGAAATTGGACAGCTGCTTTCGCGAAATCAACAATTTACGGCGGCGGCGCTCTTCATGCTGGAAGGTCTTGGCTTGTTTATATGGCGCGATATAACTGTTCACCAACCATAATTCACCATCTTCCACAGTTGCATAGCTCTCGGCGATATTCGCACCCCCGGCGCGCAATGACTTCACCTCGGAGCCCTCCAGGATGATCCCGCATTCAACATCATCTTCGATCGCGTAATCAAAGCGTGCACGCCGGTTTTCAGCGACGACCTTGTAATTGGGATCAGATTTGGAGGCGGATTTCACTTGGGACATGCGCGCAGATGTAGGCGGAGACAGGACAGGGTGCAAGGCCGCTTACGGGAAGGAACAGGCATAATGCCCCGCATCAGTAGGACTGCGCATAGGTCTTTGGCACAAATTGGTGTATGACGTTTGCAGGTATTTGACTGGGGGTTGCCATGTTCAATCCGACGGCCGCGCTGGCTTCCTCTTTTGGGGACCATCTCGCGGAAACGTTTCTTCAGTATTTTTCGGGCCGTGATCCGGAATATGCCGCCTATATCAACGGGTGTGCCAAGATGGTTCTGGAGCGCCTCGCGAATTCGGACGCGCTTTATCATAATGCGGAACATACGATCATGGTGACACTCGTGGGTCAGCAAATCATGCGGGGTCGGCTGGTGACACAAGCCATTCAACCGCGCGACTGGCTGCATTACATCGTCGCACTCCTTGTGCATGATGTCGGCTACTTACGCGATATCTGTGAAGGTGACGCGGGTGCCACGGTGGTTATTGATGCCCAAGGCAACACGATCACGCCCCCGCGCGGCGCATCCGATGCTTTTCTGGCCCCCTATCACGTCGAACGCGGCATGATGTATGCGCGCCGACGTTTTTCGGAGTCCAGCTTCATCGACGAGGAGCGGATCGCCGCGGCCATTGATTACACGAGCTTTCCGGTGCCCGAAGACCCTTATTATCACTCCACCACCAGCGAACCCGCATTGGTGCGCGCCGCGGATTTGATCGGCCAGATGGCGGATCCCTTCTATCACCGCAAGATCGGCGCGCTGTTTCTGGAATTCCAGGAGACCGGAATGGCCGACCAGTTGGGATATGTCAGTGCTGTGGACCTGATGGAAAAATTTCCGGATTTCTTCTGGTCTCAGGTTCAGCCCCTGATCGGGCCCGCTCTGGGGTATCTGGAGCAAACCATGGAGGGCAAGCAATGGGTCGCGCAACTGTATAACCATATCTTTCAGGTCGATCATCGCACCAGCGTGCTGGGACCTTTCGCGGGCAGCTAAGGCAATAGATCAATCGCCCCGTTTGGCATGGACCTCGGCCAGATCGACCTTACCAAACGGCTCATGCATCAGCAGTATCGGCAGATCATCGAAGCAGTCCGCGGCAGGATGTGCGCGCTTGGGAGCGTGCACCTCACTTTCATTGGAACGCGGGATATTATTGAGACTGGCCGTCCGCGCGCGCCACATCGATTCCGCATTTCTGCATCAGCACAAGGATCAGATTACCGCGATTTCGCCTGCCATTGCGCAGGGGCCCACAAATCTTGTCGAAAAAGGAACTCAGAATACGGCTGTATGGGTTGCTCACATCCCCCCGGGCGGACCGTATGATCATCCACATGGATAGCGCAGACATTGAGGCGCTGGCAGATTTTATTTCCGACAGGTCTGCAGCACGTTTTTGGAAATCGATTGTGCATTTGGCGATGAACATCCTGCTATGCCTGGTCGCCCCGCCGATAGACAAATCACAATGGCCGCGTTTCGGGACCCGCTGCCACCGATCCGAAACGACATTGCGTGTGAAGGAACCCGAAATCGAGATGCCGCTTTTCCAAACGATCGCCATTTGGATGCGGCTGCGCCGATGACCGCCCATGCAGAAACGCCGGTTAAATTTCTGTCTGTTCCAAGGGGCATGGCGCGTGATATTGCCAAAAGCGTGAACCTGTTCGCTGACGGAGGAAACCGCATGAGCTACACCTATGACGACAAAAATATCTTTGCCAAAATCCTACGCGGTGAAATTCCCAATACCACCGTCTTGGAGACGCAACACAGCCTCGCGTTTCGCGATCTATATCCGCAGGCTCCGACCCATGTTCTGGTGATACCGAAGGGTGCCTACGTCAGCTATGACCACTTTGCCGCCGAAGCGTCAGAGGACGAGATCGTGGATTTCACCCGAGCGATTGGCGAGGTATGCCGCCTTGAGGGTGTTACCTTAACGGCTGGAAATGGCTTCAGGATGATCTCGAACGCGGGAGAGGATGGCGTACAGGAAGTCCCCCATCTGCATGTTCACATCCTCGGCGGACGCCCCTTGGGGCTCATGCTCACCCAGGCCTAATATCCGCGTCGTTTGGCCGCCCACCAGCGGCGCAAGCGGCTCCGCCTGTCCGCCATATTATCTTCCATGGCCTCCCAGCCATCTTGCATCTCTTCCAGCTTTGGATCGATCCGGGCTTCACGAAAACGCCGCCAGCGAATCCAGATCGCTCCGAAAATCACCGCCAGAGTTCCCAGAATGAGGACGTTCATCCACGGTAGCGGCTTGCCGGCATCTGGCCCATCGACGGGCCAGACAGAAATGGCATTTGGAAAGATCGTGAAAAACTCTATCCGCCATCCATAATGACGAATCGCGGCATATTGCGGCGCTGCGGCGGTTGCTTTCAAATCGGAGGCCTCAGCCTGAAGGTTGGAGGTGTCGAATTTGAAATAGGGCGGCCAGCCCCATCCGGTGTCCTCGTTGCGATAGACCATCACCTTGTCATCCACACGCCGGGACTGGATAAAAAACACATCCCGGCTGGCCGCATTGACGTTTGAACCCGTGTCAGCCTGCGCCCAGAACAAGCGGTTTTCGCCCGGATCAATCCGCTTTTCATAGGTATCTGTCACCCGCACGATATCCACCTGTGGCAGGGTATAATGGAGGAACGCAGCCATCAACATCCAGAAGGCGGCGATAAAAAACCATTTTACATAGAACATGACGAATCCTCTCTCAGGCGAAATTCGTGAAATAAATCAACAGGCCAACCGCAATTGTCGGAACCACATAAACACCGAGAATCAATTTGCGCCGCAGCGATCCATCATACTCCCTCAAACCGGTTTTCACAAAGCTCTCGCGGTTTCCCGGTCCGCGGGTCTCATCCCACTCCGCCTCCAGCTTGCTACGCCTGACCGCTCGCGAATAAAAGGAAAGGCAGACATAGATTATCGTCAGCACGACGAATCCTATGACCAGCAAACGTGCCAGTGCAACCATTTCTGCCTCCGAATGTTTATCTCCTTTCCTCCATATAAGATGTTTCAGCGCGCAGCACAGCATACAGGCGCAAGAAACCTTGTCTCTTTCGCAAATGCACAGCGCAATGTTGCAACAAAGTGGGATTTGCACCCGCAGGACAAAGCGAAAAATCCAACAAAAGGGGGCCGATGGGCGCAAAGCCTGACCCGGCGCGGGCAAAGCTGCCAATCAGCTGCTGCATGCGCTGCGCGCCCCCTCCGGTCCGGGTCAGCCACGAGACGATCCATCGCTTCGCCTATTCCAAGGACGCTCGCGCGGAGCAGTCAGTCGCCACCGGCCAGAACACCGCAGACGCCGCCGGCCAAGAGGATACCGGCGTCAACAAATCGTGATTTCAGGTCGATTTGCCATCGCCTAATGCCACGCCGCGCAAGTACATCCGACACCGGACGCCCGCTGAAATCTTCGAAAAAACGTAGATATAAATACACAACCGATTGGTTTAAAACATAATATTGACACCTGGCATTTCGCCACGTCCATCATTTTCGCCCCGGTTGCAATGTTGCCCCCCCCCGACCCGCTCAATATCCACAATGCGGCTCAAACCCCGCTCGTTCATCGCCCCCCACCGGCGCAATTCCCCATTTTTCCGTATCAACAAAGGGCCGCGCCCACTTCGCGCGAGGGCCTTGGGCCCACGAAACCCGGCACCAAACCGGTGGGCGGTCTACTTTTCAGGGGACAACGTTGAATTCAGGCTATAGGGATATCCCGTGATGTTCTTATTGCCTTCGTCCGTCATCACCAGAATATCATGTTCGCGGTATCCCCCCGACCCGGGTTGATCCGCCGCGATGTTCAGCATTTGCTCCATCAAGATCACCATGCCAGGTTCCAGAACGGTATCGATGTCTTCGCGCAGTTCCAACCCCGCTTCACGCCCGTAATAATGGCTCAAAACGCCAAAGGAGTGACCATATCCAAACGTCCGGTGTTATAGCATATCCCGCTCCGCGAGGAAGGCGTTGATCTTCTGCGTGATCGCGGCACAAGACGCGTCCGGTTGCAAAAGGCTCATCCCAAATTTATGCGCGGCAATGTTTACCTTCCAGGCTTCAAGGCTCGCAGGGTCTGCCTCCTCCACGAACAAATGTGAGCTCCATTCTGATCGCGTCCGTTTGCGTAGGCAGGGTATCTAATCGCCGCGCTAATTTCATCAGCTCATCTCGGAACGCTTCGGCTGGCGTTCTGCAATCCAAGCATTTGCGCAGTGTCGCGTTTTGACGGCCATGCTGGACCCTCCTGTTCCTGTACCAGAAAGGCCACCGCGTTCAGGACGGGGTGCGGCTTTTCAGCGGCGACGCCATCGCCCACAAAGTGTTTGCTCCAACGGCCGAATTCGCAAGCGAAATCAAACCTTATTGCCCATGAGGAAAGCCACCATGTCGCTTGTCGGATCCGCCAAAGCGTCGATCACATCGAAATGATGCTTGTCCGGTACGACCACCTGCCGCGCGCCCCATGCGCGCGCCTGCGCCTCTGCCTGTTCCAGAAAGGCGGGACGTTCCTGTGCGCCCACCCAGATTTTCACCTCCGCGCCCTGAGGACGCGCCATGCTCATCAGACTTTCCGCGCGCGCCTCCTGCGCATCCAGACGCAGGATGTCGTTCATTGAGGTTTCCAGTAGCGGCTCAAGATCCGCAACGGGCGAAATCGACGCAATTCGCGTAATTCGGCGACGCACGGGCTCGGGCAACACCAGCGGATCCATCATCCGCGACACCAGATGCCCCCCGGCAGAATGACCCGCAAGCGCAATCGGTTCGAAGGTGCGATCGGCGATCTTGCTGACGGCTGTGGCAATCTGTCTGGTAATATCGGAAATGCGCACGTCGGGGCACAGATCATAACTCGGCATCGCAACCGACCAGCCCGACGCCATCGCACCAGCTGCCAGATGCGACCAATGGCTGCGATCAAACGCCTTCCAATACCCGCCGTGCACGAAGATCAACGTGCCGCGTGAAACACCCTCGGCGTTGAAGAAATCAAACACCTGCCGCTCTGATCGCCCATAAGACAATCCCAGCTCTGCGCGCGCGCCTAGCTCTTCACGAAAGGCAGCCGCGGCTTTTTCCCACGCAGGCGGATAGGCGTCAGCCCCAGCGATATAGGCAGCATTGGCATAGGCATCATCCAGGGGTTTCATTTCGCTCTCCCTCCTCTTCGGAACTGGACAATCATACTCAGAGTTGGTTTGAGAGCCATAGACATTTTCGCGGAGGACCCGAAATGACAGATATTCTAAACACCGACCTCAAATCTCTTTTGAAAGACCCCAGCCTGCTGGAAACCCGCGCCTATATCGGTGGGCAATGGGTGGATGGGGACGACGGGACGTTCGACGTGATCAACCCTGCGCGTGGCGATGTGATCGCCTCTGTCGCCAATCTCAGCCGCGCTCAGGTCGCAGGCGCGATTGCGCAGGCCGAAAAGGCACAGAAGGAATGGGCCACCTGGACCGGCAAGGAACGCGCGGGCGTGATGCGCAAGTGGTTCGATCTGATGATGGAAAACGCCGATGATCTGGCAACCATCCTGACGGCGGAACAGGGCAAGCCGCATGCCGAGGCCAAAGGCGAGATCGCTTACGGGGCCAGCTTTATCGAATTCATGGGCGAGCAGGCCAAGCGCGTTTACGGCGAAACCATCCCCGGCCATCAACGCGACAAGCGTATTACCGTTTTGAAACAACCCATTGGCGTGGCCGCTTCAATCACGCCCTGGAATTTCCCCAATGCGATGATCACGCGCAAGGCAGCCCCCGCTTTGGCCGTTGGCTGCGCCTTTGTCGCACGCCCTGCCGCCGAAACACCGCTCAGCGCCATCGTGATGGGTGTTTTAGCCGAACGCGCGGGCGTTCCGGCGGGCGTGTTCAACGTGGTGCCGTCTTCGTCCTCCTCCGCCGTGGGCAAAGAGTTCTGCGAAAACCCGGCAGTGCGCAAATTGACCTTCACCGGGTCGACGGAAGTGGGGCGCATCCTGCTCAAGCAAGCCGCCGATCAAGTGATGAAATGCTCCATGGAACTGGGCGGCAACGCGCCCTTTATCGTGTTTGACGATGCCGATCTGGACGCCGCCGTCGAAGGCGCGATGCTGTGCAAGTTTCGCAACAACGGCCAGACCTGTGTTTGCGCCAACCGTATCTATGTGCAGGCGGGCGTCTATGATGCCTTTGCCGCCAAGCTGAAAGTGGCCGTCGAGAACCTCAAGGTCGGCGATGGCCTGTTGGAAGGTGTCACCACCGGCCCGCTGATCAACAAGGACGCGGTGGAAAAGGTCAAGGAACACATGGAAGATGTGGTCGCGCATGGCGGTGCCATCCTGACGGGGGGCAAGGCGCATGAAATGGGCGGAACCTTCTTTGAGCCCACAATCGTCACCGGCGTAACGCAGGATATGAAAGTGGCGTCGGAGGAGACCTTTGGGCCACTTGCCCCGCTGTTCAAATTCGAGGATGAAGACGAAGTGATCGCGATGGCCAATGACACGATTTTTGGTTTGGCTTCGTACTTTTATGCCAAGGATCTGAGCCGCGTTTATAAGGTCGCTGAAGCGCTGGAGTACGGGATCGTCGGTGTGAATACCGGTATCATATCGACCGAAGTCGGACCCTTTGGCGGGGTAAAACAATCCGGCCTGGGTCGCGAAGGATCGCATCACGGGATCGACGATTATCTGGAGATGAAATACATCTGCATGAGCGTGTGATCTTCACAAATCTATCGAAAAAGGCCGCCCTGCGCGGCCTTTTTTATGCGCACCCGTCGATTTTGCGGCCCTGCTTTTGCGTCACGGTTTGGGACCGTTACGCGCACGCTGGATGATCGTTCCCAAAAGCGTCAAAAGCAGAAATACAATCAACGCAATGAGAAGTATCGGAGGCCAGAACGCCTTGTGATCGCAGGTGCTCAGGATCACAAGCATCACGAAAACACCGGCCACACCAATGCGCACCACGCCCATCTTGAAGGCGATCTTGTCGATCAACCCACTGTAGAATGACCGCCAGGTCAACAGGATGACCACCGCAAAAACCGCCATTGCAACCAGCGTGATATAAGCGCGCCGCGGGCAGGACCAGGTGCAGACCTGATCAAAACTGCCCTGTATCAACGTCAGCTGCACCGGCAGCGTGGCCGCGTTCCATTCCGTGGCAATGATCTCGTTCAACGCCGGCGTTTCAACACCATCCGGCAGTGGTACGGGCCAGAAGCCAATACCTGCGAAGTTATCCTGAAAATACACGACATCATCCAAAAACTGGCTGAAGGCATCAGCGTCAGGGTCCGGGTCCTGCCCGTCTAGCAGACGTTGTTTAACCTGTTCATGTGCACTCGGGGGCAGTATGGGGATGAAACTGCGCAACACGGTGGAGCGCTCCGTGCCGCGAAAATCACCCTGATCCATGCGCGCGCGCAGGTTCTTTTTGGTCTCCGTCGTCGGGCGTTCCAGAAACACCAGGATTTTGTCGACGGTTTTCTCGCCATCTTCGCCGGGGATCAATAATTCGCGCAGATCATTCATCAAGGCTTCGCTCGGCGGCACGTCGATCAACGAAAAGTCAAAGGCGAGATTGACCGTCTGCCCGCGCGGTTCGAGCGCATCCTGAACCTGCCGGATGATGCGGATCATCTTGCTGGTGTTGATCTCATCATTCGGGCGGCCCGAGTAATCCTCAAAAATCAGCGTCACGCCGTCAGGTTGCATAACGTCAAAAAGCGTCGGTATCGCGTTTCTGACGCCTGCAAGCGAGCGGTCCTGCAATCGCGCGATGGGGCCTGAATGATCCACGATGCGCTCGATCGCATAGGTTTGCTCGACTTCCGACCACGCCGCCCAATTGCGCAGATCAAAAGCCAGGTCCACCTCGGCGCGGTGCTGATGCGCGGAATTGATGAAATCGCGCTTCATCTTCACCCAATGCGTCAGGTTCTTGAGTTGCAGGTTACGATCCCCGGCAGCGGCCTGCGGGAACTCGAACTGGAATTCCAATCCGTAAAACGCGATGCGGCTGATCATACCGAAATCGATCGGCGCGGGGGCCAGAACCGCCTCGGGGTTTTCACGCGCCGCCTCTTCAAGCGGTGAGAACCAGAAGGGGTAAAACCCATAAACATGGCTGTTATCGGGCAAATTCCGCTTGGGCACGCAGTTGCAATCCGGTGCTGCAAAATTACCCGTCACGCGCGGGTCATTGGGATTTTCAAGACTGGTCGTCGCCACTTTGATCGCCCGCGCGTTCAAGTCCGGCGACAGCGGCGCGCTCACCAATTGACCGGTCGCAGCGGGGATCGTGTTCAACGCCGCCTGAAACAGGCGTTCGGTGGGATAGGTGATGCGCAACAGGCTTTGCATGCGCTCTTCAAGGTTGGCAGCACTTGGATCACCCGCACTTTGTGCCACGCCTTCCACGCTCATGATCCGGTCAAGCAAGTCTGGTGTGAGCTGCCAGTCACTGCTGATCGCCGCGTCGATCAGTGCCATGTCGCGCGCCACAATGTCCTTTACCTGATCCGCAACCAGCGGGCGCAACAAGGCGCGCACATCTGCCTTGATCAATTCGACATTGGTCCCTGTCAGGAACGGCCCGTCATAGATCGCCTGTTTGAAAGCCTCGTTGGGCAGGGTTTGCAGGGCTGCGGTGACGCTGGCGTCTGTCACCCCGATCAGGGGCGGCAAATCGAGCGGGTCGAAGTTTTCCGGGTCAACGCGTGCCGCATCCAGAGGTTCGCTTACCTCCTCAGCGGCGGCGCTCAACAAGTCGGCAGCCTCTTCGATCTGCGCATTCAAGGCGGCGCTCAAGGCGTTGGACAGGTTGATTTCCAACCCCGCGATAAGATCATCGCGGTTGGCGGTCTTGACCCCGGTGAGCGGCTGTAGAACCGGTGCACTATCGAGCAAATCGGGGTTCAGCACGAAGCCCGCCACGCGTTGCGGATCAAGCTGAAACCGCAGACCAAGCGGGTCAGAACCCAGCACAAGCTGGCTGATCCGGTCCACCGTACACAGATCCAACGCCTCCGCCAGGGCACCGCGTATGGCGGCGTTCAGCAGCTCCGCGCTGGAGAAACTCTGCTCGGCCAGAGGGGCCAAAAGCCCGGCAACGTCAATGGTTTGTACAAGAAGGTCGAGCTGTGGCTGATCAAAATTGTAGAAGGTCAGGGTCGTGGGGTTTGAGGCCACCTGACAAGAGGGGGGATCACCCGCAGGATCCGTGAGGGGTGCATCAGGTATTGTCTTCGCGAATGCGCGCAACAAGAACGTCACCGTGTGCCGCGTCCCGGCCAGCAAGAACAGGCGGTTTTGCAGATCCTTGGCCATCCATCTGGCGAAAGCCGGATCCCGCAATTTATCCAGCGCGCCCGGAAAAGCCGCCTCCAGCTTGCCATAGGCATCAAGCGCATCAGCAAAGCCCGCCCCGCCCGGAAAAACCGGCAAGACAGCGCATAAGGTCTCAAGCGTGCCACCGGGTGCCAGAGTGTCAAAAGCCACCTGAGCCCGCTGTGACAGAGCGGCACCCGTCAGACCGGCACAGCCATCACCACTGCTTGGACGCAGAACCGCTGCCGTGCTGCTTGGCGATCCGGCAAGACGCAACAGCGTCAGGTTTGGCGTGGTATCCGGCCCCATCGGTAAAAAATCATCTACCGCCGTCAAACGTCCCCGCCAAAACGGCACATAACTGGTCAATTCGCCGAATTCGACCGCCAGTTTGATCGTCTCTGTGGCCCCGTTTTCAGCCGTTAGATCCGGAATTTCTTGACATAATCGCGCCAGCCCGTTGCGGGTATAATCGCCCCATGTATCATCGCGCAGCAACGGGTTTGGGTCCTGCAAGGCCGTCGCCAGCCCGCTCTGCATCGTCGCAAACAAACTACGCTGGTTTTGATCCCTGGTCCGCGCGCTGAAATCGGCGCGCTTTTGTGCATCAAAGAGTTCCGCGGCGGTTAAATCGGCAAAAAGGGGCTGACAAAATCCCGGCTCATTTTGCTGCGCCTGTACGCTTCCCGGAACAAAAGAGAGCATAAAACAAAGCATTAATAACAGGTTACGAATGAGCAGGGTCATGCGGTACGTCCTTCTTTGCGCATTTCGCTGGAAATGGCGCTTTGAATATCTTGCTTGGATACGGTTTCGGAATTGCGCCGCAACGCGGTGATCGCGGCATGGCGCACCACATTCGTGATCGACCCACCGACAAGCCCGTGATCCTGCGCGATCTTGTCAATATCCACATCGCCTGCCACAGGCACATGCGCCAGCAGGCCGGACCATATCTGTTTGCGCTGCTCTTTATCCGGTCTCGAAAATCCCAGCGCCATCTGGAACCGGCGAAAGAACGCATCATCGATATTGCCACGCAGGTTGGTCGCGAGGATTACAAGGCTGCGGCAGTCCTCGATGCGTTGCAATAGATAGGAGACTTCCTGATTGGCATAGCGGTCATTGGAGGAGGTCGTGGCCGTGCGACTGCCAAATAACGCATCCGCCTCGTCGAAAAATAAAATCCATTCGCGCTCGGCAGCCATGTCAAAGACCACACCAAGGTTTTTCTCGGTTTCCCCGATATATTTGGACACCACCATCGACAAATCCACACGGTAGACATCCAAGCCCGTACGCTTGCCCAAAAGCGACGCCGTCAGCGTTTTGCCCGTACCCGGCGGGCCATAAAACAGGGCCTTGAACCCCTCGCCGAAGTGACGCGACAACCCCCAGTCGCCCAATATACGATCACGATTTTCGAGCCAGGCGATGATATGGCCAAGGTTGTGGTGCAGATCACGCGGCAAGGCGAGATCTGCCCAATCCAGCCCCGTCTCAAGGCGCTTGGCGGGAAAGCCCGGCGCAAAATCCGGCCGGGGCGGGGAGCCTTCACAGAGCGCCACAACCCGGTGCACAGGCAATTGCAGCGTTGCGGCAAAGGCGGTCTGCGTCACCGCGCCCAACTCCAGCCCGGTGTATCGACGCAGCGGATTATCCACGTCGAAATAATGCATTGCCTGGATACGCGCAGTAGAATCCGCGCCTGCCACCAGAAAGAGCGCCGTCTGAGCCGTGGGATAAAACGCGTTGTCGCTGATGACGCCACCAAATTGCGAGAACACCCGATCGATCGGTTTATTTTTGACAAAGAAGGGGTCAAGGATCGCAGAGTGGACATGCGGCGCGAGTGCAAGTGCGAGGATCAGCCGTGCGTTACCCGTCAGAGCAGTACGATCCACCAATTGCCCCAAAGCGGAGGCGGGAGGCAGCGCGGGCGGGGCGGGGAATGCAAATTCGGCACGGTCTCCAGCGAAAAAATGTTGCAGGCGTCCTTCGATCACCTCTGCAAGCCAGGCAAGTTCCATACTGATCGCACGCGCGTGATCACAGACAGGCGCATCCTTGGCGACGGTGCTCAGGTTTGCATCAGGCATCGGTGTTTCTCCAATGCACGGTACAGGGCTCCGGCATCCACGGCAGGGCGACAGTTCCGAAACTCCAGGGCAAACGGTCAAGCAGCATGTCAAACGGGCCGCTTTCAACATGCAAAAGCCAGCCGTTCTCCTGACGTCTCAGGATCGCATCGCGCCGGATAAAGGCATCGCGCAGCCCATCCGGTGATGTCTGACCAAGCGCGCCCCACCGCTCGATCACGGAAACAAGCAGGCTGTCGATGAGCTCAACATCAGCCGTATTTTGGGCCGGTACAGGTGCCGGGGTCCAATTCTGTGCAAGCCCAAGCAATAACTTTTCAACCGGATCAGGGGGTTGATCCTGTGGCGCGGCGCTGTCGGCCAGAAGTTGCAGCGCGCGTTGCGCGGCGGGGATGTTTTGCTTTGGCAATTGGCGGTTTTTGTCCAACAGGTCCAACCGCTCGAACAAGAGCGTTACGAAGGGGAAGAAAAGGACCAATCCGCCCCGCTGAGATAGATAGGCCTCATCGCCTTGAGGCGCGATTGCACTGGCCTCACCACCTTCCTGCCGTGTGCTGTTTTCCGCGGCTTTCACGGGCTCGGATAGTAATGCTTCGACCGCTGCCAGTGCCTGATGCCTCAAACCTGGGGCCGTGGCACCATCGCTATAGCTGAGGCGGGCGGCGATCTGACGCAGGGCGCTACGGCGCTGCTGCATGTCCGGGAACAACTGGCGCATTTCGTCTTCCAAAAAGGACGTAAACTGCTCAGATGAACCCCGCTGCGCCGTCACCAGCGCCATCACCGCCCGCAGGTAGTCGCGGTCGTGGTTTTGCAGGGCGGGTGTGATGGTATCATCAGACGCACCGGGCTGCGTTGGATCGGACGGGGTTCGGGTTTGATGCGGCGCTGATAATGCCTGATCAGGATGAGGGGCCGCGTCAAGGTCTCCTCCTGCCCCCCCCGCGTTGGTTGATCTGTCCGGTGCCGCGCGCTCATCCGCATCATCAATCGGTTGTTCCCGTGGTTCCCCGGTATTGCCTCCAGGCGGAGGTTCTTTCGATTTCGACGCCTGCCCATCTGGGGCCGATGCGGCGCCCGGTTGGTGCCCCAGGGGCCGCGTGATGCGATGCGGCTCATTGCCCGTATCAGACCTGTTCTGTCGCCCCTCCAGCGTCGCAGTGCCGGGTTTTCCAGACACATCATGCGTCATCCCAAACGTATTTATATATTCTTTATCAAAGGCTTGTCCTAACCGATCTGGCAAAGCAGACCAGATGACATCAAGCATAGCCCGCCAATGTCGACCGCTCTGCGTATCGACAAGCTCTGCAAGCATGAGAACGGTCGATGCCACGGAGATAACATCCGATGGTCCTCCCGTATCAGCGATATCCCCGACACCACGCGAAATGCGTTCAGCCTGCGACTCGGGCCTTCGATCTCCTCGTGGTGTAACAGCATCTGTATGACGTGCGGCCGGGATTGGCGATGCGCCCGCATCAGGGCGCGTGCCGGTAACGGGTGCTTGTGCTGGGGGCTTATTCGGAAGGGGCGCGGTCGGTCTTTTCGCCAAATGATCGGCGCGATCTTGCACCGCTGCCGGTTTGGACGCCTCATCCGGGACGGGTACTGCCGCGCCAAAAGATGCATCCGTGCGAACCTCCTGCGCTGATCGCAGCGCCACATCTTCACCATAGATAAAATCCAACAGACCCCGGGCATCTCGAGGCGCATGTCCCGCCGCTCTCAGCAATTCCAACCACCCCTGCAGGGCCTCGCTGCGCGCCGCAGGCCCTTGCTTTAAAAGATCTTCCGGGCTTTTTCCTGACCCCTGCGCGCGCGCGATTTCCACGGGGGGCAAAGGCTTGTTGCTCCGGTCTGCGATTTCATCGGGGTTGCTCAGGCGGGACGGCGCTGGTGGGCGTGCTCTGCGCTGCGTCGCACCCGTTCGGATCGCGATATGAGGCGCAATGGCCTGGGCGCGATCCCGAGCGGCCCGAAGTGACAGACCATTTTTTTCCAGCAGCAAGGCGAGGGCCGTCTCGATCTCGACACTGCGCAACGTTGCCGTCTCAAGGTGGTCCACCAGCGTCGCGCCGACATTTTGCGCGGCAACTGGAACCGGGGAACCCTCTGCGACAGCAATCTCGCGACGCTGCTCGGCTGGGCGATCGCTGGGATAATCGAGGGTGTGATCCGACGCGTTTTGGGGGACCGTCGTTTCCACAGCCTCAGAGGTTGTCGGATCCGCCGGGTGGCCCCGCGCCGTTACAGCGCGGTTTTCTACGCGTTCATGCCCGTACAGATTTGGGGTCGCCTCCGGGGCCACGACGGGTGCAGCTTCGCGATGGGCGCGCCAATGCGATGGGGGCGCGTCGAACGGCACCTGCGGCAATTGGATCAACGCGTCGAGTATTTCCTGTGCAGTAGCGTCCAGCGCCTCAATCCGTTCTTGCAGAAGACTGCCAGCGTTGTTTTTTGAACCATCAGCGTGACGTGATACGTCCATCGCCCGAAGGAGCCGCGCCATGCCACCGCGCCGCACGGGATCGACCTCGCGGTATCGCAATCGCTCTATCCGCGACAAAAAGGCCGATAAAGCCTCAAAAAACCCCGGCCGCGATCCCCCGTCCTGCTCCTCTGATGCGCGCCGCTTGGCCAGCGATGCGGTGGTCTCTGCTTCTTGTCCGGCTGGCGGCGATGCAAAATGCGCGTGGGGCGTTTCATCACCTGCTGAGACCTGAGCGCTCTTTGGCCATGTCAAAAACGGGTGCAGCGCACTGGTCAGCTTTTCCGCAAACACCCGGCGCAGATCCCGCCAGTCAGGCGCATCCGGCCAGTCGCCCAGATCAATTTCCAACAGATCAATCCGCGCAACGCCGCCCGCAACAGAAGCATCGTTCAGCACCTGCTCCAGAACAGGCAATAAATGTTCCCGTGATCGCATCAAAACGGCTTCGGGCGTCGCAAGATCCCCGTTTTGCGATACCACATCAAAATCAATAGTCATGCGTGTGATGGCATGGGCCTGTGCCGGCACCTTGGTCATCTGAGCAGTGGCGCGCGTCACGATCCCGCCTTCACGTCGGCCAGCAAGGCCCGGATCTCGCGTTTTGCGTCTTGGCTGCCCGAATTGAATTTATCGAATAAATCCTCAAAACGGGCCATCGCCTCAGGGTCCATCCAGAGCGCGTCAATCTTCATATGGGCCGGGGCATGTGTTTCGATCAACCGTGTCACATAGGCGC
Source organism: Roseobacter fucihabitans (assembly GCF_014337925.2). Classification (NCBI taxonomy): domain Bacteria; kingdom Pseudomonadati; phylum Pseudomonadota; class Alphaproteobacteria; order Rhodobacterales; family Roseobacteraceae; genus Roseobacter; species Roseobacter fucihabitans. The sequence continues at coordinate 166,906 of NZ_CP143423.1, read as the reverse complement.
GATAGGTCGCCTGGCCGGTCCGCGCGGTCCACCCCGTCATCACCATTGTGGCACTGTTGGAAATGAAATCGCTACTGGCGTTGCGCAGCAGAATGTCCTCGATCAGATAGGCACCTTCGGCGTTGGCATGCAACGCCTTCCAGCTTGCGCGCAGCCGTTGAGCAAAACCCGTTGCCGCCTCGAGCGTCTCAAAACGCCCACAAGTATAGAGATGCGTGGGGCTCTGCGCATCAAAGAACACCGCAAAATCACCATCGGCGGTTTGTGACACCAAAAACGATCGAGGATCAGCGCATAGAATGAACAATTCCGCAGGGCATGTGTTCTGCGTGATCCACGGGCTGGCGGCACGCAAGGCCGCGTCATCCAACGGTTGCGCGTCGGGCTGGTGAGGTACGAGCATGTCAAAGGGGTTATCGGGCAACATCAAATCAAGACGGGCAAAATCCGGATCGATCCTGTCTGCCCCGTCCGCGAGGGATAGATCCAACCGTTCAAGCCCCTGCACAAGGTCGCGCGGATGTTGCAGGTCCGCCAGCTGCCGGAATTTGAGCAGAAAGGCACCGGGGTTTTCGCCATTGGGCCCTGTTCCTCGGCCCCGATTGAGATTGGGTAGCGCCGTCAGATAATCCAACCGCCAGCGCAGCTCGAAAGCAGCGCGCTCGGCGGCAGTGCGATAGCTGTGCAGCCCGGCATGCAGGGTTTCTGGCATTTCCTCCCCTTGATGGGCGATGAGAACATCCAAAAGCGCGATACGCCGACGCTGCACCGCTGGATCATCGGTCGTCGCATCCGTACTTGCGCTCAGAAACCGCGGCAAATCGCGCAGGGTGGCGGACATATCATCAACATGCGCGTTCACTGCCTGGCGATACTGCGTCATTAACGCGGCCTCCGGCGTGCTTTTCAAACCGGCGCGGTAAACGCCTGGCAAAAGCGCATCAATCGATGCGACGTCGAAATTGCGCCGCTGACCGGCCGCGGGCAAAATCCAGTCGGACCCATCCAAGTGGTGGCGCGCATGTGCGATATGATCCGCCGAAACACGCACGAACTCTTCGAGGATGCCGCTCGGGTCGAGCTTCAATGGCAACCCGTCCAACGTCAATTCCAACTCGATATCCGCAACCGTGTCGGGCAAGGTCAAGTCCAGATAATGAACGTCTTCGCGCGCATCACCGTCTTTTGGCACCGGAATCTGGCGCGTCAGGGAGAAGCTGGAAATATCGATGACGCCGGGGATTTTTCGAAAAGACGCAAGATGATCCTCCAGATTGGGCACCTTGCCGTCCTGATCGGAGGGCGCGTGCAAGAAGGTCTGGGGGTGGTCAAACACGGTTTTGCGCGTGGCCCCGACACTGGTGTCATGCCCCGTGGCCTGGCCGCGCAGAATCGCCGACACGTGGTAGTAGATCTCCGCTGCCACGCGTTCGGGAATGGCCGTTCCGGTAATCTGCACGCTCCCGGCAAGGCGCGCAGAGACGCGTTTTGCAACACGCATCCGGTGAATGTCACAGCCCAATGGACGACGCGCGCGAAACGCCCGCATGATCCTGGCACCCGCTTTGATATCCGCGTCCTGGCGCGCGGCATCGGGGGACCCACCTGCCGGAATGATGACGACATTGAGCAGCCCCGCGCGTGGTCCGCACGAGATCAAAACTCTCGCAATTCCAGGCACTTCAGACAGTTGCGCGGCGATATCAAGCAGGGTGACCGGGTTGCCGGGCAAGGTTTGCCGGGGCAGGAAAAGCGACATGGGCGCGAAACGGATATCGCCCTTTTCGTCAGTCAAAAGGTCGGCCGTTTCGTGGGTCGCCTGATAGGACACTTCGCTCAGGGCAAAACAGGTCTGCTCCAGCAGGGTCACGCCAGGGTCATGCAGGTTGAAATCGGTCCAGATATTGCCCGAAGCCGCCTGCGCAAATCCGATCGCGGCATGACGCAGCGTTTCGAAACTCTGTGGTGCGGGCGGGGGCGTCATAACAGCCCCTCGTCGCGGTCGGTATTGCGGCGTGATCCCTCCATCAGCGAATCAAACCACAGGCGCGTCAGGTAATAGCGAATGTTCTTGCCCGCGCCGTAATTGGCGTTCGAGCGCAGTTGCAGCTTGAAATGATGGCGCTCTTCGGTCGCGATCCAGCGGAGCTTGAGACGATCCGCATAGCTGCCATAAACCGCCGTCTGCGCCTTGATGCGGCGCCGCCCAAACAGCCAGTTCAGGATCGGATTACGCGGATGAAACGCGTTCATCGCGATGGCATGCAGCATGGCATAATGACCCGCGTTCACCTCGGCACCGGCGCCGGCCATGACCTCAAACGCCTGACACCCGGTCATCGCGGGCGTGATGTCGTGCCATTTTCCATCCGCGGGAATATGGGCGATGTCGGGCGAGGTCACCCCCACCCGGCCCGCCATACGCGCCACGCCATTAACGTCAAGACGCCATGCGGGGTTTTCCGTATCAAACCCCGCGCGACCGTCCCGTGTGAGGCTCAGCCCTTGAGCCTGTTTGGACGGGGTGTTGGTGTCGATCTGGTTTGCCTGCGCACCCAGGTGCGGTTTGAAATGCAACGCGCCGGGGGCCTGCCCGGATGTGGTGGTACCATGTTCCACCGTCCAGGAAGGCGTGGGGGTGCTGAGACCCTGATAGAGGCTCATCACGCGCAGGGAGGTGCCGACGGAATTCAGGTTCAACCCGTCAATGGCCGTCTTGGAGTACCCATCCTCGACCGTGTTCACATTGCTGTCGATCAGGTCGCGGTAATGTTCCGCGGTGGGCAGCGCGCCCTCGCGGAAAAAGGATTTGAGCGTGGTGCGGTCTTGTTTTGTCACGAGTTCATTCCCTGGCCCACGATGAGCATGTCACCGATTGACAGCCGCCCAATGCCACTTTGGGTCGGTCTGTCATCCTGTGGTTTCAAAAGTGGCGTCAGCGCGTGATCAATCGTCGACAGCGGCAGACTCCATGGCCGTGCGGCTGTGATCCAGGGCCCGTGTGGCCCGCGCGTATCCGTTTGTGCGGTATCCATCAGCATATGCGTCCCGGCGTCATCCGAGGCCAGGTGCAATACCGAAAAATCATTGATCGCACGCACATATTCCAGCGCATTGATATGCGCGCGCAACAGCTTGACGTTGAGCGACCAGCCAAACCGCGCCAGCGCATCAGAGCCCGTCCAGACCGACAAATACCGGTTGAGATGGGTTTTGAGGCGTTGCGCCACAGCACCGTCATCGCGGTCAAATTCAAATACCAGGCTGGCCCGGACATGCAGCCGTTCAAAGCTCGGATTTGCGACATCATAAGACGCGAATTCAGAGCCCAGATTGCGCAGATGATCCCGGATTCGTTGCAAAGTGGCCACGTCAAACACCTCTGGCCTCGCCGGGGCACCGGCTGGCAGGCGCGGGGGTTTGCGCACCACAATCACCGTGACCTGACCCGGTGCGGGGCGCGGCGTATGGCGGTCCAGATGCGGCAGGCATTTGACCATCCAGACCTGCGGAAAGGCGTCCAGCACCAAGCGCTCCACGTCCCAGGGCGTCACCGCGCGTTTACGATGCCGTAGCCTCTCGCCGACACGCGCCTTGAAATCGCGCGGTGTCTCCGGCGGGCGGACATCGGCGACCACGGGCACCTCGACGGGCGCGCGCAGCCCGGCTTGCGGTGGCTCAAAAGTCCAGACGCGCGCGCCGGGCGATTTGGCAAATGTTGCGTCGCTGCACAACGCCCAGACCCCGTTGGTTTCAATCGAGGTGACACTGGGAAAGACGCTGAGGTCGGGTTTCGTGGCCACTGCGGCAAGCCATGCGCCCTCACCCGGCATTTCCGAACTCACACGCAGGGCATCTTCGGGCAGGTTGATCGCGACCAGTCCCGACCGCATCAGACCAGCGGTGCTGTCTGAGGCAATTGCCGTCGCAGGCAGTGGTGCCCATCCGGCAAAGGTCAAATAGTGCCAGGCAATCGGATTAACCTCCGGCACCCGGCGCAAATGCCCGCGCTCCGCCACATTGAACAACAGCGTCAAAGGCCCCGTGGCATCCCGCCCGCTGATCTGAATGAACAGATGCCCATATCCGAGCCGGGGCGGAAACAGCGTCACATGACGCAGGGTCCGCTTGGGGAAAACCTCGACCTGCCCGAAGGCCCCGACCTGCACGACTTTTTCGCCCGCGCGCGCGGTCTGGGGGGCATTGATCTCGATCTTGGCCTGCGCGGTATAGGACAGCGACATCCGTGCAATCTGTGGCACAAAGGGCGCAGGCGGCACCGGGCGGGGCGGCAAAAGGGGCGGTGGCAAGAGCCGTGGGCGCATCGCCTTGACCAGGGCAAGCGGGTATTCATCCGCCAGAAAACCATTCGCCGTATCGCTCAAGCTCAGGCTGATCATGCCGGCAGGCACCTTTTGGCGAGCATGGAAATCTTGCGGCGTCACCACACGGTCGGTGGGGTTGGAAGGCGCATAAAGCGCGCCTTCAAAAGACCAATCAGGGCTCAATTCGCCCAAATCCGAGCGTTCAAACATCGGCAGGGCGCGCGCACCCAGACCTTTCCAGCCATCCGCGCTGAGGAACGCGAGCGTCAGCTTCGGGTCCGGTATGTCCTTGCGATTGGCATAATGCGCGTAATGGCCCTCAAAACTACCGATTTTCCCCGGTGTTTGCGCCCATGTCAGCGTGACACCCACGTCCGTCACAGGCTTGATCGCCATTTCGGCACACCCCACCCAGAGGGATGCGCCATCTTTGGGCCGCGCACCAAAAGGCATGAAGTTCTGGCCGGTTGCAACCGGTCCGTCATCCGACAGCGCCGCAATCTGGCGAATTCCTGCGGCCTTTACGCGAATATCGAAATTCTTGATGTGGTAGCGTTCAAAAAAAGACACCGGACAGATGCGCGCGCTGCTGGCATAGCGCAGAGACAAAACCGGGGCGTTTGTCGGATCAGGCCCGACAATTGGCGCCACCTTGTCATCCAGTTTCAACTTGAGCGTCAGGCCCGCGTTATCCGCATGAATATTGGAAAGCACCTGCGTCACACTGGGGGTTACCGGCCCCGCCCCCGTGCTCAACGTCACTTCAAACGCATCGCTGAGAAGTTTTTCAAACACATCCTCGGGGGCCAGAACAAAAGTACCATCCGGCGTGGAGTCAAAGGCATCGAAAATCATTGACTGGTGATCGGTTTCACTGGCAGCCACGCCCGCCTGGCCGCTCAGTTGAGAGCGACAGACGTCGATCTTTGTGCGCAGCGCGTTCCAATAGTTACCGCTGGGAAACACGCGGGTTTCGATCAGGCTGAGCGTGACGATCCGGCCCAGCAATACGCGCAAGGCGTTTACTTCGAGCACGTGGTGGGCCAGCACCTCATAGACCAGCGACAAGGAGAGCGTGACACGCCGTTCGGTTGCCAGTGCCTGTACCTTGCGCGCGATCATATCCACGCCCACGTCAAGGTCGGACTGGCTGAAGGCTTGGATCAATTCGGGATCCTCGCGCAGCGCCAATACCAGATCAGGGTCCAACTGGTCCGGGTCCGCCTTGCGGGCGGCACGGTCGGGAGACTGGCTGGAAATGGCCGGCAACGCACTGCGACGCTCCATGTTGAACGACACTTCGATCCAACGCTCCCCTTCAGCCAGCATGAACATCGCAGAAGAAAGATCCAGACCAAGGCGCACCGGGCCGCTTGTGCGGGGCGAAAACATCGGTTCGCTCACAGCGCGAGGCCCCGGCGCATAGGAGGCTGCCCGCACACCGGTGATGCCGTTTAGCGTCGCATTCAGCGAGATGGCCGGGTCCATGTCATAGGCCAATACGGTCGTGCGCGCCAACTGCGCCCGGCTGACGGGGACGGTGGTCTCTGTTTCGAACCGCTGGATCATGCCATCGCCGGATCGGGATTGAAGCGATGTCCCCTTTTCCAGAACGCCTGTTTTCTGGCTGTTGTACAGATGCAGCAGGACCCGTTCCTTTGAGGGACCGGCGGGGCTTTGACCGATGACATCATGGTAATAATACTGCGTAAAACGGTCCATAAACGCGTTGATCTGCGTCTCAACCAGCATCGAGGTGCGCAATTCGGCAATCAACAGACCCAATGCGGGATCGATATCTCCGGAGGCAATCCTTGCGTCAAAGGCGGCCTGTGCGGTTGGTTGCAGCGTGACCACCGTATTGCGCAGCACAGCGTGATTGCCACGCAACCCCGTTTCAATGGCGCGGGCCTTATACAGCGCGTCGCGGTCCTCTGCCAATGCGCGTGCCGATACACCCCATTTTTTGACCCCGGCCAATATATCGCTGGATTTATTGCGCGACATATCGTTCAGACGATCCAGTAGATCAGCCTCGGCATTGATCTGGTCGATCTGTTTGGAAAACTGCGGGTTTTGACCTGCCTCGATCCGCTCAATCCAATCCCGTAAGCGCCGCGACAGGTCTCCGATCTGCTGCACGGCATCATCGGGGTTTTCCTCAAGCGCCGTCTCAAAGGCGCGCGCCGCATCCCCGGCGTGAAACGACAGCAACTCCGACAACACATACGCCGGTTCGGCCAAAAACAGGCGCGCCCAGGGGCCAACATCTTTGGCAAGGCGCAAATAAGCATCGCTCGCACCCAACCGATCCCCGGCACGGGAAAACGCCTGAGCCAGGGTCAAGGGGAGGATCTTGAGCGACGGATCCTCCAAGGCTTGTGGCAAGCGCAGATGTTCCAAGGCACCCGGAGTGACCGTGATATTTTTCCAGTCTGTCAACACATCCAACCACAACACAGGAGATAGATATTCATATTGGCCGCGCATAACGACCCGGCGGAGGCACCCATGAATACCGCGATCAGCACCTTAATTTCCCCCAAATCCAGAGTGCAGCACCCAATGGTATGACGCAAGGTAAAGGTTCTCGCCTAGGGCGAATTATCCGATAGAAAAACCGCCGACAGCGTCCCGATATCGCTTTCGATGGAGAAAATACCGCCATAGGCGCCGGGCGGTGCCGGACGTTCCTGATTTGCAAATTGCATTGATTCAAAATTTGAACGCGCAGGGGCGAGCGCGCGCCCGATCACAAAGGGGCTGCTCGCGCGGCCCTCTGCGCTGATGGTCTTGACGTTTCCCTGGCCACTACTGATCACACGGGTGCCGCAAACCCCCAGATTGGCCCAGGTCAGGCGGTCAAACGGCAACGCGGCACCTTCTGTGGTTTCAAGCGCACTCACATCGAAACGCGCCCGCCCGGACCCATATCCAATATCGACGGTGAACCTGCCGGTTGAATCGGAAGTCTGAACGCTTCCATCCTCCAGAAAGCGCGTCATCGAAAGCTGCACGGTGCCGCCATAAAGAGCCCGGCCAGTGGTGGGAATTTCAAACCCCGTGGCACTTGTGCCGACCACCATGGGGCCCGTGTAATCAATCCGCTCCGCGCGGTACGTCATGTCATAGACCGCAGGCAGTGTCGCGGTTTTGGGAAAGCCTTCGCGCGCCGTAATGGTGGAGCGCCTTGAGCCTGTCAATGCGCCGTCCGGTGAGAGCGACAGGCGTCTGATCTTGCTATCATCAAAGTCGAGATTTCGGGGCAAACCGGTGCTGCGCGGAACGCCGGTGATCGAGAACATCTCAAACCCCTGCGTCACTGTCACCTGGCGCAAATAGGCCCCGATCAGGCGTTTGCCTTCCAGTTTACTTACATCACAGGGCGTGATGGGCGCGAGCCCCAACCGCTCACCGACCGCACTGGCCTTAAACGCTTCGATAGGCCCACATCCCGCCAGCGCGACAGCCAGGACCGTCCAGGTCAGACAGAGCCGCCTGCCTCCAGCGCGGAGCGGTCTGGCCGTTGGGCGCAGCGGTGTCATGTAGCGGCAACAGGCAAATCAGAGACCAGCGTGCCCTCGTTGATGTAATAGGGGAAAACCATGTTATGGCGCGTGTTGGTCTGATTGACCGTGTAGCTCAACGCGATCCGCAAGATGCCACCTGTCCAGTCACGGGTCACAACCTCCACCGATTTCAAGGTGATCCGGGGTTCGAAAAACAGGATCGCCTGGGTGATCGCCACGCGAATGGCCGCTTTGGTTTCCCCGTTCATTGGCGCAAAAACCAGGTCGTGCAGGCGGCACCCATAGGTCGGATGCATCACCCGCTCGCCGGGTCGGGTTTCCATCAGGATCCGCAGGCTTTCAACAATGTCCTCTTCTCCGTGGGACAGATGGGCTTGCCCGGTATAGCCATCAAAACGCGGGGGAAAAGACCACCCGCGCCCCAGAAAAGAGGGATCGTTCTGTGCCATATCAACCCCCGATGAGCACGGTCGGCGCGCCCAGAATAATCGCCCCGCCATGCGAGGTTGTATCCCCCATCCGCGCCGCCGGTTTGCCCCCGATCAACACGGTGGCGGAGCCTTTGACGATGGTCGCGGGCGGTCCCACACAGACACAATTATCCCCGACAACGGCGGCGGGCAGGCTGACGATCAGAACCGTCGCCTCGCCCGGACCCACAATCGGCCCGCCCACATGCGGCACGATCCCCGTCACCATCGGGCAGGTTTGCATATCGGTCAGTCTGGCGGCGGGCGGCATGGCATATCCTCCTAATTGATCATCACGATGGAGCCTTTGACGACCGTCTGACCACTTGATGAAAGCTCTGCGCTCGCGTTCCCGGAAGCGGTGATCTGGGCGTTTGCGCTCAGCTCGACATTCAAGCCCTCGACCGTCACATCCTGTACTGCTTCAAGCGCAATCTTTCCTTTGGCCGTCAGCGTGATATCGCCGGGGCTATCCAAAGCAATCCCGGCGGCGGCCATTTCCATCTCATTGCCGTTGCTGTCGGTGATTGTGACGGTGTTCGTGTCATCATCCATCACCACCTTATGCCCGCCGGGGGTTTCCAGCGTCAGGATTTTCTTCTCATCCTCGAACTCAATCTTCATCCGCGACTTGCTTACAATACCCTTGAACGTATTGGGTTCATCCGGCGTATAGGGTTGCGCGGCGGTGCCATTGTGCAAAGATCCAAGGATCACGGGGGCATTGGGGTCGGCGTTCAAAAACGCCACAACCACCTCATCGCCAATTTCGGGCATGAATTGTATCCCAGCGTCCGCCGTCGCATAGGGCGCGGCAAACCGGGCCCAAACGAGCGTTTCTTCGATCCCAAGCATGGGAAGCTTGACCTGCACACGTAGTCGGTCATCCGGATCCTGCATGAGGGTGACGACTGTTGCAATCTGCAACCCTCTGATCGGGGTGGTCAGCCCCGCTGCATCCGCCCCACCCAGATCAGAGACATCGGAACGCCAATCCGCCGGCAGACCCAACATCACCTCGGTGGTCCACTCGCCTCTCTCGATCTGCTGTTCCACGCCGGAAATATAGGCGGTGCCGCCAAAACGTTCACCGACCCCGGCGATTTCGATCATGGTGTCGGGCAGCGGCTTGGCGTTGCCCTGAAAGGAACAACGGCCCTGAAGCGCCGAGAGGGACGAGCGCAGCCTGCGTGCGGAGGCGATGACGCCCATATCTGCCGCATCCATCACATCGGGGATGGCAAAACCACGCTTGGCCCCGCCGATCACATCCGACAGTGCATCGTTTTTGAGGTTGCCCCACTTGAGGTCCTTGGGTGCCTTTGCGTCTTCCTCCACAATATCCTGACCCGCCTCGTCCCAGGAACGCCCGGACGCCTCACCGATCAATGCCCGTGTATCTGCCTCCGCGTCAAAGGTGATAATATCCACCCCCAAAGTCAGGCTCAGGACCGCCGCCCCGTTGACATCGGGCGGTGCGGCCTTGATCTTTTCATCGTCGCTAAGCAGAATGTAACCGTTGCGATCCGCCAGCATCCGCAGGAAATCCCAATCGGTGCAATTGTGTTGCAACTGGTCCCGCGCCGCGATTTGCGTGGCCTTGATATCCGCCGTCAGGCCGCTTTGTTTAATGATGTTACTCATCACGTCACTGTCTTTCTGATCGGCGAAAGGGGTCGTTTTTGAAACAACATTCATCACCGCCGCCTTGTCACGGCACGTCAGGATCATCTGCGGCGGATCAGCGGCGCGAATGCGCAGGCGTTTGCCATAGATGATACCTTTGAACAGCAACCCTTCTGCCTCATCACCATAAAAAGCGGAGACCTCGATTTTCGCACCCAGATCGAACTCGGCCCCGTCAACCACGTCGAATTCATTGGCCGGGATCGACCCGGTCTCGATGGTGACAACGGCTTCGGGAATCCGCCCGAGCTGCTTGTAGACCTTGACGGAGGCCACCAAAAGCACGTCACTTATGGCGCTGCCATTGATCTTGATGCTCACCCCCACGGGGCCATCAGTGTCAAATGTCGGACTATCGGCCATAGATCACCTCACAGGCGGGAAACGCAAAAGCGTGTTGGGAACCAACGTGCGAAACCCATCCAGATTGTTGAGCCGCGCCACCTCCAGATAGCGCGACGCATCGCTGTAGATCTGCTGGCACAACAAAGGCAGCGTATCGCCTTGCCGCACACGCACCATATGGGTCATATCGGGGGAATTGCGCCCGGCCTCACGCGCCTCCTGCGCCTCGGTGATGGCCTCGACAAAAGCGAGCGTGATCTTGGCCCGCAACGCCGCACCATCCGGATGAAACAGCGTATATTCCACCGACAGGCTCGTCAGGCGACCAAAAAACGCATCCAGCCCCTCGCCCCAAACAACCTTCACCGGGTTGGGTTCATGCGTATCGCCGTCGTAATCATAGGCGATATCGCGCAGCTTCGTGATCTGATCGGCCACCGTCGTGTCGCGCGTGGACGCCACAACGCCGGTGCCATCCAGCGTGATCGAAAAGTCCAGCTTTTCCGGTTCCGTGCTGGCGAATTTGGTGATGGCCGCGGATTTTCCGATGGCCCCTGCGCCCGCTTGTGACGTGCCGGAATATTTCAGGCCCATCTTATGGGTGTATTTTTCCGGGTTTATCGTGGCCTCAAAGATGTTGTCATCGCCGGATTGCGCCTCGATCTGATCATTGTTGACCTTGCAGCGGATGATCTTGAGCTTGGCCACGCCTTAACGTTCCCGCGCGCGGCGGTCCGCCTCTTGCATCATGTCGCGCACCTCATCCAGCAGCGATTGGCGCAGGATCGCCATCTGTTCTTCCATCTCTTCGGGGCTGATACCCGGCTTACCGCCGGGTGCTCCAAAGGTGCCACGCACCACAAGGCTGCCGATTTCTACCGCCATCACATCATCCTCTTGAGCGTCGTGTAGGAAAACTCGATTGTCTCAATCGCCAGTTCATTTTTCATCGCATCGAACCCCCCCACCGACCATTTGATCGGATAGGCATTGCCGATCGACCAGGTCGCCACCGGAGCACGGCTTTCACTGAGCAGCGAAACCACCATATCCTTGGGCACGATGGCCTGCGAAAAATCCCCCTCCAGCGTGGATTTACACCATTGCACCAACCCGCTCGCCATTGTGGTCATGGCCCGTTTCAGCACGAGGTTGGATTGTTTCACCGGTTTGGGCAGTTGGTGAATAAAGCGGTTTTCACCGCCTTCCGTCACAGATTCCAACTCAATCGACCTTTCGAGACCGGAGACCTCCTGAAACGCCATATCGGGCACCGGTGGGACAATGCCCACAAAGGATACCATGAAATGAAACGCAACAGGAGGGTCCGTCAAGTTCATGGTTTTAGGCGTTTTCGATCACGAAACCATCATGCGCGATCTCGATGCTCTCTACCGCGACCTCATTGCCTTCGGCCTTGAGATCCGTGCCCGTCACCTTGACCGGAAAGGCGTTCTGAACCTTCCAGACCATCGTCGGGTTCTGCGCCTCATCCAGCAGCGAAATCGTCAGGGCTTTGCGCTTGATCGTGTTCATCTTGATCTCTGCAAACCAATCCCAGATCGCGTTATCCTTAGCAAACACACCCTTTTTCATCGTGATATTGCCGGTTTTCAACATGCCGGGCATCTTGGTCGTGGAAAACACCGGGTTGTTGCCAGCGCGATATTCCAACGGTTGGGTTTCGATGTCGAGCCCCGACACCTCCTGAAAGGCCAGTTCCGTGTCGTCCCATTTCACCTGAAAATGGAACTTGGGGAGCGGCCAGATTGCCTGCGTTTGGGCGGAGCCATCATCTGCCATGTGTTAAATCCTTCATTTTATGATCGCTTTTACGATTTTTGCATTTGCTGTTGGAACGTGACCTCAATGAATTCCGCCGGGCGCGTGACGGCGACCAACACGGTAATCCGCAAGATACCTTCAAGAATATCGACCGGCGTCATGGTTTCACCCAGGCCCACATGAACGCTGAAAGCATCCGTCGGCACGGCACCCGCAAGGCCCCCCTGTTTCCAGACGGAGGTCAGGAAGTTCTCGATCATCGAGCGCATGGTGACCCAGGTCTGGGCATTATTGGGCTCAAACACATAGGCCTTGGAAGCCAGCCGGATCGATTCCTCGATCATGATCATGGTCCGGCGCACGTTGATGTACCGCCAATCAAGGCTGTTGCCATCCAGCGTGCGCGCGCCCCACACCAACGTCCCCTCGCCCACAAACGGGCGGATCGCATTGATCGATTTACCCGTGGTCGAGACGTTGAGGTTCTCCTGCTCCTCGTAGTTGATGTTGACCTTTGGACCAACCACAGAGTTCACCGACACATTCGCCGGGGCCTTCCAGACACCCCGACTGGCATCCACTGCGGTGTAGATCCCGGCCATTGCTGCAGCGGGAGGCATCGCGTTCATATAGGCGGTGATTTCATCCATCACATCCCCATAAAGCGACACCACCGCGCGCAGGGTCTTGTCGATTGTTCCCGCTGACGGGTTTTCAAACACGGGTCCCGTGACCGGGCCATCCATCAACACGCGCAACAAGGCAGGCGCGGTTTCCGCCCCGTCCCCATCCACAATCGTGTAGCTGACAACCGCCTCTGGACCGGCAAATTCAGCGTTCGGCTTGAATGTTACCTTGCCGGTCTTGGCCACGCTCCAATCGCCCACACCTTTTTGCGACTTGGCCTTGCCGTCCGCATCATCGGCATCAATCAGCTTCACCGTCGCCTTATCAGCACCAGGGTGATCGGCTGGCACGTCGATCTCAACGGCTGTGCCCGCCTCAACCGCGCTTGCATCCAGCAGACCGCCGACAACCTCAATGTCGATGGTCTTGGCGTCTGCGGCAATTCCATTTCCGTCCGTAACACTCAGATCAAATTTGCCCTTTGCCCCGGCATCGGCCTTGTGGACAAAGGAAACCTTGCCCGCCTTCAATTCGGCCTGCGTAAAGCTGGTGGCGTCCTTGCCATCAACTTTCAACGCACCGGTCATGTCATCGGTGCCACCGGCCAGTTGATAGATAAGACCTTCATCATCTGTGTCATCATCCTGCGAGACCACGTCCTGTTCGGTCACGGCAACCGTGCCGCCGCGCGTCACAGACAGGGTGAAATCACCCGCCAGAACCGGCGCGCCCACACGATCAATCTCGAGGGACAGCTCCGGGTCACGTTTTACGCTGCGCTTCATCAAGCCGATGAACATCTTGCGGCTCTTGGCATCAATGTTCTCGAAACTGAAATCGCGCGATTGAAAAATCGAGGTATTAAGCCACGGATAATAGCTCGCGCCAAAATCCAGATCGTTGATCCCGATGTCATTGCGAAAGGTCGCCACCGGATTGCCCAGGGGGTCGGCCTGCGCCAGATGCCCGCCTGAAATGTCGAGGATTGCAAAGCGGTTCTTCTTGTCCGACCCGCAGTGTTTCAGCATGGCCTGCTGCACCTTGACCGCGTTCTGACGCACCATCCGCGTGGTTTCGGGGATGACGACCATCGTCGGTTCGGGCTCTTTCTTCAGCAGCGCGATACCGGCCATGATCTTGTCGGCGTCGATCTCCTCCTCCGCGTAGGTTCCCACGGATACGATGTAACACGCCCCGCCCCCGTTCTGGAAAAACAACCGCATCGCACCGTAAAGCGCATAGGCCTTGTTGGTTTGCTTGAGCTCATAGGGCTCGTCACCCTGTGGCCCCTTTGTGGTGAATTTCGCACGTGGCAGCGCGGCGGGCTTGGCAGCACCCTGCGGCGACAAAGGCGAGACACCGTCAAACTCGGCCCAGGGTACAATCTCGAACTTTGGGTCGGGTGCAACGCCGAAATAGTTGTGAAATTCCGACATCGACGTGATCCGCCACGGCGTATTAGACAGCGACACATTGCCGTTCATCGCCTTTTCGGTATAGCCGATAAAGGCCGGAACGGCGGTTGCAACCTGCACAACCGAATTGGGGAATGCGTTTTTCTCAACGATGTAAACGCCGGGCGTCTTCATGGCCATCTTCGGTTCTCCTTCACCATAGTGAGACGTAAATGTCTGATTGCAGGCGCGCAGCAACGCCCGGCTGTTGATCGATCGGTTTGAACGAAATCCCCGCTGCGGGGAGGACTGGTACAAGCGGCTCTGGCCCAAAGGCACTGGGCCGCTGCAAGGTAAATTTCTGGTCTGGTCGCGCGCGCGCGGGCAGCGGGCTATCCGAGCGGATGACGAAAGCCTCGCGACCATCAGGCAAGATCACCATGCCTTGCGCGGAAAAGGTCGTCTGGGAGGCCGTATCAATAATTTCGAGATCCTCGGAGGTGCGCGCGCCGGTCACATGATAGGCCCAAAACGCCTCCACCGTGTTGAAATGCACCGAACAGGCGCGTTCATGCGCCCCAGCGACATCAAAACTCAGCCGCGCCAAAGACTGCGCGCGCCTCTGCGGCAAGCGGGCCGAAGCCTTCCCGGCGTCAAATTCAAAAGCCTCGCCCGTCACGTCAAAAGCCAGCACATGACCCCAATCGGCACCCTGAGTGAGCGTGAAAACTTCCGGGCTGGTCACGCGCAGATCAAGCGCGATCGTCTCAGGGGGTTCATCCCCGTCATCCGCCAGGACAAGCACAGTGTTTTGCGTCTGGCGCAGCAGCAACCCAGCCTTGGCAAAGGCCGGCGCATCGGCAGGTAGCACGCGGAGCGGGAGGGCGGTTGATCCGTAATAGTCATGCGACAATGTGAGTGTCAGGATCGACCGATACGCCATCACGAAACGCCCTCGGCAGGGCGCGCGGCCTGACCCGGTTGCGTGATCAGCGGCACCACGTCGGAGACAGCACCGGCGTCGATCATGACCGAGCGCATCTTGAACATTACGGAAGGCACATAGCGCCCCCCCAGATTGCCCCACATCTGGCCCATTTCCTCCACTTTGAGGTTGGATATTTCGAGGCTGAGCTGGTTCAGCCCCGCGGGCATATCCGGCGTATTGCGGGGCGTCATGACCGGGTTTGCCTGAAAGAAGGCCAGCGCAGAGGAAATCAGCTTGAGCCCTTCACTGTAGGTTTCCGCATCATAGGCGGAGGCCAACATGAAGTAGATATCAAGGTGAATGGCCCGCGCCTGCGTCATCTGCACCGAAGAGCGGGTCCCGGCGGCAGCACGCGGCGTCGCATCCTGCGCGATATTGGTCAGGAACATCACCAGCCGGTTGCGCGCATCGGCGGTCGGCTTGCCCTCGCCATCTGACAGCGGCGATACACTGACCAATGCGTCCGACACGCCATAGCGCGACACCAGATGCGCGTTGAGACGATCCGCAACTAGGCCCAGCGCCAGATCAATCATTGTGCAATGCTTCATTGACACGCAGGGTATCCAGAACGTCAAAAATGCCAGGTCCCGAAATTTCGACCCCCATCGCCAGACCCCATTTAAAAAAGTGTTTCGTCGCAGCCTAGAGATGCTGCATCAAAAATCAACTCATGAGTGAATTTTCTTTTAACGCGATATTTGCGGAGCGGCGTGTCAGGCGCGCAGTAACGCCTTGCTCAGGCCTGAAACAATCAACCCGGTCAGGATGAACCAGAACGCCACATAAACATATGTCGCCAGTAAGAAACCTGCCCCGTCACCGCTGGCGATCACGATATTCGCACGCCCGACGATTTCATCCGCACCGATGACAGAGGCCGTGGCGGACGCCATGATGATGATCAGGAAATACTGCACCCAGGCCACCAGGAACGTCTCGCGCGCGCCGTGCAGCCCTGCATCACGCTGGCGAACATAACCCAATGTCTGATCCGACGCGAAACCGATCACGGGAAATGTCAGCGCCAGGGTCGCTTTGAGCCACAGCGGCACTTGATAGATGACCCCGGTAACGTCGACCTCGGAGGGCAACATGAAGGCCATATAAAACATCAGCACAAAGCTCGGCACATTGCGGCACAGATCCGTCATCAGCCGGGCAGGTTTACCGATGACACCCCCGCGCACCCGCAGCGCCCCCATCCCAACACCCAACATCGTCCCAAAGGTCATGGACAGGATCGAGATCACGATATTCATCGCGAAGCCCCCCGCCAGATAGGGTGTACGTTCAATCAACACATCGATCATGCGCCGCTCTCCTGCACCGATGCACCATTGGCAGGTTTGCGCAGCAACACGGCTTTGAGGCCACGAAACAGCCACATCACGCCCATGACGAAGACGAAATAGAGCAGCAACAACCCGTTCATCAGAACGGAGGCATCCCCGCCCTCGGTAATGATCAAATTGACCGTCGCGATCAATTCGGTCAGCGCAATTGCGCTCGCCATGCCCGCCGCTTTGACGATGTTCACGCAGGTTGACACCAGGCCATCATACGACCGGACAACTGCGCGTGGCAGCGCCTGCATCAGGCCGATCTCCGGATGCGCCGCGCGTTCCTGTTCCAGAGCATGGGTGATCAGAACCGCATTCGTTGCCCCGGCGTAAAAGGAGAAAATAAGTGTTGCGGTGACGAAGGCACCGGGCGTGACGTGGCCAGCGCTGCTGAGCAAACCGCCAAGACCAAAAAACACGATATAAAGCTGCAAGATCGGCGGTGTCATGCGCGAGAGCGTGATCACGCCAAGCACAGGCATCCGCAACGCCCGGCGCCAGACAGGGCCGCCGGAGAGGACCGCGTTGAGAAGCCCAAGACCGATCCCGACGCAGAGCGCCCCGATGATCGCGCAGAGGCTCAACGCTAAGGTCATACCCAGCCCGCGTGTCAGCCTTGTGCGGTCATAGGCGTCGAAAAGGATCGAAAGTTCCCAGCCGGTAGCCTCTTGAATGCGCGCAGCCCAGGGCGGAACCTCGACCGGCGGTGCGCCTGTGCGCAGGACATCAGTGGTCACACAACTGGGGCTGAAAGCGCCCGTTTCAGGATCACGCGCGCAAAAGAACGTGCCATCATTCTGGCGCGACCAGGTTTCTTGCGCCACGCTCAGATAGGGGTTTGGCAACAGTCCCCACTTTTGTTGCAACGTCAGAAATTTCCCGGCTGCGTGCCATTCGGCCAAGAGATCAGACACAAACCGGCCCCAATCTGCGTCCTCCTCCCCCTTGGCAACCGCGACCGCCCAGGGGGCCGTCAAGATCGATGGCAGTGAGACCGCCAGACCCGTCGCGTCAGGCCCTGTCGTGAGGCTGACCAGCGCCACATCGTCAAAGGCCCACCCGACACAGGCATCCTGGCGCAGCGCAAGCATCGCGTCGCGCGCACTGGGGAAATACTGCGCTGACACCAGGTAGGTATCATCCAGAGTTCGGTTGTAATAAGCCCCCTGCACCATGCAGACAGGGCGACCGCGCAATTGCCCCCAGTCGGTATAGGGCTGACCTTCCTGCGCTAGAAGCGCGACCCCGCTGGCATAATATGTCGGCTGGATCAGGCCCGCTTGCGTGCGCCGTTCCTTGGTGTCGCCCATGGTTGCGATAACCAGATCAATTTGACCCTGATTGACCCGGCTCAGCCGGTTGCTCGAGGTGACGGCCACCAATTCCAGCGCAACGCCCAGACGCTCGGCCATGGCACGCGCCATATCGGGCTCAAAACCAATGAGGGTGTCATCCACAGGGTCGCGAAATCCCATCGGCGGGTAGTCATCCTTGACCCCGACAATCAAGCTCCCACGCCGCAGGATGTGTTCAAGCCGCCCCCCCGGATTTTCCGGCACCTGTGCGCGGCGTTCCAGAGTTGCACCACTGGAAGATTGCGCGGCCACCGGCCCGGACAAAAGGGCAAACACCACCATCAAAAGGGTCAGAAAATTATTCATATCGGGGCGGCTTCGGCGATGATCCCATAGCCCCAGCGCGCAGGACATAGCGGCGTCACGACCCCATCCCCCCAGCGCGCAAAGGCGTTATTCAGGAGCCAGCTTTCGGGCAGGACACTCTCCGCACCCAGCCCGCGCAGTTCGAACCCTGCCTCAGCCAGTTCACGGCACAATCGCGCAGGATCATAGAGTTGATAAGGCAGCACGACATGCGCCCCGTCCATATGCCGCTCATACTCAATTGACCCCGTTGCATCCGCGCCAGCGACGCGCTGTTCGGCGTAAAACCGGCGCGCCATATTGGGAACGGAGACCAGCAAACGACCCGTCCCCGGCTTCAGCGCGCGGTGCATCTGCAGCAGCGCCTCATGACGAATATGCGCATCCTGGATATGACCCAGCACCCCGAACAGGCATAATACGACATCGGCCTGACCCACCCGGTCAATGTAACCTTGCAAGGCTTCGGGGGCCGGGCCGAGGATTTCCAGATCATCCCAACCCGACAGGGCCGCACGTTCCCGGATCAACGCGATCGCGGCGGGGCTTATATCAAATCCGGCGGCACGCGCGACCTTGCCTTGCAAGCGCAGCAGATATCGCCCGCTGCCACAGCCGAAATCGATCAAATGCGTGCTAGGCGTCACCAATTGGCAGATGCGCTGCCAGGTCGTTTTGTTTGGGCTGGGGTAGCGTTTGTCATACTGACCGGAGGTAAAATAGGTGTGATAGGATGCGGCAATCTGTGAGCCGGCCTTGGCCTTGCGCGCTGTTTCCTCATCGCGCATCAGTTCGGTGCCACAGTGCCAACGCCCAGATAGGCCTCGATCCGTTTGCGCCATCTGGGATCGCGCATCAGTTCGATCATCGCCTTGTCGATACCGCGCCGCAGGTCGCTGCGATCACGCGAAATACCCCAGCCATAAGGTTCGTTGCGATAGACTTTGGAATCCACCGAGATCCGGTCGACATATTGATCCAGCCGCGACAAATAGGTCAACGCCACCCAGTCGCCAAGGACAGCATCGACATTACCCCTCTCCAGACCCTCGACCGCATCGGGCCAGGTCGCATACACGAGGCAATTGTCTACCTCCCGCGCGATCGCGGCCTGCGTACAGACCGCTTGCGTCTTGTTGACCTCCGCTTGCGGATATTGTGCGATCAGAAAGGCCTGCGCTGTGGAGCCTTCAAGCGTTGCAATCCGCATCTCAGGAAGCCTGGAGGACGGCGTGCCCCCAAGACCGCCAATCGAACCCACGAATGCGGTCGTTAAAACCCCCAGGATGGTTGCCGACAGAACCGTGCCCAAAAGCGCCATGAAGATTTCCAGCAAGCGACCCCAACGGGTACGAAACTGTTCTGAAAGGCCCTTAAGGCCAACGGTACGCACGAGAGCTTCGACCATACTGTCAAACCAATGCCCGATGCCCGTTTCAATTTCATCCGGGGTCGAGCCTGCGCGCAACGCGGCACGGATCAGGACCGCAAGCGCAAGGTTGATCGCCAGAAAGATCAGAATCGCCCGGATCACGCCAGGTTGGGATATGGTTTGCACGATGACGCCGGTTGCGGCAGCAAAATCAATCGCGCTGGAGGTGCGATGCGCCAGCGTCAGACCCGATTGCAGATATTGTTGCGAAAAATCAAACCCCTCCATGCGCTGCGCCGTAATGGTCAGGGGCGAGATCACCACATCGACATCCCCGCGCGCCAAGGCCCTCAGATGATCGTCGATACCATCGCACATGATGATCTGGCTTTTGCTCATCAGGCCGGATGCCGTGAGTTCATGCTCGATGGAGGTCCAGATATCGACGGCAAACCCTTCGGCCAGACCGCTGTCGCTGCGCGCGGTAAAGGGCGGCGCATCGCGGATCGCAACAATCACATCCGGCGCGTCAGCCCCCGTTGCGACCGATTGGCAAGCGGCAATGGCGGGCTGTGGCGAAAACACAAGCACCACCAGCAAAGCCGGCACCACCTGCATCAGCGCAGATCGCCTGATCCGGGCAAAACCGTGAATTAAGGAGGGTTGTGGCATCGGCGGGGATCGTCCGTACATACGTCAAATTTCGTCAGAGCGGGTCAGTCGCGCAAGGATGCGCTCCCCTCTTGCATCGCGCGCGCGCCCATCAGGTCGGCTTCGCTCTCAAGACCCGGCTCATCGTTGACCGCTTGCCCGGCAACCTGGAGCGTCGGCCGCACACGGCCCTGGGCCTGCTGTACGACATGCCATGCCTCATGCGGCAGATGCCGTTCCTGACCAGACGCAAGGTGAATCTGTTGCCCCTGAGCATAAGCATGCGCCTGCAATTGCGATGGCTTATCGGAATTATAATGCACCTGAACGCCGCTCATATCGATCCCGGAAAGGGATTCAGCCCCTGCCCTCAGCCCTGGCGGTAATCCTTGCGCCGTTCCGCCGTCCGGTTTTTGCTGCAACGCTTGATCGCTCAGCCCGGACCCTTCGGCGCGACCCTGCAAGGGTTCCTCTTCCTCCATAAGCTGCACCGCCCCCTCCGCGAGAGTGGACCCGGCGGCTTTACCCTGTAGCATCTCTTCCTCTTCCATCCGCTGAACTGTGTCCGCCGCCAGCTGGAAGGTCGCAAGACTTTGCGCGCCTGTGCTGGTGTCTGCCCCGGCCTGCAGCGATGTCAGATTAGAGCCGGTCAAAGCGCGGCTTGCCGGACGTGCTGACGGGGAGGGCTTTCGCGCGTGCTCGGAAGCAAAAATATATGCCATCTCAAATCCTCTTTCACACAACTCTAGCACGAAGCATATGATCGCGTCACGTTGCATTTGGGCAAATGGCCGTCGCACGGCTTCCGCACAGGCGTTGCGCGTTTCAACGGTGCTGATACCCGACTGGAATTTACGGAACATGAAGGCGCTTGAATTTTCAAGACCTCGCCGTGGCATCACACCTCAGAAAATCAAACCCGACGGCAGAACAACCCACCGCCGAGCGCAATAAAAAAGGCCCGGGCGCAATGCCCGGACCTCTGAACGAATATATCCGGAAACTGGTTAGTTCACGGATTTTGCATCAACCACATCTTTTTCAATCTGTTTAGTCGAAGAGATCGAAATCTGGCGTGGTTTGAGCGCCTCTGGCACTTCACGCGTCAGATCAATGTTCAGCATACCATCGACATGGGTTGCACCGGTGACATGCACGTGATCCGCCAAATGGAAACGACGCTCAAACGCGCGGGTTGCGATGCCACGGTGCAGATAGCTGCGCTCCTCGTCCTCATCGGCCTTGCGCGCCGAGACGATCAACGCATTCTCGCGGGTTTCCACGGAAAGATCCGCGTCCGAAAATCCGGCCACGGCGATCGAGATGCGATAGGCATCACCGTCCAGTTTTTCGATGTTATAGGGGGGATAGGAAGGCTGGGTGCCTTCACTGGTCAACACGCGATCCATCAGATTGGCGATTTGATCAAAGCCAACGGTGGCGCGATAAAGCGGTGCAAAATCATAAGTACGCATAGTGTTATCCTCATTCTTTGAGCGATGAAATGCCGGTCGCTCCTGGGGGACGCAGACCGACAATCGGTTATCCCAAAGCCCTGAATAGGCACCTTGGTCTCAATAATGTGGGAAAGGAATTTGCGCTTTCAAGACCCTTCGGAGACAAGAATTTTGAGGCTGGCGTAACCGTCTCTGCCCATCAACGCCCGCCTTGCGCGCCTCAGCTGGCATCTGCGAGGGATTGCGTTTGATTTGCCCGCATCTGGTCTTTCAGGTCGGCCACCAGTTTTGGCAAAATCATACCATATGTCGTGCGCTTGCCGCGAAACTGGCCAATGCTGGACACCAATGAAATAATCTCTCTCCGCCCGTTTTGGGAATTGAAGATCGGTGCGCCCGAGGACCCAAAGGTCGCCTCACAATCCATCAGGATCACATTTTGGTAGCCATCAAGAACCTCGCAGGCGCTTTGCGCTGAGAGCGACTCGGCGCGACCCTTACCATAAGAAACCACGCTGACCGGCCCATGTGTCTGGGCGGAATCCTGCACCGAAAACGGGTCCAGCACATCCGCGCCAATCGGTTCGGCCAGGCGCAACAAAGCGACATCGTGACCCACGCTTTGCGCGCTGGGACCGGCGCTGGCGTCATAGCCTGGATGCACTTCGACCTGAACGATGCGACGTTCGGCAACGGCTTTACCCTTCTGCAACCCGGCCCGGAATGTCAGCCCCGCAGGTTTGATCAATCGGTTGGTTTTGGACGAGTACACACAGTGCGCCGCCGTCAAAAGCAAATCCGGCGCAATCAGGGTCGCCGTGCAAAATCCGGACATCGCCGCATCCAGACGGCCTACCGCGCGCCAGGTCATGGCGTCGGGCGTGACGCGCAGGCTGGCCAATGTCGCTTTTTCCTGCGCCGCAGTATGGGTTGGTACGGCCAGCATCCAGGCGGCCAGAAGGAGGGTGAAAATACGCAACATGGCTTATTCCCCCAACCGGATGAATTTGGCACCTGTGGCGCTACGCCCCTCGCCAACCCGCAGGCGTATCGGGAGTGGAGAACTGGACGTGTAGCCGCCCTTGCCAGCCACGAGTTCGGCACGCAAAAATGCCACAGAGCCCTCCAGCGAGGTGCCCAGGGCAATGTCGGACCCGTTGATTTCGGTTTTGGCCGACACCACCGAAACAATCTGCGCACGGCCCTGCGACACTGCGAAAATAGGCGCACCAGAGGATCCGAAGTCGACCGAGCAAGAGGTCACCAACACCCCCTGCTGCGCGTCCAGAACCGTGCAGTGCTCTTGCAGTGAGGGCGCTTCGGCGCGGCCACGGACATAGCTCAGAACACTCACGCTTGCGCCTTTGAGCGGGCGCGCACCGGTGTCAAAGGGATGAATGGTCGTGTTTCGGATCGGATGGGCCAATTGCAAAAGCGCGATATCATCCCGCACCCGCTCGGGCGAAACCGCCGCCGCATAGGAATACTTTGGATGCACCACCGCCCGGCTGACGGCGCGGTAAGCCGAAGCGCGCCCCTGACGCCAACCGGCACGAAATTCGATTGTTTCTGGATTTATTCGCGCGCCGCTGGATGTGTCAAAAAGGCAATGCGCGGCGGTCAGGACCACATCCGGGCTGATCAATGCGCCGGTACAGAATGCCTTTCCGGCGATGTCCAGACGCCCGACAGCTTCCCAGGGGCGCGCTTCAAAGCCGTTTTCCAACGCTCTGAGCGGTTGTTGCTGAGCGACCACCCCTGTTGGCGCGCTCAAGGCGAGCGCGGCTGAACATAACCACCGGATCATGTGACATTCCTTTGTAACTGATCCGATGAAGTTACGGAGCAGTTACGGCGGAATTACGGCCTATTGAGGCCCAATCGTGGCATTTGTTTACTGATTCTTTGTCTTTGGCTCAGCGTAGAATCGGGATTTCGGACCTCTCGCGCGCGCCGTTGATCAGCGCGGGGGGTTTTGGCCCCCCGGTCGCCCAATCCAGCAATTCCACCGTGTGCAGAATAGGAATTTGTGTTCCGGTGCCGATCTGCATCATGCAGCCAATGTTACCGGCTGCGATCACATCCGGGTTCTTGGCCTCCAGCGTGCGGACCTTGCGGTCCTTCAGCTGTTTGGAAATTTCCGGCTGCATCAGATTATAAGTTCCCGCAGAGCCACAACACAAATGCGGATCAGAAGGCTCCACGATCGTAAAGCCAGCGCGTTTCAGCAAATCCTTCGGGAAGGTCTTGATCTGCTGACCATGTTGCAACGAACAGGCGGCGTGATAGGCGACCACCATGTCCTGATCGCCCCCTTCCGGCAGGTCCAATTGCATCAACACTTCGGAGACATCCATCGCGATGTCGGACACGCGTTTGGCGTCCGCGGCCAGCGGTTCATTGCGAAACATATGGCCGTAATCCTTGACCGTGGTGCCACAGCCGCTGGTGTTGATCACGATGGCATCGAGCCCGTCGCCATCCATCTCGCGCACCCAGGCTGTGATGTTCTTGGCCGCCGTCGCGTGGCTTTCCTTGGTCTTTCCCATGTGATGGGTCAAGGCACCACAACAACCCGCGCCCTCCGCCACCACCACTTCGCAGCCCAAACGCGTCAGCAACCGGATGGTGGCGTCATTGATGTCGGTATTCAGCGCGCGCTGTGCACAACCGGTCATCAAGGCGATGCGTTTCTTGCGCGGTTCCTGAGGAGCAAAGGTCTGCGGATCATCGTTGCGGCTGACAGGTGGGATCGTCTTGGGGGCCATCTCCAGCATGGCGCGCAGCCGGGCATCCGGCATGAAACGCGCGAAGGGCCGTCCGAGTTTTGCCCCCGCAAGCGCCAGACGGAAGCGCATCGGATAGGGCAGGATCAACGCCAGCACCCAGCGCAGGGCGCGGTCGCTCAGCGGTCGTTTATAGCGCTCTTCGATATATTCGCGCGCATGATCGACCAAGTGCATATAGTGCACGCCCGAGGGGCAGGTCGTCATACAGGCCAGACAACTCAGACAGCGGTCGATGTGTTTCACGGTCTTGGGGTCCGGATCGCGGTCGTTTTCCAGCATGTCCTTGATCAGGTAAATGCGGCCACGCGGGCTGTCGAGTTCATCGCCCAGCACCTGATAGGTCGGGCAGGTCGCCGTGCAGAATCCGCAATGCACACAGCTGCGCAGGATTTCATTGCTGCGCTTGATCCCTGGGTCTTTGAGTTGCTCTGGTGAGAATGTCGTTTGCATATCAATCGGACCTATCGAAAGGAACGCAGGCAAGCTGCGAATGAGGGGGAACAACGGGATCGACAGGCGTGCAGCCCATATCAGACGCCCGCCATCAGACCGGCGTTCAAGATACCGCGCGGATCGAAGCGCGCGCGCAACCCGGCCGTAATTTTGGCGATACCGGCGGCTTCGGGATGGAAGACCGGCACCCGCGCGCGCGTTTCAGGTGCGCTGCGCACAAGCGTTGCATGGCCCTCAAAAGCCCCAAGCGTCTCGCGCAGATCGCCCCCCTGAGGCATGCGCACCCAGATCAGACCACCGGCCCAGTCGAAATACCAGGCGGTCGCGCCAGAACGCCCCATGAGTGCCGGCGCATCAGAGGGCTTACAGGAAATGCGCCAGATGTCGTCGGGCAGGTCGCGCCATTGCGCCACATCCCTTACGTTGCACCAGAGGTCTTCGGTCAGGGCCGCATCGGCGACGCTCGCCTCAGAGCAGATCGGAGCCAGCAGGTCCCTCAAACGCCCGATGCGATACTCAACAGAGGTTTCAAACCCTTCGACACGCAAGAGCGTTGCCGGGCCACTCTCCATGATCTTGGCGGAATGGGCCGCACCGCTGACCTCAAAGGGTGAGCCCATCGCGGCGGACATCGCCTGCACCGCCTGCGCGTCATCAAGACCGTGCAGGATCAGGGTCGCTTGCGTCTCCGGGATCGGTAATACCTTCAGCGACACCTCCGTCAACACGCCCAGCGTGCCAAAGGCACCACTCATCAGCTTCACCAGGTCATATCCGGTCACATTCTTCATCACGCGGCCACCATTCTTGACGATGGCCCCGGCCCCATCCACGAACCGCACGCCCAGCGCATAGTCACGTGCGCCCCCGCCCTGGATGCGGCGCGGACCGCTGATGTTGCCGGCTATCACGCCCCCGATCGTCGGCTCGCCCGTGGTACCCAAAAGCGTGCGGTGATCCATCGGTTCAAATGCCAGACGCTGGTTTTCTTTGCTCAAGGCGGCGTTGATGTCGCGCAGCGGCGTGCCCGCCTGTGCGACAATCGTGAGGGCACCGGGTTCATAAAGCGAAATGCCCGACAACCGCGCAAGGGAGAGCGTCTCGCCCTCAATCTTAAAGCCGCGGGTGCCGCCACCCTGGATGGCCAAGGGCGATTGGGCCGTCTTGATGGCCTCGGCCACGGCCTCTTCGGTTTCAGGTGTCATAGTGTTTTGGGTCCAATATATCGAGGTTTCACCGCAATCGGATGGTTACTCTGCCGCCAGTGCCACAGTTCGGCGCGCATCCGAGGAGGCCAGCGGAAAGACCTTGGCCGGGTTCAACAACCAGTGCGGATCAAACACATCCTTTACCGACATCTGCGCCTCAAGGTCCTCGGGGGTATATTGGTACGACATCAGATCCCGCTTTTCGATGCCGACGCCATGTTCTCCGGTCAGGCACCCGCCCGCCTCGACGCAGAGCTTGAGCACTTCGGCCCCGAATTCCTCGCAAAGCTCCAGATCACCCGGTTTATTGGCATCAAACAGGATCAGCGGGTGCATATTCCCGTCCCCTGCGTGGAAAACATTGCCGACCTGCAGCCCGTACTCCTTGGACATCTCGCCGATGCGGCGCAGCACGAAGGGCAGCGAGCTCACTGGGATCGTGCCGTCCAAACACATGTAATCGTTGATCTGGCCCATCGCGCCAAAGGCGGATTTGCGACCCAACCAGATTTTGGCACTCTCCTCAGCGGATTTGCTTTCGCGCAGCTCAACGGGGTTGTGGCGACGCGCAATTTCCATGATCAGCGACAATTGGTGGTCGATCTCGGCGGGTGAACCCTCGACCTCCACGATCAACAACGCTTCGCACAGTGGATACCCCGCCTGGGCGAATTTTTCACAGGATTCGATGCAGAGACGGTCCATGAATTCAATCGCGACCGGCAGAACCCCCGCCTTAATGATGTCGCTGACGCAGGCCCCCGCGACCTCGCTGTCATCAAACCCCATCAGAACGGGGCGCGCGCCTTCCGGTTTGGCCAGGATGCGCAGGCTCGCCTCGGTGATCACACCCAACTGCCCTTCGGAGCCGCAAATGAGGCCCAGCAGGTCCAGCCCGCCGCTGTCCATATAGGCCCCGCCGATTTCGACGACCGCGCCATCCATCATCACCATGGTCACGCCCAAAAGGTTGTTTGTCGTGACACCGTATTTAAGACAATGCGCGCCGCCCGAATTCATCGCGATGTTGCCCGCAATCGCGCAAGCCAATTGGCTGGACGGATCGGGCGCATAAAAGAAGCCGTTCTCCTCCACAGCACCCGTCACGCTTAGGTTCGTGCGCCCGGTCTGCACCCGGATGACCCGGTTGTCATAGTCGGTTTCGAGCACGTCATTCATCCGCGCCACGCCCAGTATGACGCAATCCGCCGTCGGCAAGGCCCCACCGGCAAGCGACGTGCCGGATCCGCGTGGCACCACCGGAACGCCCTCTTCATGGCAAATTTTTAGAACCTGTGACACCTCCTCAGTGCTCGACGGGAGCACCGCCACCATCGGGGGGCACTTATAGGCTGTCAGAGCATCACACTCATAGGCACGCGTTTCGGCGACCTCATGGATCACGGCGTCCATCGGCAAGACGGACTGCAAACGCGACACAACCCGCGATTTACGGGCCAGCACATTCGGATCGGGAATCGGCATTTCCATGGGTATTCCTCCACTTGACCTCTATTTGGTAAAGTATTATTACCAATTTGACCCATTGGCAAGCTTTATCAGAGATGCGATGCGTCATGCCATGACCTTCATGGACCGCATTACCCTGTTTCAGCCCCTGGATTTCGCCGCTGTGGCCCTGCTCTTTGTATTGTGGGTCGGCATTGGGCTTCGCGTGGAGCACCCTTCGCCCAAACACCTCTCAACATCGCTTATCATGGCCAGCTACAGGCAAGAATGGATGCGGCAAATGGTGACGAGAGAGCCGCGCATTTTTGATGCCCATGTCCTGGGGACCCTGCGTCAGGGGACCGCCTTTTTCGCCTCCACTTCCATGGTGGCCATTGGCGGCACGCTCGCGGTGATCGGAAATGCCGAACGCCTCGCCGGTGTCGCCTCCGATATTACCCTGCTGGATCATCCCACCATCGTGTGGGAATTAAAGCTGATGGTGCTGACGCTGTTCCTGACTAATGCCTTTCTCAAATTCGTCTGGGCCAACCGGTTGTTTGGCTATTGCTCGGTGCTGATGGGCGCAGTGCCGAATGATCCCAAACATCCGGACGCTTATAAGTTCGCGGAAAAAGCCGCCCAGATTAATATCACCGGGACCAAGAGCTTCAACCGTGGCCTCAGATCGCTTTATTTTGCACTCGCCGCAGCCGCCTGGCTGGCCGGACCGATTCCGCTCATCCTTGCCGCGTTTTGCACCGTAACCGTCATCTGGCGCCGAGAATTTGCCTCGGTGTCTCGTAAAATCCTCTTGGCTTCTTAAATGATGCAGATCGCTATCGCTTGGTTGGGCCCGAAATGAAATACGCCATATTGGTTTTGATTTTATCAGCAATGACTGCGTTTGCGGAACCGCCCCGGATCGACAATGTCAAAGCACGGAAATCCGGGGATGGTTGGCGTTTTGACGTGACAATCTCTCATCCCGATACCGGCTGGGACCACTATGCGGACGCCTGGCGCGTGCTGGATATGCAGGGCAATCAAATCGCGATCCGCATTCTGGCCCATCCCCATGTTCAGGAGCAGCCCTTCACGCGGTCGCTTTCCGGGGTGCGTATCCCCGAAGGTACTGCGCAGGTGCAAATACAGGCGCGCGACCTGCCCGGTGGCTGGAACCCGCAGACGGTGATCGTCAACTTGCGCTGAATTGCCCCGTTTTGACGGCGGCACAAATGGTTATTCGCGGTGATAGGGGCCGCCCGATAGAATTGAGGCGGCACGATAGAGTTGCTCTGCCAACATCACACGCACCAGCATATGCGGCCAGACCATCTTGCCAAAGGACAGCTTGAAATCGGCTTCTGCGCGCAATGCCGGGGCCAAACCGTCCGCGCCCCCGATGATAAGCGCCAGGTCCCGGCTCCCGGCGTCGCGCCACGCGCCGATACGTTTTGCGAATTCGGGCGAGGTTTCCACGCGCCCCCGTTCGTCCAGAACCACGTTGATGGCCCCTTCGGGCACCGCGCGACGCAGTAATTCCGCCTCAGCTCCCATACCGGAAGCCTTGCGGTCATCCACCTCAACAACCTGCGCCGGGCCAAGGCTCAGCGCCCTGCCCGTGCGATCAAATCGTTTCAGGTAGTCGTCAATCAGATCTTTTTGCGGCCCCGCCCGAAGGCGTCCGACCGCAATGATGTGCACACGCATGATCAGGCCACCGCGCTATGGACTCAGTTCGCGGCTGTCTCCGGGCCGGAAACGGGCTGCCACATCTTCTCCAGCTGATAGAATTCGCGCACTTCCGGGCGGAAAACATGCACGATCACATCGCCTGTGTCGATCAGGACCCAATCACCAGTGTCCTTGCCCTCCATCTTCGCGGTGCGGCCGTAGTCGTCTTTGACCTTCTGCGCGAGCTTTTCCGAAATCGACGAGACCTGACGGGTCGAACGCCCGGAACAGATGACCATATAGTCACCGATCTCGGTCTTGCCGCGCAGATCAATCTGCACGATATCCTCGGCCTTATCGTCGGAAAGGGATGAAAGAATGGTTGCCAGAAGCGCGTCGCTGGTGGCTGTGTCGGTAGCAGTGACCATTACTGCTTGCCCGTTTTGAGCAGCGATGGCTGCCTCAGCATGGATTGACAGGACATTGTCCTCCTTTGAACGCGCCGACAGACCCCCGGCGCTGGGATGGAACAAGGATAACAACTGCGGTGCAACAATTCAATGACAGGGTAAATTATCCGTTAATCGGGCATCGGGTCCAGCATTCGCACTTCGCGCTGCGGGAAGGGAATTGAAATATCATTGGCTTTGAAGATGTCCCAAAGTGCAAGATATACGTTCCCGCGGATGTTCGTCAGCCCCCCCGTGGGGTCCCTGATCCAGAACCGCAGGATGTAATCAACGGAACTGTCCCCGAATCCGACAATATGACAGACGGGCAGTTTTGGATGCGACAGCACCCGATCCACCCCCGACGCCGCCTCAATGGCAAGGCGGCGCACATTATGCGGATCACAGCCGTAAGACGTGCCAAAATAGATATCGAGACGCACATATTGATCCGAATGCGACCAGTTCACCACCTGCCCGGTAATGAGATCTTCGTTCGGGATAAGGTATTCCCGCCCGTCCCGCGTCACGACGCTCACATACCGCGCTCCAAGCGCGTTGATCCAGCCGAAGGTTTCGCCAAGCGAGATCACATCCCCCGGTTTGATGGATTTATCCAGCAAGATAATGACACCCGAGACAAGGTTCGAGACGACCTTTTGCAAACCAAACCCCAGACCGACACCGATGGCCCCGGACAGAACCGCCAACCCGGTCAGATCAATCCCGACGGCTTTGATTCCGATGAAAAAAGCGCACCCATAAAGCGTGATCTGAATGGCTTTGACCGCAAGCACCTGCATGGAAGGGCTGATGTCTTCGTTCATGCGAATGCGCGACGACACGGTTGTACTGACCAGGCGCGCGCCGGTGAACAGCAACCCGATGACCACCGCAGCGACCAAAAGGGCCAGCATGGAAATACGGAAATCACCGATTTCAATGGCCAGCCCATCCAGGAAGGCCGACACCTCATCACCCAGCCCCGCAAACCGCAATGTCACATAAATCCAGAGCCCATAGACAACCATGCGGCGCATAAAGCGGTTGCGCACCAAACGCGCGGCAAAGGCGATCATCACCCAGGTCGCCGCCAAGGTTGATACCCCCCCGATCATATAGGATC
This sequence comes from Roseobacter fucihabitans, assembly GCF_014337925.2. NCBI lineage: Bacteria > Pseudomonadati > Pseudomonadota > Alphaproteobacteria > Rhodobacterales > Roseobacteraceae > Roseobacter > Roseobacter fucihabitans. Next base: position 136,121 of record NZ_CP143423.1, on the reverse strand, counting down.
GCGACGGCCAGGTGATGTTTTGCATCACGACATAAACGCCATAAGACATCAGCGCGAAGAGGATCAGACCCATGCGCCGTTTGATCTGGATGATCATGCGCAGTTGCCATTTGGACCAGCCCTCAATGGCCCGCACGCGCGCCTCGATCAATCGCCCGGATATGCCGTGCAGCAGATAGGCAAGCGCCGCGAGGGACAGAATGATGATGGCCTGATTCTGCCGCCAGCCCGGCTCGATCAGGTCCGCTCCGAAAACCGAAACGAGGTGCCATATTTCATCGACGGACATCAAAACGTGCCCAAGGGGTTCTTCAAGATTAGCGATCGGATCTGCCATTTGCAGACATTTGCACAGTGCTTTGACATCAACAAGTCACCGGGCCTTGCAGCAAGGCCATGACCGCTGTATCTGAACGTCATGGCACGTGTTTTTGACATGGACGACCGCGCGCGACTGCGCGAACGCTTTTTTGGGGCGACCCATACCGTGCTTGCACGGCAATAGGCGCACGCGCCGACCCAAACGCTCATTTTTCTTATTACGGGAGAGGACCACATGTCCCCCAAAACACTCTATGATAAAATCTGGGATGCCCATCTTGTCCACGCGGCGGATGATGGCACCTGCTTGCTCTATATCGACCGCCACCTGGTGCATGAGGTGACATCTCCGCAAGCCTTTGAAGGGTTGCGCATGACGGGCCGGACGGTACGCGCGCCGGATAAAACCATCGCCGTGCCGGATCACAACGTCCCCACCACGCTGGACCGCGCAAATGCCGCCACCATGACCGAGGACAGCCGCATTCAGGTCGAAGCGCTCGATACCAACGCCAAGGAATTCGGCATCCATTATTACCCTGTGTCCGACGTGCGTCAGGGCATCGTGCATATCGTGGGCCCCGAACAGGGCTGGACCCTGCCCGGCATGACCGTGGTCTGCGGGGATAGCCACACCGCGACGCATGGGGCGTTCGGCGCGCTGGCCCATGGGATCGGCACCTCCGAGGTTGAACATGTGCTGGCCACGCAAACGCTGATTCAGCAGAAATCCAAAAACATGAAGGTCGAGATCACCGGCAAATTGCGCCCCGGTGTCACCGCCAAGGACATTACCCTGTCCGTGATCGGGGCCACCGGCACCGCTGGCGGCACCGGTTACGTGATTGAGTATTGCGGCGAGGCGATTCGTGATTTGTCCATGGAAGGGCGCATGACCGTCTGCAATATGGCGATTGAGGGCGGCGCGCGTGCCGGTCTGATCGCACCGGATGAAAAGACATATGAGTATTGCCAGGGGCGCCCGCACGCTCCGAAAGGCGCGCAATGGGAAGCGGCAATGGCGTGGTGGAAAACGTTGTATTCGGACGATGACGCGCATTGGGACAAGACCATCACCCTCAAGGGCGAGGACATTGCGCCGGTGGTCACATGGGGCACCTCTCCCGAAGATGTTTTGCCGATCACGGCGACGGTCCCCGCGGCTTCCGATTTCACCGGCGGCAAGGTGGGCGCAGCACAACGGTCTCTGGATTACATGGGGCTCACGCCGGGCGTGCCGCTGTCGGACGTGGAAATCGACACGGTGTTTATCGGCTCCTGCACTAATGGGCGGATCGAAGATCTGCGCGCCGCCGCCGCCATTCTGAAGGGCAAGAAGAAAAAAAACGGCATTCGCGCGATGGTGGTGCCGGGCTCGGGCCTGGTGCGCGCACAGGCCGAAGAAGAGGGCCTGGCCGATATTTTCAAGGACGCCGGGTTTGAGTGGCGCCTTGCGGGATGTTCCATGTGCCTGGCGATGAACCCTGATCAACTGTCTCCGGGGGAACGCTGCGCCGCCACGTCGAACCGCAACTTTGAGGGTCGTCAGGGACGGGGTGGGCGCACGCATTTGATGTCACCCGCCATGGCAGCCGCTGCCGCGATTACCGGCAAACTCACGGACGTGCGTGACTTGATGTAGAGACAAAGGTGGCCTGAAAGCCCACCCTACGCCGCATTCGGAGACGCCCAAGGCGTCACCTGGGGGCGATAGGACAACCAACGCGACGTTTTAGGGCGTCACACCGAGAGCCTTTCAGAGGCCAGGAGAGCTGAGATGGATAAATTCGACAAACTCACCGGGATCGCGGCACCCATGCCGATGATCAATATCGACACGGATATGATCATTCCCAAACAATTCCTCAAAACGATCAAACGCTCGGGACTAGGCGTGAACCTCTTTGACGAGATGCGTTACGCCGATGATGGCTCTGAAATTCCGACGTTCATCCTTAATCAGGACGCCTACCGCGATGCGGAAATCCTCGTGGCCGGTGACAATTTCGGATGTGGGTCCAGCCGCGAGCACGCGCCCTGGGCGATCAAGGATTTCGGAATTCGCTGCGTCATCGCGCCGTCTTACGCCGATATTTTCTATAACAACTGCTTTAAGAACGGCATCCTGCCAATCGCACTGCCGCAGGAACAAGTCGACGTCTTGATGAAAGACGCCGAAAAGGGCTCCAACGCGCGGATCAGCATCGATCTGGATGCGCAGACGATCACGACCTCGGACGGTGAGGTGATCCCCTTCGAGGTGGATGCCTTCAAGAAGCACTGCCTGATGAACGGGTTGGACGACATCGGCCTGACGATGGAAAAAGCCACCTCCATCGACACCTTTGAGGCCGCAGCGTCACAAGCGCGTCCCTGGGTATGATAGGCTGACCTTTGCGCTGATCCATGATGCCATTTGCCATTTGCAAACAATCATTTGCGAACAATAGGGTCGCAAATGGCTCTCCTTGCGCGATTGGGCGGTAATAATCGTATAACAATGGGTGGACAGGCGCTGCACCCCTGACGCAATCACGCAACTTTTAATCCGTACCATTGCGTGCTCTTTCAACCTGTAGTGGTCAAGGCAAGCAGTGTTCTGATAGGCTAAGCTCAAACAACGCCTCCGCTGGAGTCTGATTGCATGGGCCTTCTTTCCAATTGGAACGATCATTCGCGCGCAGAGTGGTATCGCGTCACGATTGCGCCGCCGAACCAGAGAAATGGCCCCTTGATCTGCGTCTGTATCGCGGTTGGTTTTACCTTGATCGGCACCGCTCCTTTTGCGGAAACTCTGCGGATTGCCACCTATAACACCGAACTCCAACGCAAAGGGCCGGGTCTCTTGTTGCGCGATATCGCGCGCGGCGAAGACGCCCAAATCCTCGCAACGCTGCGCATCATTGCGCAGGCCGATGCCGATATCATCGCACTGCAGGGCTTTGACTACGACCTCACCGGGGCGGCCCTGTCGGCCTATGTCGCGGCGCTGGCGGGCGCGGGGGTGGAATACCCCTTCCAGTTTTCTGCCCGACCCAACACCGGGATGCCAACCGGGCTTGATATGGATGGCGATGGGCGACGGGGTGACGCACGGGATGCGCAAAGCTACGGGCAATTCTCGGGCCAGGGCGGCATGGCAATCCTGTCCCGTTACCCGATCGATCAAGGTGCCGTTCAGGACTTCTCAGCCCTGCTATGGCGGGACTTTCCCGGCGCGTTGCTGCCACAAACCGAAGACGGCCCCTTCCCCTCGCCCGAGGCGCAAGCCATCCAGCGGCTCTCAACCACGGGCCATTGGATCGTGCCAATCGACGTCCCGGAACTGGGGCCTGTGCATCTGATGACGTTTCACGCCAGCCCCCCGGTGTTTGACGGACCCGAAGACCGCAACGGCAGACGCAATCATGATGAGATCACCTTTTGGGACCATTTCCTGAACGGCGCATTCGGCCCGGCACCACAGGATCGTTTCATCCTGCTGGGCGATTTCAATCAGGATCGGCGCGGCGGCGAGGGGATCAAGACGGCGATCACTTCGCTCCTCGAAGACCCCCGTTTGCAGGACCCGATGTCCGGTAGCGATGGGAGTAAAATCGTGTCTGGCGACACCTTGGACACCGCGGATTGGACAGACCCGGTTCCAGGCAATCTGCGGGTGGATTACGTCTTGCCCTCGGCGGACTGGCGCGTGCTTGCCTCCGGCGTCCTCTGGCCCGACCCAAGCACCGAACTGGGCGAAACCGCGCGCATCGCCAGCCGTCACAAACTGGTCTGGGTCGATATCACGCGATGACAACGGGTTTGCGCCAGCGCCGCCAGATTTCGAGAGCCACAAGATAGGGCAGGTAAAAAGCGAAGTTCTGGATCAGATCGAACCGCCCCTCAAAGGTCGGGGTCGAGGCAAGCCCATCCGTCAGAGCGTACCAAACCCCGTAATGGATCCGGTAAATCCATGATCCGATGCTGAGCACGAACAACCGCAAGGCCCAGGTCCGGTGATCCGAAAAACGGTTTTTGAGGGCATATCGGACGGTCTGGAGCGCAGAGATGATCAGCAGGGCACCATAAAGGGCGAACCCCGCGTTCATCCATGCGCCGCCGATTGTCCCGCGCACCGCGATATAGGCCAAACCGCCCACCCCTGTCAGCACGGCACAACCACATAATAAACGTCCGCACCAACGGTGCAGCGCGGGCGCACGCCGCCGAAGGGTGCCCCAAAGTTGCAAAGGCACCAAAAGCGTAAGAAACCCGCCCAGAACCATATGCCCGAAAATGGCGTGGTTGCCGAAGCTTTTCCCTGCCGCGAAAAAGCGGCTATCCAGTGTATCCGCCGCAGCCAGGCCCGTGAGACCAAGGCGCGATGAGTGCAGGGAAAAGGGCAATAAAACCACTATTGCAAAGCAGATACATATACCGATCAGAACATTACGTGATCTGTTCGATACCACAGGACCCTCCATTTTGTGCATGTTTCAAGGCTTCCAGTTGAACGTTTTGCGTTTCGAGACTGCGCTATTGCGAAGATAATCCATACCAGAAAATCGCACTCTGGGCCGCGACTTACCAACGCAGAGGCATACTGTGCAGGATGACCCGGACGGGCCAGCCACCAGCAATGAAACTTCCATTCCGAGGAGTTTGCTCAAAACGACAACCGACGGCTGTTTGGCAATGTACCGCCAAATCCTAGAAATGACCGCTTGAGCATGAACGCGCACAGACCAGCCTGTAACCTGATCGGCATCGTGCATTATCAGCTGCGACTTCTTGACCCTGCGCAGGTCGCGCGATAGGCCGCTGGTGACATAAGTTGCAGGAGTCTCATCATGGCCAACCCTTCCCTTCTCATTCTTGCCGGCGACGGTATCGGCCCGGAGGTCATGGATCAGGTCAAACGCGTCATCGCCTGGTTTGGTGACAAGCGGGATCTGAGTTTCGACGTGAGCGAAGACCTCGTGGGGGGGGCTGCCTATGACGCGCATGGCACGCCGCTGCATGATGACACAATGGCGCGTGCGCTTGAGGTCGATGCGGTGCTGCTGGGCGCGGTCGGTGGACCCAAATATGACGACCTCGACTTTAGCGTGAAGCCCGAGCGGGGGTTGTTGCGTCTGCGCAAGGAGATGGACCTGTTTTCGAACCTGCGCCCGGCGCAGTGCTTTGACGCGCTGGCGGATTTCTCCTCGCTCAAGAAAGACATCGTGGCGGGTCTTGATATTATGATCGTGCGTGAATTGACCTCCGGCGTTTATTTTGGCGAGCCGCGTGGTATTTTCGAAGAGGGCAACGAACGCGTTGGCATCAACACGCAACGCTATACTGAGGGTGAAATCGACCGCGTGGCACGCTCCGCTTTTGAACTGGCCCGGCGCCGGTCCAGCAAGGTCTGCTCCATGGAAAAGGCCAACGTGATGGAAAGCGGCATCCTGTGGCGCGAAGTCGTGCAAAAGGTGCGCGACGCGGATTACCCTGATATCGAGCTGTCGCATATGTATGCAGACAATGGCGCGATGCAGCTGGTGCGCGCGCCCAAACAATTCGACGTGATCCTGACCGACAATCTCTTTGGCGATATCCTGTCCGATTGCGCGGCCATGCTGACCGGATCCTTGGGCATGTTGCCCTCGGCAAGCCTCGGGGCTCCCACGGGTGACGGCCCGCCCCGCGCGCTTTATGAGCCCGTACACGGGTCCGCTCCCGATATTGCCGGACAAGGCAAGGCGAACCCAATCGCCTGCATCCTCAGCTTTGCGATGGCATTGCGTTATTCATTCGATCAGGGCGAAGAGGCCACACGGGTTGAAACCGCCATTGAAAAAGTGCTGGCGGATGGCGCGCGCACGGCGGATCTGATGGGCGAGGATGGCGGCACTCCCGTCACCACCACCCAGATGGGCGATGCAATTCTGGCGGCGCTTGATCAAAGCCTGTGATGATATTACATGGGTCATACCCGGTTGGCGGAGCGTCTGGTGCGCGGGCGGCAAGTTGCCATGCATACACCAACCGGGATGAGCGGGTTTTACCACCTCATATCCCGGTGCCGCGACGCATGAGAACGCCATGAGCCCGAATGCAAAAGGGGCGCTCTACGCACTCGTCGCCTTTGGCATATTTGCCAGCCATGACGTGATCATCAAGGTGCTCGGCGGTGGGTACTCCCCCGTGCAGATCGTCTTTTTCAGCGTCCTGTTCAGCTTCCCTCTCGCAATGTTCTACCTGCTGCGCGATGCAACGCCCGGCACTTTGCTCCCGAAACATCCCTGGTGGATGATGGCCCGCACGGTTGCGGCGGTGATCACAGGCTTTTGTGCTTTTTATGCGTTTTCTGTACTCCCCCTGGCGCAGGTCTATGCGATCCTCTTTGCCTCCCCCCTGCTGATCACAATTCTGGCGATCCCTATTTTAGGGGAACAGGTCAAAATGCGCCGCTGGCTTGCAGTTGCCGTGGGGCTGACCGGCGTTCTGGTCGTGTTGCGCCCCGGACAGGCCGATCTGGAACTCGGCCATCTCGCGGCGCTGGTATCCGCCATCTGCGGCTCATTTGCCTCCATCATCGTGCGCAAGATTGGCCGTGAAGAACGCACTGTTGTCATAATGCTCTACCCGATGATGGCCAATTTCGTGGTCATGGCCGCGTTATTGCCGCTGGTTTATGAACCTCTGCCACTCGCAGATCTGGGCAAGCTTGGGGTCGTCGCCGTTTTCGCGTGGATCGCCGGGCGTTTCCTCATCGCTGCCTATAATACCGGTGAGGCCGTCGTGGTCGCCCCGATGCAATATTCACAAATCCTATGGGCGTCGTTTTACGGCTTGATGTTCTTTGACGAACGGCCTGACACATACACCATCATCGGCTCCACAATCATTATCGCCAGTGGATTGTTCATTGTTTTGCGTGAAAGCAAGGCTCCGGGTTCCGAGCAGCCCGTCTTGCGAACGCGCTCACCTGCCGAAACCGGTACGACCCCACGTATCTCGACTTTCATAAAGCGCGGCAAAAACAAAAAGTAGCGATCTGAATTCGATTTGCACCGAAAGGGATATGCCGCTTGCTCAACGGTATCACAATGCTTCCCCCGTCGAGGCATTGGCCTGGCCTAGGGCGCATTTTTCAGCCTTGCAGATTGGGGGACGGCGGCCTCGATGAGACGATGGACATCCCTTGCGGGAACCGCTGCGGAGAACAGATACCCTTGCCCATCCTGACACCCCATCTTGGCCAACATCTGTCGCTGCTCCTCGGTCTCCACGCCTTCGGCGATCACGCAGAGCCCCAAATTCGCTCCAAGTTGGATAATTGCATTCACGATTTGTTGGGCGGGTCGCTCATGCATATCTCGCACAAACGTGCGGTCAATTTTTAGGCGATTAAGCGGCAGGGAGCGCAGGTAGCTCAGCGACGAATACCCCGTCCCAAAATCGTCCAAGGCAATTGTGACTCCCATATCGCTCAGTTCAAGCAATGTCGCAGCAGCCTTCTGCGTATCCGCGATCAGCACGCTTTCCGTGACTTCGATTTCAAGGCGCGCTGCGGGCAAGCCAGTATCGTCCAAGACACGCCGCACCATTTTCGCGATATCATCTCGCTCAAACTGTATCGGGGAGATATTGACGCAAACCATCGGGCATCCCAGCCCGCGATCCGGCGTGGACCAGGTCAGCGCGTCCAGACAAGCCCGTTTCAGCAATTGTTCGCCCAGGACGGTTACAAGACCTGTCTGCTCTGCGATGGGAATAAAAATGTCCGGCCCGACAAACCCCAGTTCCGCATCAGCCCAGCGCGCAAGGGCCTCGCACCCTACCAGACCGCCATCCACGAGCGAGTATTGAGGCTGGTAGAAGGGCACGATTTCTTCACGAGCGACGGCTGCCTTTAATCGTTCCGTGATGATCAACCGTTTTTGCAGACCTTTTTGCATCTCCTGAACAAACATCCGGCACTGATTGCGGCCGCCGTTCTTGGCTGCATACAAGGCCAGATCAACCTGAACCAGCAGGTCTTCGCCATCTCTGGAATCCTGAGGGAAACGCGCAAGCCCGACAGACGCAGAGAGCGATAAATCAAGATGATCAACAAGATAGGGCTGCGACAGGTCGCGTACCATTCGATCACCTATCGCTGTCAACGTTGCTACTGGCAATTCTTGCGGTGTTTTCATCAACACAAGAAACTCGTCTCCGCCGAGGCGGGCGACAAAATCATTTGCCGCAATGCCATCGCACAACCGCCGCGCGACCACTTGCAAAAGCCGATCCCCCACGCCATGACCATAGCTGTCGTTCACTTGTTTGAAGCCATCCAGATCAACCAAAAAAACTGCCGCATGCTCATGATCAGGATCGAGGTCAGTCAGCCGATCCTGCAGAGCATTCCGGTTATAGATGCCCGTCAGAACGTCATGTGAAGCCAGAAACTCCACTTGTTTCTTGGCCTCCACCGTCATGGTTGCATCGGCAAAGATACCGCGAAACCCAGAGAATTGTCCGTTTTCATATTGCGGACGACCCCGCATCATGATCCAGCGGCGCATCCCATCTTGCACATCCGTGATCAACACCAGAATGTCGTGAAATTCGACTTGATCAGAGATCGCCTTTTTGAGCCGTAAAAATTCGTCAAGGCTATTGCCACATAGACGACCCTCGATTGCGCCAAGCAAACAAAATCGCGTCGCCTCATGTTGTGGAACCCCCAGCATATCCAAAACCGGCTGCGGTGCGCTTTGGATACAGAGCGCGCTATTTGTTTGCCAGAGCCATTCTGTCGCCTGTTCCTCGTAATCCTTAAGCAAAAGATCGATCACCTCACTCTTTTGCACCAATTGTTCGTGGTCATTAAAGGCCTTCATGGAGGATTTTGCGCGTTCCAGAACAGCGTTGAACACGCCCGCACCCGCCACTAAAGCAAGGAAAGAGATTAGAAAATCCGTTCTTGACCCCGTCGCGATACCCGTCCCAAAAGCGACCAGAAAGCTCACCAGCGTTAGCATTCCCAGATAAGGAAAGGCTGCCGCAGGTGTACGTGAAAACCCCACAGTGCCAAGGGCGAGGCTACCCGCCATAATACAGGTCAGAACAGCCTTTTGATCGCCGCTCACGACCGGATAAAAACACACCATACCCAAAGCCCACATTGCAGAATTCGCGTAGGTCTCCAGCACGAAACGGCGCATATCCTTGCGGTTACCATCCGTTTGGTATGTCACTTTCCAGGAAAAAAAAAGCCGCCAGGAGAAAAGTAGCATGACCACGGTCCAGCCAATCACCACCGCGTTGATTCCGCTGTTCCAGGCCTGCATCGACAGCGTTGGCGCAAAAAAAGTATTTCCCGCCAGAAATACACGCATCTGCTCAATCGACCCGCGTATCTGTTCGCGGCGCAAGCGGTTGGCAGCCCCTTCGTTCAGGTGGCTATCATCAAGGTCCTGAAGCCCGAGCAGCGAAGAAACCCCGCCCGATAAGCGCGCAATAGCGGACTGGCGAGCATCATGCGCCATAAAACAACTCCCTCAACACCACCTGTTTTCACTTTACCGGCTCAGTATTTAGGAATGATTGATACGGTCGAGGTGGATTTCATGCCTCAGACATGGGGTTGGTTGACGCCTGATTTTGGGCTGTACCCGGCCTCATAAAGCAAAACACTGACAACATTCGTCACAAAGACATCCACCTTTACATTGAAATTGGATGTGGAGTATCGATCAAACGCGTGGTCCCGTAGCTCAGCTGGATAGAGCACCAGATTCCTAATCTGGGGGCCGCAGGTTCAATTCCTGCCGGGATCACCAATACATCGGCCTGCTGCCAGAAAAACCAGATGTGCGCGCAAAAGAAATCAATAGTGCGCGCAAACGTGGGTTTTTGGCGACGTAAATTCTTTGCTATTCATTAAGTTCTATATTCTTTTCAGTATTATAAGGGGGCATGAGGAGCCTTGCACTAATGAAGCCCATCCATGCCGCCCGCCGCTGATTTGACAAGCCACGCTCCGTGATCACTGTTTGCTCTCAAGGCTCCGGAACCTTTCACTCTCATTAGTCCCGCCCATCCGAGTGCGGCCAGATGCGCAGGCCGAAGCTTTGCGCTCAGAAGGGACTCCGCCATGACCCGCGCAACTACGACGATTCCGTCTCATGATCTCACTTTCATCGACGAGGTGGCCAAGTTTCGCGATGTCGAGGCACGCTGGAAGAGTTTCCTCAAACAGATCCGCTGTAACGCGCAGAACGCTGACCTAGAGGCTGGACTGATCACCGAGGATGACCTCGTCCAGCCCTACTACCTAGTCAACGAGGCTGACCTGCGCCGTATCAAACGCCGCGCCATACGACTTCTGGAGCGCGTGCATACTTCCACTGGCATGTATCACCTGAGCGAAGTGAACCGGACCCGGCTAACGCCACTGCGTGGTGGCCTACGGGACGGTCGGATCGTCTTTTATGGCACGCCTGCGCAACTCACGACCGGCGCAGCCCGAGACATCTATGGTGCAGAAGCGGATTTTTCCAAAGCCGTCAGGTCCACCGAAATCGAACCACTGACAAGACCCCGCAAGCACTTTGGCACGTTGCTCATCCGCCTTCCATTCCTTATCAGTTTCGAAATTAGCGAACATATTTACGATCATCGTACAGCTAAATCCATACAAATAAATGACTTTTTTGTCTGCAGTCTCAATAGCCTTGGCAATGTGACAGATCGCGCAATCTCGACCTCAGTTCCGACTGACCCGCCCACACCCGATGCGGGCAACGAGGAAACTCGTGCTTCTACCGAAAATATGACAGATGTTGATCCCGGCGATCTGTTGGCTGATTCAAGTGCTGACAGTGATGCAGGCACCCCAAAGGATATCGCCGCGCCCACTACAATGGTCGGTTCCGGTTAACAGCTGGCACAGGGGTCGTGGAGCGAATGCTTTCCTCCGACTTCTGAATTGATTGGGCGGAAAATCGCCGGATGGTGCCCCCCTTTCTCTGTTTATATGGTCGAACGGCGGCTCTCAGGAATGGCGTGGCAGTATTGGCAATGCGGGTTTGTGCTCAATCGCAAGGATCGCCACATCACCCCCGGTCGGACCGTTACAAGACGTAAACACGCCAAATCCCCAGTCCAGGAAGAAGCCGTTCTGATCGAAGATGTGCTAAAGATGGCTTCGATCCTGTCGTTTGGTCCGCACCATATGCAGGATAGAGGCATCCTGCTGATCGGTTATGCTGGTGACCCTCGCTGCTCGGAAATCGTCTGTTTCGATCTCAGCAAGGATGCGACCGAAGACGGTTATTGTTGGATCGAGAGTCTGACAGACGACGCTGTTCTCAACCTATATGGCAAGACCGGGTTGGCGCGAAGTCGACAAGCGAAATGTGCAAAATTACCTCGACCACGCTTCGGCCGACATGCCTCGCTATGTTGCACCGTAGCGCAGCCCTAACTGCGCCAAACACTTGCCGACATCGCGCTTTCACCCGTTTCATTCGTCTGAGCACAATTTAAACAACAAAGTCAGAGAACTGAAAGCGGGCAGCTTTGGTATCCCCGGTCAGGTACCTGAATTTTTCTTTGCATCAAGCGCGTGCAGCAGCCAGCATCGGCGTTTGTCCAGAAAGTCAGCCAACCGATAGTGTGTCGCGACCCTGGCGCGTGTGGCCTTTGCTGCTTGCGTCGTAGCTTCTTGATCTGAGAGCGCCAAAGACAGAGCATTTTTCAACCCGTCTTTTATCAACAAATCTGCAAATATTGCGCCATCATCCGGCATGACCTCACGGATTGGCTCAACATCAGAAACTACAAGACGCGTACCAACCGACATCGCTTCAAGCAGCGACCAAGAGAGCACAAACGGAACCGTACAATAGACATGAACGCAGGAACGGCGCAGCAGCCACCTGTAATCATATTTGTTCAAAGTCCCTGTGAAAATCAGCCGATCAGGCGCGATCGGGTATGCCGCTTTGCAGCGTTCCAACCAGTCAACACGTCGATCCTGATCTGAGCCATAAAAGACGGTGTTCTCTCCCGCGAGTACGAAATAAACGTTATCCCACTCTTTCGATATCTCCCAGAACGCCTTGAAAACCTGCGGGAAACCGCGGTGAGGTTCCATGCCTCTTGTGGCATAGGTCACAAGCTGCGCATTCTTTGGAATCTGTGCCAAAGCCGGATGCTCTGCCTGTCCCAGCCTATCCTTCTGCGCCAGTGGCGCATAATAATCCGTATCGACGCCATCATGTAAAACGCTGATTTTCTGTCGCAATTCGATTGGAAACTGATCCGCCTGAAAATGCGTGGGGCACAGGCCAAGATCGGCAGACAGTAGCTCTGCAGAAATCGACGCATTCCTGCTGCGCGCAAGGATCAGATCATCGAGAGAGACGTTGGCGGTGTGTCCATCAAGAGCCATAAGATAAAGGGTATCGATGCCGGGTGATTGATACCACCATTCGCAATAGGCCACGATCAAAGCAGTTGGAAACACTTCCCGCAGGAATAACCCGGCACCCGGACCTACATGCGAAATGATGATATCTGCACTCAAATCGCCGGCATTTCTGGCCTCAGCACACCGACGCGCGCAGGCCTGTCCCTGCAGGACGGCCCTGTCATAGGATTGCGCATAGGGGTGTGTCTGTGCGGATGGCGCGCGATGCGGCGTATACCCGAACATTTGGTAGGGGGCATTTTTGGGGAGATTGTCATCGAGCGTTGCAAAGGCAACACGCCATCCCTGATCGTGCAAATACTGGGCCAAGGCACCGAACTGTCCGGGGTAACTGTCATGCACAAACAGAATGGACGGCTTTGGAGACGTCACGCTATCCCAACCAAAATGACAGGATGCCAAAGCTAAAAGATGAAATTCCTAACAAAAGCGCAAAGGCAACCGCCCATTTCAACCCGCTATTGTGAGGCTGCAACGGATGGGTCGGCTGTTGATTCACAAAGCTCTCCAAACGCGCCTGAACCAGCTCGATCCGCTCCAGAATATCCGAGTCTCCTTTTGTCGATTTCGCGTCCTGAACCACGGCGTCCAGTTTGCGTGATAACTGCAAAAACTCCTGCCGCAAGGTGCAAGTATGAAGATAGGCCCGTTGGCTCATTCTGACCTTGGGATCCTCTGATGGCACCATGCGCCCGGTGCCTCGCAAGCTCGCAAAGGTATTGTCTTTCGTACGTGCTACTGCCTTGATCGCAAATGACATTTCAGGATTAATACCATCAGGCAGATCAAATTTGAAACCATATCTCCCCGTGCCGATGCCATTGCGTTGCAGATCTTTACGATAGTCCGTTGCCGGAACCTGACCGATCAACGCCTCCTCGAAATAGATGTCAACGACAACATGGGCGGCGGGATCTGCGCGGTCGATTGCCCACCCCGCGATACGGCCGGCTGCCGGACGGTCAACGATGCCATTGACGCGCTCTTCACTGTCAGAACCGGGCGGGGCGGCAACCTCTATCATTTTGTTCATATCCTTCGGCTACCCCTGATTCTGGCATGGGCCGGGTGCCCCTCGGTTTCAGTGCCAAACAGAAAGCGGGAGAGCCGATCATGACACCCTATATAACGCCATTGTTTTGTTGGCTGACCTGCTTTTGTCTCGCCAGCCTTAGCACGGCACAGACGTTGGACCCTGACCCGCTGGGGCCGCTGTTTGACTGGCAAAGCCAGCGATGCGAACGCTGGGACATCGTTGATACGCCGGCGCGTGCATGGCGAGACGATCGGGGTCTTGTACATCTTCTCGCGGGGGCCGAAACTTCGCGCGCCAGTGTTGGCGAGACATTGTCGCTCTCCATGCCCAGGGACTGTGCGCCACGTCTGACCAGCGCGCGCAATCCCGATCCCGCCCTGCGCGATGATCGGCGCTGGATTGCCTCGGTTTTTACCGATGACGGATCGCGCGTCGCCGCCTTGGTTCACGCGGAATACCATGGTCATCGCCACAAGGGTCGCTGTGCTGCCGCGCGCTATATGCCCTGTTGGCGCAATGCGATCCTTGCCGCCCAGAGCGTGGATGGTGGGCGCAGCTTCGAAGTGGCTCAAGCACCGGTCGCAACCTTGCCCTATCGATATGATCCCGCGCAATCGCGCCGCAGCGGGTATTTCAATCCCAGCAATATGTTTGTGCATGATGGCTGGCTCTATGCCTATTTCTTTGCCGAAACCTACAAGGCTCAGAAACGCGGCGTCTGTCTGATGCGACGGGCGATTGAGGGAAACCCGCACAGCTGGCGTTTTTGGAACGGACAGGATTTTACTGGCCGTTTCGCTGATCCTTACCGCGAACCGATAGCCGATCCCGAACGTCATGTTTGCATGCCATTGCCCGGCCTGAAGTCGGTTATCTCGTCGGTTATCAAGCAAGGCAAACGTTTTCTGGCCGTTACACCGATGACGGCGCGGCATTCGGATGGGCGGATGGTGTCTGGTATTTGGACCATGCAATCCACCGACCTGTTGCGATGGGAGGCCCCGAAACTTCTGATCGCCGCACCGCTGCTTTGGCGGCGTGATTGTGACCTGCCCTATGCCGTCGCCTATCCCAGCCTGCTCAACCCTCAGAGCACGTCGCGCATGTTTGATACCGTCGGGGAAGAACTCTGGCTGATCTATGTGCGCATTGCCCTGAACGGGGACTGCAAGGCGCAGACCCAAAGAGACCTGATCGGGCATCGGATTAACTGGCCTCTGCAAGCGGTAGAGGTGCCAGAGCCGAAATGATCTTGTCAGGTGCCGCAAGGGTTTGGCGGTCAAGCTTGATGCCAGAAAACTTCCTGACCTTTTGACGATCGATCAGGTCTTCCAGAGCATCAAGACATTGTTCGATTTCATCCATCGGCGCGTCAAACAGATCGTATATATTGTAGTCCCACCATTTCACAGCCAACAATCTTTCTACGACGGCGTCCTGGAACCGAAGCCGGACAACTCGGCCGGGTGTACCGACCACAATCGCGTAGGGTGGCACGTCCTTGAGGACGGTGGCACGCGCACCGATAATAGCACCATGCCCGATGGTGATTCCTGATTTTATGAAAGCCCCCTGCCCAATCCACACGTCATGGCCCAAAGTAGTGATCGGACAACTGGCCGCGAAAGGTTTTTTCTTTGCGTGAATCTCCCGCGCACGATCCCCGAGCATCAATTTATCCCACCCATTCACCTCAGGATAATAGGACACGCGCGAGGTCGTTAGCCAGTCAGTCGGGTGCTCGTGGCTGCCGGTCACGACACCATGCGCCATGCTGCAATACCGCCCCACGCGGATATTGTTGAGCGCGCCACCGCTGAGATTGCAAAACGCACCAACTTCAAGAAACGCGCCGGGGGTAACCGTCGACAGCAAGCTGGTTGGCCCCTCCACGAAAGAGCCTTTTGCCAATCTGGATGTGCCCGCGAGTCCGTAGAGCTTGAGCCCCTGTTCCGCAAAGGTTTTGAGCTGTGCCTGAGAAAACGACAATTTAAGATCATCTGTACTCATAGGGTGTCCTTTTTCGTTCATTTGCTGTCAAAGACCATTGAAACCTTGCATTGCTGTTAAGACGGTTCTTTTTCATTCTTCCCGGAAGGCCCGCCGGAAATGTCGGGCGAAGGGTTCGATGAGGTAGTCTCCCGCACGCCGCGTTCCGATCACAAGCGTCACTTCCACCGGCATACCTGCGGAAATCGGCGTCTCGTCGAGCTTGCCCAGATCATCGGCGTCTAGCGTCACGCGGGCCTCGAAATAGGGGGTTTGAGTGGCGGGATCTTCGAGTATGTCGGGTGATACAAAAGACAACGTGCCATTGACCAAAGGCGCATCACTGCGTTTGTAGGCGATCATGCGCACCTTGGCGGGACCGCCGGGTTTCACCGAATCAATCGCGTTGGGTGCCAGCCTGACCAAAGCAATCAACTGATCATCGGCAGGCAGAATTTCCATCAAAACCTGCCCCGGACCAAGAACCGCGCCCGTCGTCACAACACTAATATCAACGACACGGCCGCCATGAGGGGCGCGCATCAGATGCCGCTCCCTGATGTCTTCTGCCGCGCGGATCTGACTGTTGAGTGTCAGCAGGGTGCGGCGCGCATCCGACAACTCAGAGGCGATGCTTGCCAGACGGGTCTGCGTGAGCGCTTCCTTGTCCGAAACCGCGCGCGCAATATCCTGCCGCGCCGCCGCGATAAGACCTTCGTTCTCATCCCGCGTACCTGCGCTGACGGCGATTGCGCGGTCCAGCTCCCAAAGTCGCCGTTCCGGCGCAGCCCCGCTTTGAACCAGTCGGTTGATCGTTTCGCGTTCAGTGGTCCAGGATGCGAGCTGCGCAGCGGAAGATCGCGCAAGGCCCGTGTTGGCGTCTATCTGTGCTCGTCGTTGCGCGATCTGGTGATCCAATGCGGCGATCTGAGCATTATGGTTTTGCAATCGCGCTTCATAAAGGGCCATCGCCGCCACGGTCTGTGCGCGGCGTTTTGGAATCTGGTCGGCTCCAAGATCTGGAGCGATATCAGGATCCGGGCGGATCCCATCTTGTTCGGCTGAGAGCCGCCAAAGTGTGAACTGACTGAACTCATACTCTGCGCGCAGCTGCACCAGCCTTTCCGAAATCTGAGTGTCATCCAGACGGGCGACGACCTGACCGGCTTTGATCGCATCGCCGGGGCGCACGAACAGTTCCGCAAGAATGCCCCCCTCAAGATGTTGAACGGTCTTGCGGTCACTTTCCGCGTGCAGAATGCCGTTCGCCACAATCGCCGCATCAAGCCGCGCGAACATCGACCAGCCGAGTATCGCCAATATCATGCCCAGTGAAATGAGCAACGCCGCGATCAGGGTCGGCCTATAGGACGTCAGGGTTTCGTCGTCTTGATACGACGCGCTCATGATCGTTTCTCCTGCTGCTGTTGCGCGTCTGCGGCCAACGCCGGATTGGTCAGGACCCTGCGGTTTTCGTTTGCCTCCAGGACATCGCCAGGCGCGCCGAAATTCGCAACAGCACCGTCGCGCAGCACCAATAGCCGGTCCGCCCGCGTCAGGATCGACATCCTTTGCGCGATAACGACGATCGTCTTTCCCTCGTTTTTCAGATGGGACAGGGCGGCCACCAGAGCCGCTTCGCCTTCAGCATCCAGATGTGCATTAGGCTCATCCAGCACCAATAATTTAATGTCACCGACAATGGCACGGGCAAGCGCCACCCGTTGCTTTTGCCCGCCGCTGAGCTCGACGCCGCCCGCTCCGATGCGCGTGGCATAACCCTGCGGTAGACTACCGATCAAATCATGCACGCCCGCTATACGCGCAGCCTTCACCACATCGGCCATGTCCACGTCATCGAATTTGGCGATATTGTCGCGCACCGAGGCGTTAAAGAGCGTGGGCTCCTGCGGCAGATAGCCCACAGCCTGTCCGAAACTGCCCCGCTCATGGCTAAAAGTGCTTTGCCCATCAAGATATACCCCGCCTGCCGTGGGTTTCCAGACCCCCACCAGCATCCGTGATAAGGTTGATTTACCGGCCCCGGACGGCCCGATCACCCCCAGCATTGATCCGGTTTCAAGTTCAAATGACACATTGCGCAGAATGGGCCGTGCGTTCTCAGAAGGGATGTAGGTCAGTCGATCAACGGTCAAATGGCCGTTCTGAATGGCGATAGGGACCGTGTCACGCCCCACCGCGCCCGTATCGCAGACCTCCCGCATCCGACCCATGCGTTCAATGACATCAGACCATTTCCGCCACCCGTCTATCAATTGCTCAAAAGGCATCAAAAGCCGTCCTAATGACACGGTTGCGGCGATGATTGTGCCTGCGGAGGCCGCTTCTGATGTCACCAGGATCGCACCGACGGACACGATGGCGATCTGCAGGATTAACCGCAGACCGCGCGTCAATGAGCCCAGCGCCTTGACAAGCCGTTGCCCGGTTTCGGTCTTTTCAATCGCCGCTGTTTGATTGCGCCGCCATCTGCGCGCCAGTGCGGGCAACATGCCCATGGCCGTCACGATTTCCGCGTGGCGAATGACCTCGGCTGTTTCTGACTGCGCGGTCGCGGCGGCCTGATTGCCCTCTGCTGCTGGGCGCCGGATCAACATTTCGGTCGCGATTGCCGATCCGCTCAGCAGCAACACACCCACAAGGCCAACCAATCCGTAACCCGGATGCAATAAGAACAGAACGCCCAAAAACAGAGGTGTCATCGCGATATCAACCGGGAGGGCAAGGGACCCACTGGACACGAATGCGCGTACCTCATTAACGTCCCGCAATGAGCTTGCGACCCCGGCAGAGCCTTCGCGCAAAGAGGTCTCAACAGCGGCCCCAAGAACCGGGCGACCAAGGCGCGTTGCGACCCGCCCGCTGAGGATCAGGAAGATGCGTTGTCGCAGGATATCCAGCAAGATCTGGAACCCCAGGATGATCACCACCAAAAGCACCAATGCGCCCAGGGTTTCGAGACTGCCACTTGACAACACACGGTCATAGACCTGGATCGTGAACAGCGGCAACGACAGGTGGAGGATATTGATAAACACGCCCAGCGATCCGGCAGCGATTCCGCCCCTGATCAGATCACGGCGCGCCGCATCGTAGGATTGCCAACCGGCAGACGAAGTCATTCCGCAGCCGTTTGTGCCAGCCGCCGTGCCGCGGTCTGGCGCACCAGCAATTTTTCGAACAATTCGACATGAAACTGACCGCTGTCAGGGGCCGTGATGGGTGGTTGAATGCCGCTGTGCAGCCTGTCCCAAAGCTGCGGCTCGCGGATCGCCCGCGCCATCGTTTCCGCCAGATTATCGGGATTGCTCACCTGAAAATGCAGGCCATCTATCTGGTCGCGGACTTTCTCGGCCATGCCGCCAATGTTGCTCGCGATGACCGGCCTGCCATGAAATTGCGCCTCCTGTATCACCACGGGCGCGTTTTCCCACCAGGTCGAGGGGACCAGAACCCAATCCGTGTTCCGCATCAGCTCGGGCAATTCATGGCTTTTGTACGACCCCCCAAAGCGGATACGGTTGCGGGCTTGCCGGAAGAGATCCTTGACACTGGCCTGAAACTCTTCAGGCTGGTGTTCCAGATTTCCGCCGTAAACATACAGCAGACTATCGCCCCAAACATCCGCAGGAATGCGCGTCACCGCGTCGATCAGCACCTTAATACCCTTGAACGGGTTCAACTGCCCAAAATAGGCGAAACGGTTGCGCGGTGCCCCCGGCTTGATCGGACGGATAGGTGCCGGGACACCGCCTTCCAGCCCGTTTTCGATCATCACCAGCTTGTCTTTTGGCAATCCCCAATCCTCAAACCGGGACAGCAGGAAATGCGAGGGGCTGACGAAAGCATCCACTTGGTCAAAGAACGATTTGATGTAAATCTCGCGCCGTTTGAGCGTCGCGCGCCCGATCTCCGGAAAGCACATGCCGCAGTCCGAGGGCGAGGCCTTGGTGCATAAGGCGTGGGTCTTGGTCTTGATCATCTGCCCGTGGTTCACGCAGATCGGCAGAAATTCGTGCAGGGTATAAACAATAGGCACATCCCCGAGGACGCGGCGGATGCAATGGATCGCTTCCACCCCAAACCCCATGACATGGTGAAAATTCACCACATCAGGTTGCAGGTCTGACAGGAAACGCTCAAAATGCTGCATCAGGTTGCCAAGGTTCTTTGTCCCCAGATAGAACCAATCAAAATCATCGGACCAATACAGGCTTTCATCCGCCGCACGCTCCAGCGACATCAATGGCGATTCGGGATGGGCCGCGACCGGGGGGCTGACACCGGCCAGATAATGCGAATGCCACCCCTCCTGCGCCTTGATACCGCAATGCAAATTGTAAGACGCCACCTGCGCGCCTCCAATTGAAAAATCTGGATGCGCATGAGAGATAATAAGTGTTTTCATAACGTTACTATCGCTTTCTGCGGAACGGAGAGATGCGAGATGATTGCCGCATCCACGTTGTCGATGAAGGAGGACGCCCCGCTTTGCTGCGGGGTTGCCTGGTCGGGCAGCATCCAGAATTCCACCTGCGGCGTGCACCAGGCAGCGGCGTTGTGCTGACGCAGGCGCGCCCCGAGACCATGATGGGTGTATTTGTCCCCCAGCAGGCGACCAGCAATCCCACCGACCTCAATCAACAGATCGCGGTCGATCAGAGCCAGTTCATGCGCCCCTGCGGAGACTTCGACTTTATGCAGAGTATCTCGGTTCGTCCGGTTGAAACCGGCCAATTGGCTGATGGCTTGCGCGGGACGGCCCGCCATGCGCTGTCCCCCGAAGTGGATGGACCCATCCTCATAGGACAACAGCGGGGAGACCAGACCGGGCGCGGGCAGGCACGCAGCTTCTTGACGCAACAGATCGAGCCACCCTGTCGTCTGCGGCAAAGCCTGGGGACCCCACAACAAGATATGTTCGGCCTTGGTCACGCCAACCGCGACATCCAGCCGTGCCGCCTGCGACATATGCTTAGCGCAGGACACTACACCGCCCGTCAGACCATGAAACAAAAACTGATCCTGCAAGGTCGACACCACCTGCGGGTCAAGCGTGTCGTCGATGATCACGATCAGTTCGATCTGATGTGCTTCGGCCGTATTGCTCAAACTGGCGAAGACGGGTTTCAGGTCTTCGGGTTTGGACATGCTCATCAAGGCCGCGACGTCCCTTTGGCCTGGCTCATAGGGCTCTCCCATCGGGATCATCTGAGACCGACTCTCAGAGGCCTTCGCGGTGAGTCCAACGAGAAAAGGGGCCACATGTCTGGCCAGAATACTGTTCAGCGCAGGATCATGCCGGGGCACCGCGTTCAGAACCGCATGCGCCGCCCCAAGATCACGGCATTTCCGTGGCGTGATCGGCAGGAAAAGACACTGCCCATCCTGCAGCACCAATTCCAGATACACTTCTGAATTGCTCACCTTTGCAGACGCAGCGGGAACAAAGCACAAAAAGCCGTTCCGCGTCTCAGAAGGATCCAGAAGACCTGCAAACCGGGGATCCTGAGCGAAAGCCTCAAGCAGATCGGGGCGATGCAGGCTATGGGCGTCAGGCCAGATCGGCGCATATAGGTTCGATGTGCTCTTGATGAGCGCAAGATCAATCTGCGCCAGCGGATCCAGCATCCAACCCGTGACGAATAACCCGCCTTCTGCCTGCAAGACCCTGTCCAATCCGACGGCGACGGGCCCATCGTAGGCAGACAACGTATCCTGCCCGCGAAATCGCGGCCTGCATACCCGCTTGAACTGGGCCATGACGGACGGTTTGGCGGATAGCCTCGGCAGCATCATGCGAACATGGTCATTGGCCGTCTCTGCGCGCATCGGCTCGGGGAGTTCGGGCAAGACATCAAGGCGGCGCAAATCGTTGTTTCGCCACAGAAAAACGCTCTTGGTTTTAAGGAACGTCTCCGGATGGTTCCGGGCGTATAGACAAAACCCAGACGCGGGGGCGATCAGGTCCTCGCGCGCAAAGCCCGCGCAGGCGGCGGATACCTCGCCAGTGCCTGTCAAGAGCGTGTAATCTTGCGCAATCTCTGGATTTGACCAGCCCTGCAGGAATAAGCCACCTGTCTCGGGCAGGGCCGCGATCTCAACAAAACCGCTGTGTTCTGCCGTGAGGTCCAGGAACCGCATCAGAACTTCAGTCATTTCACTATTGGCCAACTCGTCGATCGTGGCACGCAACAATTGAAAGACATCACCCAAAGGCCCACCCGAAAAGCGCACGGCCTCCGCCAACTTCTTGATGTCAGGCGTCATGGATCGGGCCGGCCCGATCTGTGCAAACTGCCCGTCCGCGCACATCACCTCAAACGGCACGGAAGGGACAGTGCCGATCATGCTGATCGCATGCCTCTGGCCTTCATGTTCCCAGCCAATGTTCATCCAGGAGGAAGTTTGGGCACCAATTTCGACCCTCGCCTGGTCCGGGAAGTCGACGTCCAACGCCTTGAAAACAAGAATACAGAAATCGCCCGGGAGAAGGATGAGCGTCTCAGGAGTGATGACCTGTGTCATGCTGCGGCCTTCCGTTTGAGACGGTCAAACAAGGCGAGATGTTCGCCTGCGGCCGTTGCCGTGGAGGGCGGCGGTTGCACACTGGCGGCCAGCCGTTCCCACAAAGGGATATCGCTTGCCGCCAGGGCCATAGTCTCCGCAAGAGCCGCAGCATTCCCGCGCGGTACGCACAGGCCGTTCACCCCGTCCTGCACCAACTCCCCCAGGCCGCCGATATCGGTACAGATCACTGGCCTACCAATCCTTTGGGCCTCCAAAACTGTCAGGGGCGCATTTTCGAACCATAGGCTGGGCAGCACAACCCAGTCAGAACCGGAAATCAGGTCCGTGAGCTCCGAGCGGTCATACGGTCCGAGGTTTTGAACAAGGGGTTGTGCTGTTTGCATCGCGTGATCGAAACGAGCTTGCGCCTCCTTGGACGGATGAAACATGCGGCCATGAAGGCTGAGGCGCAGGGACGCGCCACTGGCCTGAAGTCGGCTTGCCGCATCCAGCAGCGTGTAGAGACCTTTGTGGGCCGCGAACTGGCCGAAAAAGGCGAACCGGTTGCGCGGCCTGGCGGCGGCGTCGACGGTTCTGGCAGGCGCTTGTTTCTGTTCGGGAACACCGTTTCGAAGCAGATGGATACGATTGGCTTCCAACCCCCAGGCGACAAACCGCGCCTTGAGGTCTTCGCTCGGTGCGACAAAGGCGTCGATCATCCCAAGAACACCCAGCAGATGTGCCTTTCGTAGGACGTGCCGGTCAATGGAAAGGTCACTGAAACAGCGGTTGCAGGCCTCGGGCGACGGCCGATGGCATAATGCGGCCTCGGGTCGGGTGAGCAACAGACCCTCGTTCGGGCAGATCAGTTGATAATCGTGCAGCGTCAGAACGATCGAGACCTCGGGCAAAATACGCCGCAGCAACGTGACCAGGTCCGCACCAAGCCGGTCCAGCCCATGCAGGTGCACAACATCCGGATTGGTTTTCTGCACGATTTCTTTGAACGAGGAGACCCAGGTCGTGCCATCCATTCGGGACATAGTGAACATGTCATAATGCCCCGTGCGCAGCAGGTAATCATCGCCCAGTTTTGCCAAGCTGCCAGCGGGCATATCCGGTCTGCTCAAACCGGTTGTGGCCGCGACAAACGTGGCTTTGGCCCCTGCCGTCGAATAGGCCTGGCAGAGATCATGGGATAAAACCTCGGTCCCACCGGTCGTATAATGTGGATGATCGTGGCAGATGACGAGTATATTCATTCCGCCCTCTGCGCGAGATGGGCGACGGCCTCGGCATCCGCACGTCGTTGGGTGTTACTCATCGCTGAGGCGGTTTCATAACAGATTGCACTTTCGGTTTCCGGAACGGCGGCACCGGACATTTCGTTGATCCCGTTCAGGTCTGCTTCAACGGAGGCCGATCTTAGAGGAAGCCCTACGAAAAACTCTACAGCGGCTTGGTTAAAAATCTGGCACCGCCCAGGCGACAACTCCAAATATTCTCCGCCACCCCCTGCGATTCTGGCGGTTTGAGCCTCGCCTTGGGATGCCACCAGGGTATGCCACCGCTTCAGCCATCCCGATGTTTTTGGCAACCATGCCCGAGGGAACACAATTGTGGCCTCGGCAGTTTCCAGCGTCAAAACGGCGCGCAGCCGTTCAGAGGGCAACGCCACTGCGTCGAATACCACGACCGCAACTGTGCAACCTGTGACAGCATTCATGTCTTCGGCAATGCGCCGCAAACCCGATCTTTGCGCGGGATCCGAGGCCACAAGATAGGTGACACAGCCATCAGCCCCCGGCTCTTGAGCCAGTTGCGTCAATAGCGCCCTGGGGTGATCAAAAGTCTGGTTAACACAGACGATCAACCGGGTCTTCGGTGCCGCGGGACGGGTGCCGAACCAATCGACCGTCGCCCTTGGTGCCGATCTGCCCTGGAGGGATGCCGCCAACGCCTGCCCGAGCATACGGTCGACCATTTTATTTTCGAGGTGTTCGTAAATCTCGGGGATGCGCCCGTCAAACTCATGCGGCTCAACACTCTGCGCCAAGAATGCCCGACGCGAGCGCATTTCACCCCAGAGGTGGAACGTTTTTGGCAAGGGGTCCGTCAGTTGAAAACCCCGTAGATATCCCACGTGAACGTCACCATGGGTCGGATGCCAGACGGCGCGATCAAGCGGAACGTCCAGTTCGATGTCCTCACAAACCCATCTTGCATTCGAGAGCAGCCCCCGCGGGTCCTGTGCCTTGATCATATAAAGCAGACCATCACCGCATCGCGCGGCATGGAGGATATTCAGCTGCGGCTTATCGCGCGCGGCACAGCGCAATTCCTGATACAGGCTATTGGCCATCGGATCATCGCTGCATAGCTTTTTGAGAACGTCGATCATGTAACGCTGGACAGGCGCACCCTGACGGTCGAGCCAGGGTTGCAACGGGCGCAAATCCTCATCCCGTGTCGGCCCCATCAGATGGAGGGGCTTGTCCGATACGCCGATCAATGTCGCATCAGGCGCGATCGGCTCTGACAGCACGAGGTGAAGCGTCACGCCCTTCGCATCCCTTTCGGCCATGAGGTTAAATTTTGAAATGCGTTTGACGCGCCCCGCCGTCACTTGGACAAGATCGGTCAAGGCAACGTCATCAGCGTCCGCAGGCATCACATAGCTCAGGACCCGCGCATCTTTGCCGACTGCGCGAAAGCTCTTGAGCGGCAAGCGTGATACGCAGAGTGACGACAAAAGCTGTTTGATTATTCGGTCGAACCCCTCCAGGGACTTGCCCGATTGCGCATTGCTCTTGAACAAGGAAGGGCCGGTGGTCAGAAGGGCGCGCAACAGTTTTGTTTGCCCCTCGCTTGATAGGTTTGACACCAGACTCAACTGATCAACGAGGGGGGATTGCAGCGCCGACGGGTCAACTGAGGCCATCAGGCGCGGACCGGCATGAATTTTGATATCTTGCCGATGAATTGGCATGTCACCCGTCGACAACAGGATAACGAAACGCAAACCCGCACCCTCGAGGGGCAAACGCAATATCATTACAGGCGTACAGCGAAGCCGACCACCGACGGAAACGGTCAAACGGTTTTTCTGATCCACCGCTTCCGTGGGGGCGTTAAAGAAAATAGCACATCTGTCTTTGGACAAATATGCGACTTTCGCCGCGACGGGCCGGTCTGCACTGACACCGCTGTTCGCGTGATCGTGGCTTTCTGCCAAATAAATTGGGTCAGACATCAGCTACTTTTCTGTTGGTTCATTCCAGGCTTGAGAGGCCTGCCTGTACAGGTCAGGGACGCGACAGGCAGAGCACCTCGCTATCAGACCACTTCAAAGAACTTTGAGGGATCTGCGGCGATATCGTCATAAGACACACCATTGAGGAAAACGCTGTCACCCTGACCAAAATCAATCAAGGTTCCCGCCTGCCCCAGATCCACCGCAAAATCGGCAATGCTGGAAGCGTCGTCGAGGACGACACCGGGCAGCGAGCTTGCAATTTGCAACATGTCGCCCTCCGAAAAATCCATAATCACATCGCCGCCACCTGAGAAGACAAAGAGATCATCACCCTGGCCCCCGATCATAACATCATCACCGCGACCACCGTTCAGAACGTCATCCCCGGCCCCTCCCATCAGCATATCGTCACCATTGCCCCCGATCAGACGGTCGTCGCCGTTGTCGCCAAACAACTGGTCGTCGCCGGCACCGCCCCAAAGCCGGTCATCCCCCGTGCCGCCGCTAATTTCATCATCGCCGCTGCCGCCCCGCAGCCTGTCGTCACCGGCGTCACCGTACATCTCGTCATTGCCCGCGCCGCCGCGAAGTGCGTCATCGCCGGTCCCACCCCGCATCAGGTCATCGCCCAAACCGCCGCGCATGTTGTCAGAGCCGGCGTTGCCCATCAACGTATCGTCGCCCGCACCGCCCGAAAGATCATCATTGCCGGTACCGCCGTGCAGCGTATCATTACCTTCGCCGCCATCCAGGACATCGTTGCCCGTCCCGCCATTCATAAAATCATTACCGGTCTCCCCATGCAGAACGTCGTCTCCGCTGGCGCCGAACAGGGCATCATGCCCAGCCCCACCTGCAATAAAATCCGATGCAGATGTGCCAAAAACAAAATCGTTAAATGCCCCGCCTGAGATTGTGGCCATTAGAAAACTCCCTGTACTGGTTGTAGAACTTCACCACGGCGTTTTGCGCTGCAGAAAGTTTCCGAAGCGTTAAAATTTCGACCAACGGATCATCTATAGGGATTCAACTTATTTCATGTTTTCAGCATCTGCGGTTTTCGCCTGTTATGCTGAATTTTTAGGCGATTTATGATCTTGTGAACGATCCAACCAGCCAAGAATTACTCTGGCAGGCCTGGACCATTTCCCAGGCATTCTATTTACGACACGTCTAAAATTTATCTGAAATCCAACTGCGCCGGTCAGCGTTTTATCGCCTTGCTTACCATCGCGGTGTTACGATACAATCTGTCACGCTGCCCCATGAGGCGATGTCGTTTGAACACTGCACTCTTTGGCCTGAAAATTATGTATTTGATGAACACTAGACGGGTGATCGTTAGATCGCACCCGTTCCAATTGGCTTCCGAACATCAGCGGTGAGGAGCACATCAGGCCTCAGACAAAGCGCGGCCTGATGATAGCCACTCAACCCGCCAGGCCTTCAGGCATAAATCGGGAATTTCTTGCAAAGCGCAACCACTTCACGCGCCACTTTCTTCTCGACTTCGCCATTCCTGTCCGGACCATTGGCCGCGAGCCCATCTACCACCTGAACGATCCAATCTGCAATTTGCCGGAACTCACCCTCACCAAATCCACGTGTTGTTGCCGCAGGCGTGCCAAGACGGATGCCCGACGTCACAGTCGGTTTTTCAGGGTCAAACGGAATGCCATTCTTATTGGTGGTGATATGGGCGCGACCCAAGGCGGCATCGGTGATGTTGCCGGTTACGCCTTTGGGGCGCAGATCGACCAGCATCACATGGGTGTCCGTGCCACCTGTCACAATGTCCAATCCGCCCTTGATGAGTTGATCCGCCAGCGCGTCGGCATTGGCGCGCACGGCTTTCATGTAGGATTTGAATTCGGGTTGCAGCGCTTCGCCGAAAGCCACAGCCTTTGCCGCGATGACGTGCATGAGGGGCCCGCCCTGAATACCTGGGAAAATGGCGGAATTGACCTTCTTGGCAATTATTTCATCGTTCGTGACGATCATACCGCCGCGTGGACCCCGCAAGGTCTTATGCGTTGTCGTCGTTGCAACATGGGCATGCGGAAATGGGCTGGGGTGCTCGCCCGCCGCCACAAGACCGGCGAAATGCGCCATGTCCACATGCAGATACGCACCAACACTGTCAGCAATCTCGCGCATCTTGGCAAAGTCGATGACGCGCGGAATCGCTGATCCACCGGCGATGATCATCTTTGGCTGATGCGCGCTTGCCAGGGCCTGCACCTCATCATAATCGATCAGGTTATCCTGCTTGCGCACACCATATTGCACCGCGTTGAACCACTTGCCGGATTGGTTCGGTGCCGCCCCATGCGTCAGGTGCCCACCAGACGCCAGGTTCATCCCGAGGATCGTATCACCCGGTTTTAGTAAAGCCTGAAACACGCCCTGATTGGCCTGAGAGCCCGAGTTAGGCTGCACATTGGCAAAGTCACATCCAAACAATTGCTTTGCGCGATCAATTGCAAGGTTCTCAGCCACGTCCACATATTGGCA
Source organism: Roseobacter fucihabitans (assembly GCF_014337925.2). Taxonomy (NCBI): domain Bacteria; kingdom Pseudomonadati; phylum Pseudomonadota; class Alphaproteobacteria; order Rhodobacterales; family Roseobacteraceae; genus Roseobacter; species Roseobacter fucihabitans. Next base: position 108,020 of record NZ_CP143423.1, on the reverse strand, counting down.
GCCGCCATAATACCGTCGCCCCGGATACCCTTCGGCGTATTTGTTGGTCATGACAGACCCTTGCGCCTCCATCACGGCCGCAGAAGTCATGTTTTCGGACGCGATAAGTTCTATCTCTTCGCGTTGCCGTCCAAGTTCCCCTTGAATGGCATTAAAAATCTCTGGATCCCGAGTCTCGAGAGGCTGCTCAAAGAACGTTTTGATGTCGGTCGCGGTCATAGGATGTCCTTGTCAAATATTATCCGGTCCAACCGAGGCCTGCGGAGATGCAGTTCATTGATTGTAGCAGAGGGCCAGTGTTGGTGAGTTCTGAACTGTTGCGCAAGCTGCGCAGCTGGTTGATCTGAATAGTGTGGATTGTGCCGAGATGGGCGCGGTTTCGTTCAAACCGATTGGTCAGTTTCGGAAAACGCAACGCCAGATCCGATTGTCCCGTGATGGCGCAAATGGCCTCGACCGAGGCCGCATATTCAGCCTGCACGAGATCAAAGATTGCGGCACCGTTCTCAACGTCGGTGGAAAGTTCCGCATATTGGGCCGCGATTTTCATATCGGCCTGGAACAAGGTCTTTTCGACCTCATCCACCATCAATTGGAACAACGGCGAGGTTGCAAACATGCTGCGCAACATGCGCCAGCCTGCATCGTCGCGCACCTTGGCAAAGGACTTGCAAGCCGTTCCAAACCCATACCAACCGGTCAACAAATGGCGGTTTTGCGACCAGGCGAACACCCAGGGGATTGCCCGCAGATCAGCGAGGCTGGAGGCCCCAAACCGCCGCGCAGGGCGCGATCCAATCTTGAGCATGGCAAGTTCTTCAACCGGGCTTGCCTCCTGAAAGTACTGAACAAAGCCAGGCCTGTTCAGCAAAGCGGAATAGGCAGCCTGCGACATTCCCGACAGCGCCTGCAAGGCGTCGTCAAATTCGGGGTTTTTCGGCGCGGATTTGCTTGACAAAGCGGTATGCAAAAGGGCCGAGGAGGCCAGTTGCTCAAGCTCTTTCAGCGCCGTTCCACGGTTGGCGTATTTTGTGGAAACGACTTCACCCTGTTCCGTTGTGCGCATCGCGCCGTTCAACGTACCGGCCGGTTGCGCTGCGATTGCGCGTCCGGTTGGCGCACCGCCACGGCTGACCGACCCACCGCGCCCATGGAAAAACGCGGGCACAAATCCGACTGCGTCGAGCGCTTGGGTGATCTTGCGTTGCGCCTGTTCCAACTCCCAGGTCGAGCAGATGAAACCGCCGTCCTTGTTGCTATCTGAATACCCCAGCATGATCTCAACACGTTTGCCCTGCCGCTTGAGGCTACGCCGTGCGGTCGGTACGTTGATCAGCTCCGTCAGGATACGGGGCGCATTGCGCAAATCATCGATGGTTTCGAACAACGGCACGATGGGAACATCCAGTGCCTCGCCAGGCGCACCAGCATAGCGGGCCAATAGATAAACCCCCAACAGATCGTCGGTGGATCGTGTCATCGATAGAATAAACGCGCCTACCGCATTTGGATCGGTCCCCTCACGGGCCTGAACGATTGTGCTCAGCAGGTTCAGCAATTCTTGTCCCTGTTCGCTCAAAGTCTCAATATTGATCTTCGCCAAAGCCTCAGACGCAAGCTCGTCGCGAAGGCGTTTAGCCCATAGCGCAGTTCCATATTCCGATCCATCGTCCCAAATTTCCGCCAAAACATCCGTGGTCACGGTCGAGTTTTGCCGAATATCCAAAGCCGTTGTGCGAAATCCGAAAACTTCGACACGCCATCGGATCGGGCGGATAAATTTTTTGTTTAGCGGCTCAGCCCCGATTGCCGTCAGAGCGTCTTCGATGATGTGCAGGTCTGAGACCATTTCCTCCACATGCGCATAGGCCGGGCGATCAGACAGGCGTTCGATGATTGCGCTGATGGCTTGGCGAAATATTTCGCCGGGGTTGCGCTGCGTAATGGCAGTATGATCGTCAGCGCGCATGACAACAGCATCCAGCGCTTGCAGGTGAGAGGCCGGCAATTCCGCGATATCGCGGCTGATGCTGATATGGCGAGCAGCCGCCGTGAGCTCAGCGACATGTTTGTCGATCGCCGCTTGTCGCCCTCGCGCCATCGCCGACCTGGTGGCCTCAACGTTGACATTCGGGTTCCCGTCGCGATCACCGCCGATCCACGAATGGAATTTCAAACAAGGGCGGATCGCTGTGTTGCCGTTTTCAAATGTGCTCTCCATGGCCGTGATGAATTGTTCAAACAACTCCGGCGTCGCGTCAAACAAACTGTCGCGGAAAAACTGCAACCCCCACTCGATTTCGTCTGAAAGGCTGGGGCGCTCAAGTCTCAATTCACCAGACAGCCACAACAGATCAATCTCGCCGCGCAATTCTTCGATCTTGCGTGACCGTTCGCGCGGGGTCCATCTTTGCGTTTCAAGCGAAACCAACAGGCGGTAGATGCGGCGGTGAATCTCAAGGATGGTCACACGTTTCGCTTCTGTCGGATGCGCGGTGAGTGTTGGACCAACCGACAAGCACCCGACGGCATAGTCCAGGGACTCGGGCACTTCATCCGCAATCCGAACCATCACTTGGGCAAAACTGCCCTCGACGCATTCAGCACCGTCCATTGTCTCGATTTGCCGCCGTTCGCGGACGGCTGCGTTCTCTTCAGCAATCTTGGTCAATTGAAACCAGATATTGACCGCCTGAAGGAAATCACTGGTCTGATCCTCGGCCAATCGTTCGATACGTTCCGAGGTCTTCAAAAGAGGCGCAATGGCGGGTGCACGTTGCTGCACAGTGAGAAAAAGCTGGTCCCAGAGCAATTCGCGCAGAGACGTTGCATAGGCGTCATCATCCGTCTGGGACGAGAGCGTCGTCGTCGACATCAGTTTACACGATCTGGCGGTGTTTGACCCTCAAAGAAGGCCTGCAGGTTATTCATGACACGAAATCCCATCTCTTCACGCGCTTCGGAGGTTGCACTGCCCAGGTGCGGCAACATCACCAGGCGGTCACTGTCCAGTAAGTTCTGCGCAATGTTTGGCTCGCCATCAAAAACGTCCAGCGCCGCGCCCCCGATGGTCTCAAACGCCAGGGCCTGCACCAGATCGTATTCGTTGATCACTTCACCGCGCGCGGTGTTGATCAGGAATGCATCCGGGCGCATCAAATCAAGCCGACGGGAATTGATCAGATGGCGGTTTTCGGCCCCCCCGGGACAATGCAAAGATACAAAATCACAACGGGGCAACAGATCATCCAGATCATCCGCCTGAACAGCATTGTAACGGGCCAGAACTTCAGGGGCCACGCGGCTGCGGTTGTGCACGATGATTTTCATGCCAAAGCCATGATGCGCACGGCGGGCCATCTCTTGGCCGATACGGCCGAACCCCACGATCCCCAGCGTTTTGCCCGACACTTTGGTGCCAACAAGATGCATCGGCCGCCATCCGCTCCAGCGGCCTTCACGGATTTCGCGTTCCCCTTCACCCGCACGCCGCGCCGCCATCAGCATCAGTGTCATCGCCAGATCAGCGGTACATTCTGACAGAACATCAGGCGTATTGGTTACCGTCATCCCGTGGGCCATCGCACTTGGCATGTCGATATGCGTGTAACCAACCCCATAGTTCGCCAGCAGTTTCGTGCGCGGGCCAGACAAATCCAGCGCATCGACACCGATTTTATCGGTGACCGTTGGCAGAACCGCGTCGAAATCCATAAAAGCCTGACGGAACTCATGCGCCATCAAAGGGACGTCGCCCTTGTTAAGGACAACGTCAAACTTTTCGCACAGCTGGGCCTCGACAGCGGCGGGCCAACGGCGGGTCACGAGAACTTTGGGTTTGATCATGGCCGTCACCTCACATCAAGCCTGCGATGGTCTCGCCGATCACAGCGGGGTTCTCAGCCACGGTTACACCGGCAGCATTGAGAATTTCCACCTTTTCAGAGGCGCTTTCGCCAAATGCCGAGATGATCGCGCCCGCATGGCCCATTGTGCGCCCTTTGGGTGCGGTCAAACCCGCGACATAGGCGACCACCGGTTTGCTCACATGTTCCTGAATATAGGCGGCGGCTTCGGCTTCCTGTGGCCCGCCGATCTCTCCGATCATGGCAATGACGTGCGTTTCTTCGTCATTCTCGAACTGCTCGAGAATATCGCGGAAAGACGACCCGTTAATCGGATCACCGCCGATGCCAACACTGGTGGAAACCCCGATGCCGCGCTCTTTCAACTGAGCCGCAGCCTCATAGCCAAGTGTGCCAGAGCGTCCAACAATGCCCACATTGCCCGGCAGAAAAATATGCCCCGGCATGATCCCCAACATCGCCTTACCCGGTGAAATCGTACCCGCACAGTTAGGGCCCGTCAGAACCATCCGGCGCTCCCTTGGGTACCGCATCATATAGCGTTTCACCTGGATCATGTCCTGCGCGGGGATACCGTCGGTGATACATACACAGTACCTGATACCGGCGTCGGCGGCTTCCATAATGCTGTCCGCGGCAAAAGGAGGCGGAACAAACACAAGGCTGGCATCGGCCTGTGTGGCGGCTACGGCTTCTTTGACTGTGTCAAACACCGGCACCCCGTAGACGGTTTCGCCACCCTTTCCAGGAACCACCCCACCGACAACATTGGTGCCATATTCCAGCATGTCCTTGGTATGGAATTGCGCCATTCGCCCCGTGATACCCTGAACGATAACCCGTGTTTCGCGATTTAGATAAATGCTCATGATTACACCAATTTGAGATTTGGGGAGTTGTCACTTTTCCAGGCGGAGACAGAACGCTCTGCGGCCTCCATCAAGGTGGTCGCGCGTATGATCGGCAGGCCACTCTTGGCGAGGATCTTTTGCCCCTCTTCAACGTTGGTGCCGGCAAGGCGTACGATGACTGGCACTTCGACCTTGACCTCCTTCAGGGCTTGAACGACCCCTTCGGCAACCCAGTCGCAGCGGTTGATGCCTGCGAAAATATTGACCAGAACCGCCTGAACATTCTTGTCGGACATTACCAGGCGGAAGGCCTTGGCAACCCGTTCGGGCGTGGCACCACCCCCAATGTCGAGAAAGTTCGCAGGCTCTCCGCCCGCCAGCTTGATGGTGTCCATCGTCGCCATGGCCAGACCCGCACCGTTCACAATGCAGCCGATGTTTCCATCCAAACCAACGTAGGAAAGCCCCCGATCCGCCGCACGTGCCTCGCGCGGGTCTTCCTGGCTCTTGTCGCGCAGCTCGCTGATTTGGGGATGGCGGAAAAGAGCGTTGTCATCAAACGTCATCTTGGCATCCAGCGCCAACACGCGATTGTCGGCTGTGATCACCAGCGGGTTGATCTCTACCATCGTGGCATCCAACTCGCGGAAAGCGCGATAGCAACCCTGCAAGGTGCGCACCATGGCCTGCGTCAGACCCGGTTCGATGTCCAATTTGAACGCGATCTCGCGTGCCTGGAAATCGCGCAAACCGACCGCAGGTTCCACCGTAGAGCGCACGATACTCTCTGGCTTGTTTTCAGAGATTTCCTCAATCTCCATCCCACCTTCGGCAGAGGCGACAATCATGATACGCTGCGACGTCCGGTCCAGAACAAACCCCAGATAAATCTCGCGATCAATCGGCACGGCAGCTTCGACATAGACGCGGTAGATACCCTTGCCTTCGGGGCCGGTCTGATGCGTCACCAGTTTTTTGCCAAACATGTCTTCGCAGGCAGCCTGAATTTCGTGGTCAGTGTCACAGAGCTTGACGCCCCCTGCTTTGCCACGGCCCCCGGCATGTACCTGCGCCTTTACGATCCACTTCTCTCCACCCATCTCGCGGGCGCGGTAAGCGGCCTGCTCCGGGCTATAGGCCAGCGCACCTGCGGGGATTTCGACACCGAAGTTGCTCAGTATCTCTTTGGCTTGATATTCATGAATGTCCATTTTTGTCCCCTAGGCCGCGATACGGGATTGGTAATGTGCTTCCAGCCCGACCAGAACTTCATCGATATCGACCTCTGCTCCGATTGCGTTCATGGCTTGTGCGAACTTCGTCACGATCTCGGTGATCGCGGCTTGGGTCAGTAAGTTCAGAATGCCGATGCGGACTTGCACAGGTGCTGACAGCGTTGGCCAAATGCCAAAACCCTCTGCGCGGCAGTTCTGCACCAGTTCCATCTCACGCCCGGCAAAAGCGGCGGGCAAGTTCAGCACAACCAGGCTGGTCATGTTGGACGTGACCTCACACCCCATGGCCGTGACGGCGTCCCGCAGGGCCTTTTCGTGGAACACGTAATCCTGAGCCCGTTTTGCAAGACCATCAGCCAGATTGATCCGCAGCGCCTCGTGAAAAGCCGAAACAGCGTAGGCCGAGTGTGTGCGGTGATACGCCCCTTTTTCAACATCCTGCCCGTCGACGATACCCCAATGGCGCGCCTCCATGATCGGATGATTGGCATAGGTGTAGGCACCGTTGGCTTTCAGTGTCTCGATGTAGCGATCAGAAAAGCTCACTGGTGCATAGGTCAGGGGCAGACAAAGCAGACCTTTTTGCGGGCAGGACGCCCAGCCTACAACACCGGGAAATTCATCAATCGCGAAATCTTCGACGCCGAGCGAGGACACGGCATCAACGAGGCCCATCGCATCATGCTTTACGCAGGCATCTGAGAAACCTCTGATGTCGTTGATCCGGCCAGAGCCCGTTTCCCAATGCGCCATGAACGCCCATTTGGGTTTGTGTTCAGCCAATGCGGCCTCAACGATATCTGCGGTGACGGATTGGCCGTGCGGCACTTCGATCACAGTGACGCTGGCAGGTTGCGGGTTCAGACTGTCAGCGGCCAGTTCCTCGCGGGTGGCGGCCTTCATGCGAAGCGTCAGCGCGTCAATCCCGGAAAAGGTGCCGTTTGAAAACGCGACAACTGTGTCACCGGGCATCACGGCGGACATCATGCAATCAAGCCCGCTCCAACCCGTGCCTGCGACGCCGAACGTATGCACGTTTGTCGTGCCCATGAAACTGCGCAGCATGTGTTTGCATTCGATCATCCCGCGCAGAACATCTGGCTGCATGTGATCTGCGATGCCTGCGCCGGCAAAGGCAGCCAGCACGCGAGCATCGGTGTTGCCAGGTCCGGGTCCGGCGGCCAAAGTGTTCGGGATAACGAGTTGTGGAAACGAAGAAGCGTTTGTCATGGTTTTGCCTATCTCATTAGGAAACAATTCTTACCTTAATGAAACGTCTGTTTGTTTTTTACCGCAACGTAGATTACTCCTGCTTTTGGGTATCTATTTGGGTAGGAAAATACCCACCTAAACGGCTTGAAATACCAAGGTATACCGAGATGAAGCCCATACTAAAGGGTGGGTTATTTGTGAAAGATCAGCAATTGCAAGATGTTAAGAAACACCCAGACCAGATTACCGTCGCACTTGCGGACAGCAATATGCTGGTGCTTTCCGCCATGTCAGAGATTTTCGACCGCGACCCCCGATTCTCGCTGGTGGCGACCACATCGACCGCAGAAGGTTTCCTGGGCACCGTGATGCGGGTGCCTGTGCAAATTGGCGTGATCGACTGGAACCTGCCCGCACTTGGTGGGCAAAAATTGATCGAAGTCCTGCGTGACCAGGCCACAGCGCCTCGCGTTTTGGTCTACGGCGATAACGCAGGCGATTTGCCGCGACAGGCGTTGACCGCGGGCGCGGCTGGGTTCACCCCACGTAACGGGCCGGTGGAGGGATTGCTGAACACCTGCGCCGCGGTGGCAGCCGGGCAAATGGTTTTTCCGTTTCTTGACGTGCGCGAGCTTCAGAGCGATCCGATCCACCAGCTGACCAAGCGCGAAAAAGCCTTACTGGAAGCCCTCTCGCGGGGACTCTCAAACAGGCAGTTAGCCGCAGAGTTTGAGATCTCTGCAAACACGGTGAAATTCCACCTCTCAAACCTCTACGAAAAGCTCTCCGTGACCAGCCGCACCCAAGCCGTTGCATTTTTCTTTTCCGCCCAAATCAGCGCGCGCAGTTCGGGCGACAGCTGAGGTACGGCGTTCAAAAGGGTGAATGAATATTCTTGACAGGAAATTATTTTTCCCTCTGTGTTGGTCCGACCTTCGCATCACAACCTCAAGGATTATCGCAAATGAGTTTTCATCCCATCGATCAAGCCACCGCGCGCCTTAACCGGTCGGAGCTGGCAGTCCCCGGCAGCCAGCCACAAATGTTTGAAAAAGCTGCAAAATCTGACGTGGACGTGATCTTCCTTGATCTCGAAGATGCGGTTGCGCCGGATGAAAAAGAACAAGCGCGTAAGAACATCATTAAGGGTCTGAACGACATCGATTGGGGTAACAAATCAATGTCGATTCGAATCAACGGGTTGGACACGCACTACATGTATCGCGATGTTGTTGACGTGGTTGAGCAGGCCGGGGAGCGGCTTGATCTGATCATGATCCCCAAGGTTGGAACCGCCGCTGACGTCTATGCAGTGGACATGATGGTCACCCAAATTGAGGACGCTATGGGCTACTCGAAACGCATTGGTTTTGAGCATATCATCGAGACCGCTTTGGGTATGCAAAACGTCAACGAAATTGCTGCTGCATCCAAGCGCAATGAGAGCCTCCATTTCGGTGTCGCAGACTATGCCGCCAGCATGCGTGCGCGTACCACTGTGATCGGTGGTGTGAACCAACATTACTCGGTCCTGACAGACCCTGATGACGATGGTGGGCGGCAGGTGCATTGGGGCGATATGTGGCATTCTGCGATTGCCAATATGGTCGTGGCAGCGCGGGCGAATGGTCTACGCCCTGTGGACGGCCCATTCGGCGACTTTTCTGATCCGGAGGGTTACAAAGCCGCTGCATTCCGGGCTGCGGTGTTGGGCTGCGAAGGCAAATGGGCCATCCACCCCAGCCAGATTGCATTGGCAAATGAGGTGATGAGCCCCTCAGAGGCCGAAGTGACCAAAGCCAACCGTATCATTGAGGCCATGGCCGAAGCCGAAGCGGCCGGAAAGGGCGCAGTTTCTCTAGATGGCCGCCTGATTGACTACGCTTCCATACGCCAGGCCGAAGTTCTTGTCGAAAAAGCCAAGCAAATCGCAGCTGGATAATACCGTTTGATTTAAACGAAGTAGCCCAGAACCTGCTTATGACAGGTGACTGGGCTGCTGACTTTTTGGCTGCAATGAAACGAGCACTGAGTACGACAAGGCTTCAGGCGGCAGGCAGCCTCGCTTGAGTGGTACGGATTGAAAGTCAGTGCATGAATTGCCTTTGACCTATCAGAACCTTCGTTTCTCCCGCGGGTACTGACACGGCTTTTTACCAGATGCTGCTATAAATATGCCCTGATCCCCAAGTCTCATCCGGCTTTGCGCGGAATCCTTTGGGTTAGATCTTTGGCGTTAGGCGGCCATTTTGTCCATCGCCTTTCTGTGCGAGAATTCCATCGGGGTCAGGTTGCCCGAGCCTGAATGTGGTCTTTGCCAGTTGTAATCCTCCTGCCATTCTTCGAGCGTTTTGCGAGCATCGCCTAAAGCACCAAACAGCGTTTCGTTGAGGCATTCATCCACTGCCCGGCAGTGCATGTTTACATGCACGAGAGGGGCGCAGCTTGCCGTTGAAGCTTTCAATGAAACCGTTCTGCCGGGGCCTTCCGGGCGCGATGTAGTGCCAGTCAATGCCGGTATCCTGAACCCATTTGAGAGGATCGCCATGCTGGTGAACTCGGTACCGTTGTCCGATACAATCGTCGTTGGCATGCCGCGTTCAGTAATGATCTGATCCAGTTCACGCGCGACCGTTGACCAGACAGCGACGTGTCGGCCACCAGCACCAAGTTCTCGCGGCTGAAGCCATCGACAACTGCCAAAATGCGAAACCGACGTCCATCTGTCAGCGCGTCAGACACGAAATCCAACGACCAATGCTGGTTCGGTCCGTTGGGCAATGCCATTGGCTTCCTCGTTCCCAACGCGCGCTTCCTGCCACCCCTGCGACACACCTGAAGCTTCTCTCTTCACGATAGATGCGCCGCACTTTCTTGTGGTTCACCTCAAAGCCCTCCCGCGCAATCATCACGTGGATGCGGCGGCACCCAAACCGACGTCGTTCACGAGAAACGCGTTTGATTGCATCTCTTAGCTCAGCATCATCGCCTCGGCGCGACAGATATCGCACCGAGGATCGATCAACTTGTAAAACATCACACGCCCGCCGTTGACTGACTTGATGGGCCGCCATCAAATGCACCACAGCTTGCCGCTTCAGGGCGGGCGTCACCGTTTTTTTGAATTGATGTCTCGCAACATGGCGTTGTCCAACATTTGTTCAGCCAACAGCTTCTTCAGCTTGCTGTTCTCATCCTCAAGCGCACCCAGTCGCTTCGCGTCGGACGGCTCCATGCCGCCATACTTCGATTTGTATTTGTAGAACGTTGCTGAGCTGATCCCCCTCCCGGCAGATTGCTTCGCAATCGCCTGCCGGGCAATGCATGCCGCCGACATACGTCCGCAGTCTTCTCACCAGCTTCCTGTTCTTTGATCATTGCTATGATTTGTTCGTCCGTGAAACGTGCCTTCATTTGTCCGTCCTGCTGGTGGGCAGACTCTACACAAATTTGGAGGAGTTTAAGGGGCGCAGGTCACATCCATTGCATCAGAAAGCTGGGCCATAGGGTTGGGGCGCATATTTGCGGGCGCAGAATTCCTGTTCACCACGCTCTACTTCACCAAAATGGTGGCGGATTGATTTGAGGGTTGTGAGATCGCAACCGCTATGAGCATTCTCGTGATGAGCTGGCCCTTTGGCATTGCCATGGGACAAGTCGATCACGCTTACCTTAGCTTACGCATGGCAAGCCCTTTTCCAAGTCGCCTCGACTTATTGCCTACTCGCCGCCGCGGGTGTTTTGCTGTTTTATCGACCTCCAAACGATCTGTCAGCCGTACACGGCCGATCAGCATCATCGCTGAGGGCCCTTGAGTGGCTTTTGATAATCTGCGCTGCGCCCGCATGGGGCGTTTTTAATGCAGCCGACATCACATATCTTTCCTTCGGCCCAAAGGTCCTTGAAGGTCTTGGCGATACGGCCATATCGGCCGCTGAAGTTATCAGAGTGGGAAGCTGGGTGATGCTCATTTTCGATGCACTGTGCGGGCAGATTGTGGATCGTTTCGGAGGGAGTAACCTCGTCCTGTCGATGCGCAATGGTATCGCTTTTAGGCCAGAAACGCCCAAATCAGGCATCGCCGTATTGGGGCCGCTAATATATACCCTACTTAAACAGGTGGGAAGGCGTTAAATAGATGATCCGATGCAACGCTACAAAAACGCAATGCTTTCCGGTCGAGTATCGCATCTTCGAATCTTCCAGAAAATGAACCTTACCCCAACGGGCGGTTCATTTTCTGGAGCATACGAATATATGACGATTCTGCGTGGTAAAGCACGTCCGTTTTAAATACGAAAAGCTCAAACCGACAGATAAATGCCAAAACTACAGCACGCGTATAATACTTATATGTGCAATATCATCGATAGAGAGATACTTTACAGAGGTTTTACTAGGTTTGGCGGTGACCTACTCTCCCACGCCTTAAGACGCAGTACCATCGGCGCGGCGGCACTTAACTGCCGAGTTCGGGATGGGATCGGGTGTTTTGCTCGCGCTATGACCACCAAACCATGAAAAACCTCTGTCATCCAAGTCATGCACTCTAATGTGCTGTGTATGCTTTTGATTATCCTAGAAAATCTCTCTTCTACTGGATCAAATCAAGCCTATCGGGCAATTAGTACCAGTCAACTGAACACATTGCTGTGCTTACATCTCTGGCCTATCGACGAGGTGGTCTACCTCGGCCCTCAGGGATACCTTGTTTTGAGGGGGGCTTCCCGCTTAGATGCCTTCAGCGGTTATCCTTTCCGATCATAGCTACCCTGCACTGCTGCTGGCGCAACAACAGGTCCACCAGTGGATCGTTCACCCCGGTCCTCTCGTACTAGGGGCAACTCCTCTCAAGTATCCTACACCCACGGAAGATAGGGACCGAACTGTCTCACGACGTTCTAAACCCAGCTCACGTACCTCTTTAAACGGCGAACAGCCGTACCCTTGGGACCTGCTCCAGCCCCAGGATGAGATGAGCCGACATCGAGGTGCCAAACACTGCCGTCGATATGGACTCTTGGGCAGTATCAGCCTGTTATCCCCGGCGTACCTTTTATCCGTTGAGCGATGGCCCTTCCACTCGGGACCACCGGATCACTATGGCCGTCTTTCGACTCTGCTCGACTTGTCAGTCTCGCAGTCAGGCTGGCTTCTGCCATTGCACTCAACGAGCGATTTCCGACCGCTCTGAGCCAACCTTCGCGCGCCTCCGTTACGCTTTAGGAGGCGACCGCCCCAGTCAAACTACCCACCACACAGGGTCCCGGATCCGGATAACGGACCGCGGTTAGACATCAAGCAGAACAAGGGTGGTATCTCAAGGGAGGCTCCACGCAAACTAGCGTTCACGCTTCAAAGCCCACCACCTATCCTGCACATGTTCGGCCTAATGCCAGTGTGAAGTTGTAGTAAAGGTGCACGGGGTCTTTCCGTCTAACCGCGGGAAACCTGCATCTTGACAGGTAATTCAATTTCGCTGAGTCTATGTTGGAGACAGCGGGGAAGTCGTTACGCCATTCGTGCAGGTCGGAACTTACCCGACAAGGAATTTCGCTACCTTAGGACCGTTATAGTTACGGCCGCCGTTTACCTGGGCTTCAATTCAGAGCTCTCACCCCTCCTTTTAACCTTCAGGCACCGGGCAGGCGTCAGACCCTATACGTCGTCTTGCGACTTCGCAGAGCCCTGTGTTTTTAATAAACAGTCGCCACCCCCTGGTTTGTGCCCCCAGCCAATACTTGCGTAGAAACTGGGCCTCCTTCTCGCGAACTTACGGAGGTATTTTGCCGAGTTCCTTCAACATAGTTCTCTCAAGCGCCTTGGTATTCTCTACCAGTCCACCTGTGTCGGTTTAGGGTACGATCTAGCGATGGAGCTATTTCCAGGAACCTCTAAGCAGCCCATTCAATCCAATAAGGATGAACTACCCTCGAGATCCGTCACTTCCATCTGGCCCAGGAATATTAACCTGGTTCCCATCGACTACGCCTTTCGGCCTCGCCTTAGGGGTCGGCTTACCCTGCTCAGATTAGCTTTAAGCAGGAACCCTTGGACTTTCGGCGACAGTGTCTCTCACACTGTTTGTCGCTACTCATGTCATCATTCTCACTAGTGATCTCTCCACCGGATCGCTCACGCGCCGGCTTCACAGAAAACTCCGCGTGTCCAATATCCCCGAAGGGAGTAAGGACACATGGAATTATGTCACACTACGCTCTGCTACCATGCACTATGTGCATCCTAAGCTTCGGCTCATGGCTTGAGCCCCGTTACATCTTCGCCGCAAGACAACTTATTTAGACCAGTGAGCTGTTACGCTATCTTTAAAGGATGGCTGCTTCTAAGCCAACCTCCTGGTTGTTTTGGTCGTCTCACCTGCTTTCCCACTTAGCCATGAATTAGGGGCCTTAGCTGTAGGTCAGGGTTGTTTCCCTCTTCACGACGGACGTTAGCATTCGCCGTGTGTCTGCCATCTAGTACTCCTCGGTATTCGGAGTTTGGTTAGGATCAGTAAGCCGGTAAGGCCCCATTACCCATCCAGTGCTCTACCCCCGAGGGTATTCGGATGACGCTCTACCTAAATAGATTTCGCAGAGAACCAGCTATCTCCGAGTTTGATTGGCCTTTCACCCCTAGGCACAGCTCATCCCGATCCTTTTCAACGGATGTGGGTTCGGTCCTCCAGTTAGTGTTACCTAACCTTCAACCTGGCCATGCCTAGATCACTCGGTTTCGGGTCTGATCCCACGAACTCAACGCCCTATTAAGACTCGCTTTCGCTACGCCTACACCTAACGGCTTAAGCTTGCTCGTGAGACCAAGTCGATGACCCATTATACAAAAGGTACGCCGTCACAAGACTAGAGACTAATTTGGACGCATCAAAAGGATCTACCGTATCGTATCCAAATTGCTTCACGACCTGGATTAACGTCTTCGATCCCTGCGTTTGATAGATGGTCAACAGCGATGGAAATTCGTGCCCGATCGGACAACCTGTAGCCAAAACCTACAAGGGTTCTGAACTGAAGATTTCCACCGAGATCGGTTCCTCCATTGCCTTCACCGTAGTAACCTGCTGCCAGGCTTCCTTCGATGAACCATTTATCTGATGTGTTCCACAACGATGATAAGCCAACACCCAGATAGGTGTCGCCATCCTCGTCAACTTGAGCAGCAACCATTCCAGAAATCGTTCCCCACCGATACTCGCGTACCGGGTTGGAATGAATTTCGAGCTGAATGGCCGCAGCCTCCGCGTCCTGACCACTGACATCATCCTGACCAAGACCGAAAACATATTCGGCGGCTGATAAGGATGCTGTAGTTGCAAGGACTAACGGTATGGTAAGCATAAGCGATTTCATGCTCATGCTTTTCCATCCAAATTAGACTCTAGTCAAGCTCCGACTGATTGTAGGCGTTCGGTTTCAGGTACTGTTTCACTCCCCTCGTCGGGGTGCTTTTCACCTTTCCCTCACGGTACTGGTTCACTATCGGTCAGTAAGGAGTACTTAGCCTTCGAAGGTGGTCCTCCGATCTTCAAACAGAATTTCACGTGTTCCGCCCTACTTAATACGTCCAATCATGCTTCTTATACGGGACTATCACCCACTCTGGTTGCGCATTCCAACGCATTCTAACCACACTCATGGCTCGGCTGATCCCCGTTCGCTCGCCGCTACTAGGGGAGTATCAATTGATTTCCTTTCCTCCGGGTACTTAGATGTTTCAGTTCCCCGGGTTTGCTTTTATAAACCTATGTATTCAGTCTATAAATACCTGTTTTACCTCATTATTAGCTGCTCCGAAGAACAATAATAACAAAGTATCAGGTGGGTTGCCCCATTCAGAAATCCATGGATCAAAGCTTATTCTCAGCTCCCCATGGCTTATCGCAGAGTATCACGTCTTTCATCGCCTCTTACTGCCAAGGCATTCACCAAACGCCCTTTTCGCGCTTGATTTGATCCAGAAAAAGAAAGACTTGCGTCAATCGCGGCCCTCTCAGCTGGTAACTAAAAGATGACCTTTATCCTGGATCAAAAGCATACTTTTTCCCGCCTAGTTCCTTAGAACTAGACAATGAACAACGCATATAGCTGACCATCCGTGCAGGAGATCAGCGTCATTGTTCGGGTTAGTGTACTTGACTTGGACAACTCTGTTCATTTCAGGTTGCATACGAAAGATTGACCGAGGAAACAGTCGCAAAATCGCTCGCCTCACCCCAAAGGGATTGGCACAAACCTGAGATCTTCGCCTTACTCGGCGGGATCAAACAGTGTTGTAATTGTATCTCTCTATACGATGTCAATTTCGTGCGGTCTAAAAGACCGTCACGATCGTCTGC